>DFJU01000048.1 GCA_002373755.1 Bacteroidales bacterium UBA3663 | reverse complement strand
GCAGACGAGTAAGGTCGGCGATAGAGCCGAGGTTCTTCTCCAACTTGGCGCGCTTGCGGCGAATCTGGAGGTTCTCACGCTTGGAAAGTTTATCGTAAGTTCCGTCGTTCAAGAGTTTGTCGATGTTAGCCATCTTCTTCACAGCCTTACGGATTGTGGCGAAGTTGGTAAGCATACCGCCTGGCCAACGCTCGATAACATATGGCATACCAACGGCCTGAGCCTTCTCGGCTACGACCTCCTTGGCCTGCTTTTTAGTAGCGACGAAAAGCACCTTCTTGCCGCTCTTGGCAATAGCCTTGAGCTGTTCAGCTGCCTCGTCGATTTTAGCAACTGTCTTATTAAGATCGATGATATGGATGCCGTTACGCTCCATGAAGATGTAAGGAGCCATTGCTGGGTTCCACTTGCTCTTGAGGTGTCCGAAGTGAACGCCGGCCTCCAAAAGTTGATCGAAATTTGTACGTGACATAATTGTCTGTTGTTTTTTTTGTTTACATTCTTTGTTATGCAATCCGCAGGTAGTCTGCAACACACAGGGTCCTGACGGATTTAGATACTAAACGCGTAAATACATCAGCACGCTTCACGCGGCCAAAAATATTAACGCTTGCTGAACTGGAAGCGACGACGTGCCTTTGGACGACCTGGCTTCTTACGTTCAACGATACGGGCATCACGAGTGAGGAAGCCTGCCTTGCGGAGTGCAGATTTGCTTTCAGCGTCAATCTTAACGAGAGCGCGAGCAATTGCAAGACGGAGAGCCTCAGCCTGACCCTTATAGCCACCACCCTTAAGGTTAACCTTTACATCATACTGTTCAGCAACACCGATCTCGTTGAGAGGCTGCTTAACGATAAACTGAAGGATAGACGATGGGAAATAGCTCTGAAGATCCTTCTTGTTGATGGTGATGTTACCAGCACCAGCAGCAACATAAACACGGGCAACAGCAGCCTTACGACGGCCAATTGCATTGATTACTTCTGCCATACCTGTCTAATTACTTAAGAGTGTTAATATCGATTACCTTAGGCTGCTGAGCAACTTCCTTATATTCAGAACCCTCGTAAACACGGATGTTCTTCAGAAGCTGTGCGCCCAACTTGTTCTTTGGCAGCATACCCTTGAGCACAATCTTGAAGAGGGCAGCATAGCCATTCTTGGCGGTTACGCTGGCAGCGGTATGAACGCGCTGTCCGCTCGGATAGCCGGTAAAGGTGAGCCATTCACGCTCAGTCCACTTATTGCCGGTCATAGTCACTTTTTCTGCGTTGATGATAATGACATTATCGCCGCAGTCAACATTTGGGGTAAAGCTTGGCTTATACTTTCCACGAAGGATCTTAGCGACCTTTGCGCAAAGACGACCCATAACCTGGTCAGTAGCGTCTACCACAACCCACTCTTTCTGCGCAGTTGCCTTATTCACAGAAATGGTCTTGTAAGATAAAGTATCCACTGTTGAGATTGGATTTAAATAGTTAATATTCTACCTGACAGTGCCTCGATTTACGGACAAGCTCGTCGAGGATGCCACCGTCTTTACGACCCCGATTTTGGGGTATCTCTCGCAAATCGGCTTGCAAAGATACACTTTCCAAACTGTTTGAGTTTCGCAAACTGCGAATAATTCCCAAAAACATCATTTTTACATGCCGATTTACTTCCTTTTGACATCTTTACAACACAAAATAGCTCGTTACGTTTGTTTTTCGGGCCGATAAACGCTATCTTTGCGCCGCTTTTTTAGGGCAGCATTTTTCCTCAAAAAAAAAAGCAAAAAGGTATGGCCGACACCGCGCGTCTGCACATGCCACAAAATTTAAGGTTCCGGCACATTATATATATAAAAGCGAACGAAAATGATTTGGCACATTCTGGCACTTGTCACAGCCTGCATCTGGGGCTCGACATTTGCAGCAAGCAGCATACTGATTTCAGCAGGACTAAGCCCTGCCGAAATTATGATTTTGCGGTTCATGCTTGCATATCTCCTGATGCTGCCATTCAGCCACAAAAGGATGTGGCCCAAGAGCTGGCGCGACGAAATCTTGTTCCTATGTGCCGGCATATCTGGCGGAAGCCTCTACTTCCTGAGCGAGAACTACGCGATTAAGCTGACGAACTTCACATCGACCGTAGCCCTCATCGTCTGCACCTGCCCAATTCTGACGGCACTTCTGCATCGCACAATCTGGCACGACAGCCACCTCTCGGCCAAGTTCATCATCGGGTCGGCCACAGCACTGCTCGGCGTGTCGATGGTTGTGTTGAATGGCGTGTTCGTGCTCGACGACAACCCGTGGGTGATTCTGCTCAGCGCGTGTGCAGCCCTGTTCTGGTCGGCCTACAGCAATATTCTGAACGTGCTCGACAGACGCTACACAAGCGACATCATCACACGGAAGGTCTTCTTTTGGGGCGTCGTGACCATGCTGCCGGTCTGCATCTCCGACATCGCACACGGACAGTCGAACCTGATTCAGGCATCGGCCATAAACTGGCAACTGCTGGCGAATCCGGAAGTTGTCACTACGCTGTTTTTCCTGTCGGTCATAGCCTCGCTTGGCTGTTTCCTGACGTGGAACATCGTCTGCAAACGGCTCACCGTCGTCACTGCGAGCAATTATCTTTACTTCAATCCCGTCACATCGCTCTGGATGGGTGCCATATTGCTTGGCGAACGCGTTACGTGGCCGGCCATTGTGGGTTGCGCAGTCACCATCGCTGGTGTATATCTGTGCAACAAGCGGGAGACATCGCCCAAAGAAACGAAAATACAACACATATAAAAATATATGGACGCAACAACCATTGTTCTGCTCATGCTGTCGAGCGTCGGTGCCGCCTTTGTGCAACGCGTCTCGGGCTTCGGATTCGGCATTTTCATCATGACAATACTGCCCTACCTGTTGCCGACCTATCCGGAGGCGCTCACGTTGAGTGGTCTGCTTGCCATCATGACATCGGTAGTGATCGTGTGGAAAATGTACAAGTTCATCGTGTGGAAGAAACTGCTGCCGATTCTCATCACGTTCCTGATTGTGTCGTGGATTGCCATCCAGTTTCTCGACAAGGTGGGCGACGGGATGCTGAAACACATTTTGGGCGGTATGCTCATTCTGGCCAGCATCTGGTTCTTCTTTTTCAACGACAGGATACACATACGCCCAACAATGACGATGCAGGTTTCGATGGGAACAATTTCGGGTGCGATGGGCGGCCTGTTCGGTATGCAGGGACCTCCGGCGGTGCTCTATTTCCTGTCATCGACCGACCACAAGGAGGAGTATATGGCATTGGCGCAGTGCTTTTTCCTGATTGGCAACGGAATGATGTCGATTTACCGCGCGCACCTCGGCTTCCTCACGCCGACGGTCGGTTGGGCATGGTGCTTCTGTCTGCCGACAGTCTTTCTGGGTACCTGGATTGGCGGACTTGTATTCAACAGGATTCCAATCAAAACGCTGCGCAAAATCATCTATGCCTACATGGGCGTGAGCGGGCTGATTGCGCTGCTGCAATAATTCCAGTACCTCCCAATAGGCTGCCAATACCCTCGCCGTCACTTTTTTTGTGACCAATGCCCCTGTCCGACGACCCTTGTCCGACGGCAGTAGAGACGTGCCATGGCGCGTCTCTACGTGGAAAATACCAAATCCGTACTGATGTCATTCTGAACGCCAGTGAAGAATCTCTTTCCTCTGCACTCAAAATTTCATCTGTAGCATTGTAGCTTGCAACGCTTTTGGCCGATTTTGCGCACCCCTACCCGCTGTTTTATGGTTGTTTTCTGGAAAAGTTGACAGTCATCCCGAAAAGGTTGTCTGTTATAATACCGGATAATAGGCAGATAATACCCTCAGCGTCACTGGATTCGGCTCGGTGCGTCGCACGCTACAGTGCTACAGTCGAAAAAATGTATGTCACGAATGTCATTAAGAAAATGAAAAACGCTATTTTTATGGCCAATGTCAAGATCGTTAATGACATTCATGACACTCGTTTTCAATGAAAAACGATCGAAATATTTGCAATGATTTTTTGATTCGTGTATCTTTGCGACATTTAATGAAAAACGTATTTTCATGCAAAACCTTTGTGTACAGGACTATCAGGGCAACAACCGTGCGGTAGTGTTGAACGACTTCTACAGAAGCTCTGTGTCGCAGCGGACACACTATTATCCTTTCGGCATAATGAAACAAATGGAAGCATTCCAATTGGAGGCAGAAACGATTATGAAAAATTAATAAAATAATGACTATGAAAAAGTCGATATTTTTTATCTTGCTTTGGGTAAATGCACTTTTTGTTTATCCTCAAGAAGGGAAATATGAAGGTTCTAATAGTTTTATAGGTTCGATTTTCTGTAATTATGATTCGATTAGACAATCAAGAAGTGAGTTGAATTGTACGAAAAATCAGTATTTGGAATCCATTCTTTATCATTATGACTCAATATGTTCTCGGATGTCTTATCATCCAGATGCAGGAGATTTTTATGTGGAAAGGTTCTTGTTCCACAGTATAAGCATCTACCATTATAAAGGCAAATATTACATTTGGATTATTGGCAATGAGAGGTATATTCCGATTGCATGTTCTGACAAAGATAGGAATAAGATACATCCGAACTTTTATGGTTACATACACAATGGGGACATGAATCTATGCATATATGCAAAGAATAGAAAGGAGAAAGCAAAAATTCACAATATTTTGGGGTCTTTATCCTTTATGCCGACATTATTGATAGACGAGATGTTTTCACGACAAATATGGTCAGGTTCTTTCGATCCTTACCAATGCTTGTATGAATTGTCAGAAAATGATAATACAATTAAATTGGTAGAAAAAGGGTTCTCTCTTGTAGAACTAAACAAAATACACAAGTGAAGCAGAAGCATAAATAAAAGGATTAATTCTTTTCGCAACCGCATCATCCAAAATGTGGTTTGCGAGGTTTGCCAAATCGAATTTTATGCGCAACTGTAATCAATATATGCTTGCAACAGTTTTGACCGAATTTCGGCCAATGGATTGTCATTGGCACATTGGCCAAAAAGCAGTGATGCATTCGGATGGCCGCAAGTTGCGTGCAACGCACAAGACATGTCTCACCCTCAGGGGCAGGGAGGTCGTTGCCACCGAAGAAAGGACGGAAATGGTGCGGCAATAAAAATTCAGTAACAATTTTTTGGTATGTTGTTTTTAAATGAAGAAACAGATCACGTAAATCTCTATGAGAGTCATCTTATTTCCATGGAGAGTGATTCGTCATTAGGAGTGACGAAGTTTCTCGCAGACTGGTGCGAGGGTGACCCTTATTTGGAGTTGATTTGTGAAAACTGCTCCGATTTCAATCTTGAAATAGCGAAGAGTCCTAATTATGAAAATTGGTGTGGACAGTTGGAAATTACAGGATTCTCTTATCTCAAGACTAAAGAGGGTTATATAGTGCAGATTAATTTCGATATGGTTTGTATCGGATTCATTCAATTGAAGTGTTCGAAGTTTTTTATAAATACACCAGAAGATCCCAAGCAGGAAGGTGGTAATAGTCATAGAATTATTGGCGATGAAAAATATACAACTGAATGGTTTTGATTGGAACGGATTCTATATTTATGGAATTCGTTATTCGGACGACTGGTGGCACATGGATTTGCTGATTAAGAAATCCGGTACAGATAATGTCGAGAACAGACGGCTCCATATGGAGCTTTCTCGTATTAATAGTGCATGCTTGAGAGGGGATGAATTCTTTTGTCAGATATTAGGGTTTGCCGTTTGTGAGAGGAGAGATGGCTACGATGTCAATATAGAAACTGACAAAGGATTGTTGAGCCTCTCGTGTTATGACATTATGTTAACGTGAGTTCGATGAAAAGGTTGCTTGGTACGCCCTCTATACGGCGGAGGGGGGAAGGCCATAGTGGAGTAGCCGGCCATACAATCGTGAGAATCACGAAGAAAGAAAGTGGTGTTTGATGTGAAACCGAGTTCACTTTCTTTCAAGCGAGGCCACGATTGGGTAGGTTACAGCACTAATTTCTGACACAACTCCTTTCTACTCCATAAACTCTGCGAGAGACCCAAAAGAGATTCTTCGCTCGCGCTCAGAATGACAATCGTGCTCAGAAAGAACGCCCCGCAGAGTCTTCTCATGCGAAAAGACGGAATGCCACCCAAGAGACGCGGCGTGCCACGTCTCTACCCGTTTGTCGGATAGGGGCATCGGCCGCAAAAACATAAAGGTAGAACTTCGGAATTACTCTGTCGGCTGCTGATACTCGCCCGGCTTGACGCCGAACTGCCTCTGAAAACATTTCGAAAAGTATGACGGACTACTAAAACCAACCATATAGCAGACCTCGCTGATGCGATGACCGCCTTTGGAGAGCAGTGCGGCCGCTTTTTTGAGTCGAATGGCTTGAATCATCTCATTTGGCGATACGTCACTCAGCGTCTTGATTTTGGCAAAAAGGCCTGAACGGCTGATGCCCAACTCCTGCGCCAAGAGATCGACCGACAAGTCGCTGTTGGCCAGATTCTCTTCGATGATTCGTTCCATGCGAAGCAGCAGATCGCTGTCGAGCGGCGAGCCAGCCATCTCGGTGATAGGCGTTGACGACTGCTGCGAGAAGCGGCGCCACAACATACGGCGCAACTCCAACAGATTGCCGATGCAAGCCTGCAAGTAATCGAGCGAGAACGTTTTTTCGATGTAGGCATCGGCTCCACAATCCATTCCGCGCACCTTCGAGGCATCGTCGGTCTTGGCCGTAAGCATGATAAACGGAATGTGGCTGGTCTGAGGATTATTGCGCACACGGCGGCACAATTCCTCGCCATCCATGACGGGCATCATCCAGTCGCTCACAATCAGACTGACCTGATGCTTTTCAAGCAGACGGAGAGCCTGAGCACCGTCGGTCGCCGTCAGTAGGTTATAATAAGGCTTCATGCTGTCGGACAAGAAATGCAGCATGTCATCATTGTCATCGACGAGCAGTGTCCACGCCTTTTCGTAACCTTCGGCAGGCTCTGCGGCGGGCTGAGCCGACATAGTTTCGGCCGACGAAGCCGGAACATCGGGCACGGCCTTAGCTTCGCCCGTAACAAGAGCTGCACTGGCTGGCAAATCAGCCGGCAAAGAGACTGTAAATGTGGTGCCGGAATCCGGCTCAGACTCGATGCTGACAGTTCCCCGATGCGCCTCGACCACAGCTTTCACGATTGAGAGGCCGATGCCCGTACCTGGCTTGTTCTCGTTGGCCTGATAGAAAGGCTGGAAAACCTTCTTCCGCTCCTCGGCTCGGATGCCAGGGCCGTTGTCGGTCACAGAGATAAGCCATTGCTGCACATCGGGCAAGACCTTGCATGACAGCAGAACGCGGTCGCGCGTGTATTTCAATGCGTTCGAAAGCAGATTGCTGACCATCTTGGTGATGGCTTCGCGGTCGATGCAGGGCGAGAAATCGGCATCGGGCAACGCCACCTGCAAGGCAATGCCACGCTCCTCGAAGCTCGGGCGGAACCTTTCGGCAATTGACTGAAGCAAAGGGGCCGCAGCGCAGGGTTGCAGCACGAGGTCGGTCATTCCGCTTTCAACCTTGCGGAAGTCGAGCAATTGATTGACCAACTCGAGCAGGCGGCGGCTGTTGCGTTCCACGACGGCGAGATCTTCGTTCACAGAACTGCTGAACATGGCCGACTGACGGCGCACCTTCTCCAACGGCGCAATGATGAGCGACACAGGCGTACGTATCTCGTGGGCGATGGTGGTGAAGAACCGCATACGAGCCTCGTGCAGCCGTTGTTCATTCTGGTGACGCAGGTTTTCCATCTCTTGCAAATGGCGAATGTTGTTGCGATGCAACATCAGCCAAAGAAGAAGGCCGATGACAAGCAATGCCAGAAGCACATAGACGACACGCGCCGTGGTGGTCCAATAGAAAGGCGGATGGACGATGATTCGCAACTCGGCATCGGCCGCACTCCACACATTGTCGTTGTTGGCCGCGCGCACATGCAGCACGTATGTACCTGGAGCGAGGTTTGTGTAGTTGACCCAGTTCTGATTGCCGATGTGCTGCCATTGGCCGTCGGAATTGAAGCCCTCAAGCCAGATGGCGTACTGGTTCTGCGACGGACAGGCATAGCTCAATGCCGCGAAACTGATGCCGATGGAGTTGTAACGGTGTCCAAGTTCAATCTGCCGCGACGCCCGCATCTGGCGGAACTGCCTGTCGGCCATGTCGCCGTCGGCATCGTTCGGGCCAAGATCCAGACCAGTGAAGATGACCCGTGGCGCTACGCGATTCAGACGGATGCGCGACGGATAAAACGTCTGCATTCCCTGCGTCGTGCCCAGACAGATACGGCCATCGGAGGCACACAGGATGGCATCGGGCTGATAGGACGTACTGTTCAGGCCATTGCCCGACGTGAATACCTGCACCGAGTCGTGCAAATCGGGCATATAGCGAATCAGGGCTCGCGTAGTGGCCACCCAGAGGGCATTACCGTCAGCCACGACAGACTGTACGTCGGGGAAGTCGCCCAGCCGCTCGACCAGGCCGAAGACGTTGGCCTCGGCATCGAAGCGCAGCAAACCGTCCTGCGAGCCCACCCAAAGACGGCCCTCGCTGTCACAGCACACCGAATTGACCGTGTTGTTTACATTTTTGCCCGACGCATCGCGATACTGCTTCCAATCGCCGCTCTTGGCATCCATACGCCAAATGCCATTGCCGTCGGTGCTGCACCAGATGTTGTCCTGTCGGTCCTGGCAGATGCTGTAGGGCGTGGCACCGAAATCCTGTCGGCTGATGAAAAGGCCGCTCTTGTCGTCATAGAGGCACAGTCCGGTGTAGGTACCCACCCAAAGTCGGTTCTGGCGGTCGTTGAAAATCGCGTAGCAGCTGTTGCCCAACGAGTTGTCGTATGGGTCGAGCAATTCGGCAAAATGACGAACGCGGCCATTGGACAGGTTCATCACATCGACGCCGCCAGTGTAGGTGCCGATCCAAAGTTCGCCGTCGTGCAGGCAAAGCGCGTGGATGTTACGCGACTTTTCGCCCTCGCTATGCGTAAAAATGCCATTGCGGAAGCAAGACAGACCGCCGTCATCGCTGCCAATCCAGATGTTGCCGTCGCCATCTTCGCAGAAACAGCTGATGATGTTGCCATGAATCGAATTGTTGAAGGCCGACGGCAAGTAGGTGCGGAACACCTCCGACTGCGGATTCGCGTAGTTGAGGCCACCATAGTAAGTGCCCACCCAGAGGCCGCCCTCCTGGTCGCGCATCAGCGGATAGACGAACTGGTCGTTGAGCGAATGGCGGTCGAGCTCGTCGGGCACAAAATGATGCAACTTGTGGGAACGGGAGTCGTAGCGCGTAAGGCCATCGTCGGAGCCGATGCAGATTATGCCGGGCGCATATTCCAGCAGCGAATGGATGTGACTGAGCGGCCTCTGCTGCGGCGTGATACGGTCGATGACACGCGAAGTGTGCGGATCGAAGCCGACGACTCCATTGTCCCACGTGCCGACCCATATTGTGCCGTCACTGCCCTGCAACAAGGCAAGGCCACGCGTATCGACAGGATTGCCATGCTGGTCGAACACCGGCACGCACTCGAACTGGTCGGTAGCGCGGTTCAGACGCACGATGCCGTCGTTTTGGGCAGCCTTGCCAATGGCCCAGATTTGTCCGTCGGCATCGACCAACATTCCAGCCACTTGCGTGCCATGACCGGGCAACAGATACTGACGCAGACTGCGCGTGGAGGGTGTGTACCGGAAAATTCCCTGTCCGAAAGTGGATAACCAGATGTTCTGCTGTCGGTCACTGCCAATCCAGTTCACCTGCGATGTGATGCGCATCCCGTTGCCAGTGACCGGATTCTCCTGCATCAGGCTGTCCGACGCGCGGTCGTAGCGGAACAGGCCATTGTCGCGCCCGGCCCAGATTCCTTCGTCCGTCTCGTGCAGGGCAAACACGCCCGACGTGTTGCCCGAACCCGCAATGTGGCGGAAATTCATGCCGTCGTAGCTGCACAGGCCATAGCTGGTGCCGACCCAGACCAAGCCGTCGCGATCTTGCAACAGAGCACCCACCCAGTTGGACGGCAATCCCTGGTCGATGGTGATGTGGCGGAACTTGAATCCGCCGTCAGTGGCAGCACGCAGCGGCACGACAGGTGACGCACCCGCCACCGTCAGCAGCAGGCACGTCAGGAAAAAATTCAGTTGGAGGTGTAAGATTCGGTTCATCGGAGTGTGTTTTCGGATGCCCAAAGGTACACAATTTTGTTTCGTCAACGAAGCTTTGGCCGACAAACCGCCTGTCACATCGGCCAAAAGACCGCGACATCACTGCAATTTGTAGCGATAGGGCCAAGTGACCGACGATGCTGCCTCGCCCGTATCAGTGCGCCAATGCATTGTGGGTGCGCCCATCACCACAAGCCATGCGCGATGCACATCGGCCGGCAGCAGATAAGACAACCGTCCCTGAGGCTCACGGCCGACGGGGCTGTAGCAGTAGGTTCCATCGGACAACTCGGCCACGAAGCCATAACGCCAACCCGCATGAGCCCGTGCGGCGGCAGACACTTGACCGGACAAACCCTGGAAGTACAACGTGAGTTTTCGAGCCGGGCATATCCAATTTGCAGAATCGAGCGGGATGACGTTGAAGCCGTAATTTTCGGGCAAGCAGGCAACGTCGGGCGACGACCAGCCATCGGCCGAAGTGCGGACAGGAGTAGAGAACGAACCCGCGTAGCGACGCGTTTCGCACCAGGCATGATGGAAATCGAGTCCGACGATGTGGCGCGACGCCTCGAACATCTCGTCGCACATCTCGCGCTGACTGAGGCCGAAGATGCGCTTGTAGGCCATCAGGGCGTCCTCACCGTTGTGTCCCTCGCGGAACAGGCGGGCAATGACGTCGCGGCCGCGCACGTCGCTCCAATATTGCAGCACATAGGGCGAATGATAGATATTGTCGATGTGAAGAAAAGCGCGATGCGTCAGCGTGCGGAATGCCTCAAAGTGATAGTTCTCGTCGGTCAACCAATCGGGATTGACCTGCCACAGCATCCACTGCGAGGCCATTTCATAGAAACCGTAGGCCTGCCACTCGCGTTCGGGACGGTCGGCGCCGATCTGACACTGGAACGAATGGCCGAGTTCGTGGGCGATGCAGTTGAGTTTGGCATCCTGCACGCGGTTGGGTGCGATCCAGAGGGCTCCGATAGAGTCGTCGTAGCTACCGCCGTAGGCAGTTCCGTCGAGCGAATAGTTTAGCATGACCATCATGCGGGTGCTGTCGGCGCGCGACTCTGGCATCTTGAAGTCGAGAGTGTCGCGAAAAAAGGTGTAGAACTGCTCCAGACGGCGTTCGAGGTTAGGCAGGTCGATGGTCATCGGCTGGCCGTCGAGTGCAGGGGCATTGGCCAGATCATGTCCGAACCCGCGTTGCCAGAAGATGACGAGGTTGTCGGTCACGGCCATGCGGCGAAAACTCCATTGCGAGGTGTCGCTCTGCAAGTCGAGCGCACGGAGGTCGGCCGGAAGGTAGATACGCTTGCCGTCGGGGATTGCCACTTCGTCGGGCGAGCAGGAAACGAACGACACGAAAACGGTCGTCAGCATAGTTAAAGCGCAATGAAATAGATTTTTTTTATTTACCATTTAAGTCAACTTTGGGGTTCTAACGATGTGGGGTCTTGAGAGCATTGTTCTCAAAAACACTATTGCACCAAGCAGGTGACAGGATACATGCTTATAAACAGACAGCCTAAAATTCTTTCAGATAGTTCGTGTATTTATCGGCCCGGGTGCGCAGCCAGTCGGCCATCCTGTCGCACTCTTCATGCCAATCGCGACCAATCTGCCACGTCGCCTCGTCACGATCCAGAGCCTCGGCCAACGTGTCAAGACGGCACTCCATCTTGTCCAACGCATATTCCAGAGCCTCTTCGCCGATTTCGTTCCATCGCGTCCGGTAGTCGTTCAGGAAGGCCGTGTTGCCGAACATCTTGTCGAAAAAGTCGGGAATGTCCAACGAACCTCGCGGGCCCATCATCCACGACTGCGTGGTGAAGTAGTTGTGCCGCTCGCCCCAATCGTAGCCGAAGCCGCCGTCGAAGTCCCACACAGGGCCGAATCGCCACTTTTGGTCGGCATCGCGGAACAGGTACATCGAACGCGGCGTGACCAATTCCACATTGCGCGTCAGTTCCTGAATGATGAGGAAATCCATCATCGACTGCACATCGCACATACCCTTCAGAGCGGTGTAGTTTTTGGCGTCGATAGCTTGCTCCAGTCTGGTGAATTCTGCCTTGATGTCGGCCAACTGCTGAGCCGTAGGCTCCTTCGGATACTTGACGCAGACGGGCAATCCCCACCACGAGTAGCTGGAGCTGAAGATTTCGGAGCAGAAATTGTCGCCCGAATCGGGACTGAGGTCCGGGCCGTCGTCATAGTCGAGCGAGAGCAGGATTCCGCCCGCGGCGTCGATTGCTACGCGGTTTTCGCCATGCTCGATCTGTTCGGTGAGCTGGTACACGCCTACATAGTCGTCGTTCACATAGACCTCGACAAAGCGGTTGCTGTTGGTGTAGGGCAAACCCATATAGGCCGCCATGTCGAACACCACGGCATTCATCATACGGCTTGGGTCGCGATAGTTGGCCAGCAGCACGTATTTCTTGCCTTTGCCGATGCCGCACAGCGATGTCCGTTGGCCCAACTTGATTTTGTATGGCTTTTTCGGATACCACAGCCACGTCGAATTGCCACGCCCACGGATTGAGTCGCTGCCATTTGACGGTGTCTCATAGTCGTCATAGACTTGTCGGCCGTCCAACCGGATGGTGCAACCCACGTAGTGCTCCTTGCTGTCGATGTCTTGGCCGCTGTCGGTAGTGATATAAAGCACAGGATTGGTCATCGGGACGACCTTGGTCTGCGTGTCGCTGCCTGACGTGCCTTCGTCGTCCTTACAGCCGGACATCAGCAGTGCGATGGAGAACAGAAAAACAACGGTATATTTGTATGACATTCAGGTCTGAGTTTAGAATTAAGGGTACAGTTACAATCGGACAAAGCGAAGATGCGAATGGAGAAAAAAACGTCGGAAGTTGGCAGCCACCTATTCTGTTGATTGATTAAAAGACTAAGCAAATCCATGACTAACCAAATTGTTTCTCTAATTACCAATGAATCTCCTATCCATAGCCAACTTCCGACTTTTTTAATTTCCAGACGTCAGAACTTGAGTTTCAAGTTGATGATAGCCTTGTATTGCACACCGTTCTTCGTATAGACATAGGTCGGACGGAGCGTGTAGGTTGTTCCGGCCTTTGTCACGCCGTGCATGTGGCCGTAGCTGATGAGGTACGACGAAGGGTTGAACTCGACGAACACCGTCTGACCGTTGCCCCAGCTGACCACATTGCCGCTACCGTCGCACCAGAAGCCCAGATTGGCCGTGTAGCCATACGAGACATTGCCGGTCGTCGAGCTCATGCCGATCACAATCTTGCCCTCCGACGGTGCAGCCGTGGTTCCGGCGGCCGGAGCATTGCAGGCGGCTGCAATCTCGGCAGGCTGGAGCTTGAAGGCATTGGCCATCTTGGCCATCACGCCGTTCTTCAGCAGGTTGACGGAGCCGAGTTCATAGACATTGGCCGATGCATCGCACGCAACCTCAAGGTCGATGCTGGTGCTTGTCGGGTTGCCGGCCTCGATTGTCACATTGCCAAGCAGGTCGGTGCCCGTGAACGAGACTTCGTAGGGCCATTGCAGGTCGTCGCCCTCGTCGTCGTTCCAATAGTGGCGCACATAGGTGCCCGGAGTCGCCACCACCACGAGATAGAACTCGTCGTAGTCGTCGTCAATGACCATCGACGCAGTGCCGGATGCGCCCTTGGCTGCTGTGCCATAGGTTGCCTTTCCGCCCTTCACGCCCACGAAGCCGAAGCGATAGCCGCTTGCCGTGTATGTCCGGCCGTTATAGACGTTGTCGTTGTAGGTCGTGCGGTTGGCCACCGTCTTGCCGTCCACGTCGATCTGCGTGCCGGCGTCGGCCGATGCCAATGCCGAACCTGGGGCGAGCGCATTCAACGTAGCGGTGACGGTTGTACCCTTGGTCGGGCCGTTCAGGCTGATGACGTTGAAGCCGCAGGTGCCCACGCAACTGCTGTAGGCCGGACGATATTTGCCATCGACGCTCAACATCGTGGTGCCGAAATAGCTGCTTGCGCCCGATGGCACATAGCTCTGTATGTCGCCGAAGTCGTAGGTGACGGCCTTGGCGGCGTACTCGTAGTAATCGTCGTAGAAAGCCTCCAGGTTGCCGTTGCAGAACAGTCGCGTATAGGTCTCAAGCGGGTCTTCCGGATAGGCACTCTCCTGCCACAGGCGGCCGAACGACTCGATGCCACGCTTCTGCACCATGTAGTATTGAAACCAGACACTCTGATAGCGCATCCACTCATGGTTGAAATGGCGGTGGCTGTTCTGCGTGAAGAGCGAATAGGTCTGCGAATAAGCCTCGGCCGGATAGTCCTGGAACGACTGCCACTGCGCGCACTGCTCCCAATATGAGCAGCCGCCGTCGCCGTTCGGGCCGAATCCGTAGCGGAAGCCCGACTTCAGATCGTCGGCACCACCACGGCACAGCTTGTCGCAATAGGTCTGATATTGGAACGAGTGGCCGATTTCATGTCCGATGGTCGATCCGACAGGCTGGCAGGTCGATGGATTGACCCACAATGCGCCGATCACGTTGTCGTAGCCCGAACCGGTGGCGAGCCATTCGGTCTGGTAGAGCAGGTAGATTTCCATCTTGTACTTGTCGAGGTAGGACTTGCCTTCGCCCACGGTGCACATCTTCAACGTCTCGACATTGGTCGTGTAGAACTGCTCGGCCTTCTCCAGCAGGTCGTCGATGTCAACGCGCATGGACGATGGGACGGTCGATGCGTTCGGGTCGGCTCCGAATCCGGCCTCCCAGAAGACGAAGAAGTGCTCACTCTGCCGGCTGCGCACCCAGCTCCATTTGGCATCTTCGCGCAACATGTTCATGTCCGAAAATTCGGCCGGCTTGTAGTATTTGTCGAAGTCGGGCACCTGATCTTCGGTCAGGATGATCATCTCGCTGCCCTTGTGCAGGATTGGCACACGCAACTTGCCCGAAGCCGACGAAATCAGCGCGTGGCACAGGCGGTCAGGATTGCCGGCATTGTCGCTCGACATCTTGACCAGAATCTTAATGTTCTCGCCGGCTTCGCCGCTGGTGCGCGAGAAGGTCACGTAGTCGGCGTCGGCCTCTTCGACAGAGGCAGTCCAGTCCTGCTGGCTGTCGAAGTGCAGATAGCCCGACTTGCGGTCGGCCTCGATGGTGAGCGTGTCTGAATAGCCGGCGGTGATGGTCGGACCGGCAATGGTCTTGCTGTCGTCGTCGTCGCACGAAACCATGTTAATGGCCATGAAGGCCGATGCAAAAATTACAAGTAATCTGTTCATATTCTTTTTGTTTTTTTTAAAGAGATGTCATGTTGAGCACCAGCGAAACATCTAATGGTTTCCGTCTGGGTCGAAGTTCCCGAGCGGGGGTTCAGGTCCGCCCGAGAGGTTTTTTCTCAAGAATTTGAGAATTTAAGAATTGGTTTTTTTGAATTTATGGCAAGTTCTAAAATCAAGAATTTGAGAATTAGAGAAATGCGCAAATCTCTGACATTTAGAACTGTTGAGAATCTGAGACGTCACTCCGCTCTTTTGCTGCGAATAAGCCACACAAGCGAGCAATTCTCTTTCGCTACAAATTAGAAATTCTAAAATTCTCTAATTCTTGATTTTTAGAACATCCTTTTTCTCATTCATTCAAAATCTCTAATTCTCAAATTCTTGAGAATCATATCATTTTGAATAGAAAATCTTATTGGAACGTGACGTTGACGGTGTAGAGCACATACTTTGTTTTGTCGGCATTCAGGAAGCCGAACTTGACTGCGTAGGTGGCTCCGGCTGCACTGTGGCCCGGATATTGGCCGACGAAGAGCTTGCCCTGTTCCTCGTAGGAAACCCAGATGCTGGCGTTGTCGCCCCATGAGCCGTAGTTGCCTTGCATGTCGTACCAGAAACCTGTGTTGCTACCGGCATTGACGGTGTTGGTGATTGCGCCCTCAGCATCGAACGTCATCACGTCGCTTGCGGCAATGGTATCGACGGCCAATGCGGTGAGCAAAGCCGCGTAGTCGAACTCGACCGATGTGCCGGAGTAGTTCTCGGCATCGACAGGCACGTTGACCGACAGTTCGTAGGCTGCTACCTGCTCGGCGCTGATTGCTGCCACACCCTCCACGTGGTAGGTGATGTGGTAGGTCACCTTCGTGCCGTTATAGACGAGGATGAAGTCGTACTTGTCATCGACCGTCTTGGTGTATTCCGGATGGTTGCCGCCGAAGAGGTAAAGTTCGGTCTTGCCGTAGCCCAACGAGGTCCAGATGCAGGCCTCGCCGCTGCCGTAGGCCGTTGCCTGACCCTGGTCGGTGATCCAGAAGCCCGGAGCGTCGGCTGTGTACGATGGAACGGTGTCGGCCACGGCGTTCATGTAGGCATTGACCTCGCCGTTCTTGATGGCCTGATAGATCTGGTAGGTGGTCAGTTTCCATGCGTTGCGCAACTCCTCCTTCACATCGATCTGCTCCGATGCATAGTCGTTGGTGTAGTCCTTCGAGAAGGTCTTGGTGTATTCGGCATCGGCCGGTGTGCCCGATGGAGCGGTCTCAGGATCGTCATACTGCTCAGCTGCAATCACGAAGTTGATTTTCACATAGACGGTCACCTCTTCGTTCTTCAAGCCCTCGGTGACGGTGATGTTGGTCGGCTCGGTGATTCGACCGGGATATTGGCCACATAAGAAGCCCGCTACGTTGGTTTCGGTGTTGATTTTGAACTCGGCATAGACGACAGCCTTGAGCGATTCGTCGCTGGCAGCCCACGTGGTGGCATTGCTGGTGGCCGTGAACCAATGTCCCCACACGCCGTCGGTGGTAGTGGCACCGTTCACCGCATCGACCTCGCCGTCGCTCGTCAGCGCAAAGCCCGTCAGGTCGTTGGCCTTGATGGCGGCAACCAGTTCGGCCGAATCGGCATAACCGAACTCAGCGGCGATGGCTGCATAGTCGATTGAGAGCGATTTGCCCTCGTAGCCCTCGCCGAGATAGAGGTTGATTGAATACTCGAAGGTCTTGGCTGTACCTTCATCCGGATCGATGATCACCTTGTTGCCGCTGGTGTTGTCATCATCGTCCTTACAGGCGGTGAAACATGAACTTGCAGCGACTGCAAGCATTGCTGCAAAGAAAATACTTTTTTTCATAGATTTAGGTGTTTTAAGAAAAATGAGTGAATTATTATTAAGGTTAGACCCTAACCCCAGCCCTTGCCCCTCAGCTAAAGCTTCGTCTTCTCGCTGAAAGATTATCAATCTTTCTACTCGCTGCGAGGACCCCGTTATGTAGGGGAAGGGAGTGGTTTGCTAATTTTTTTTCACAGAGAAATAGTTGCTACGTGATTTTTTTACCACAGAAAAACACAGAAAGGATTGTGCTACGCGATTTTTGGGCGGACGCGGCACGCCACGTCCCTACAGATTCCACCTTTGTATCTACTCCCCCTCCCTACATAACGGGAGGGGGTATGGGGGGGTGGGTCTGTGTGGTGCCGTGTTTACTCCTCCGCCGCTCCCGAATAGCCCGGATTCTGCTTCATCTTCACGTTGGCATTGAGTGCCAGCTCGGGAATCGGGAAGACGTTCCATGTGGTCTCGGTGGTGGCATCCTTGCAGAACCACGACTTGCCGTTGAAGACGTTGCGTCCGTCGGTCATCTGGAAGCAGATGAGGTCCTGACGACGATGCTGCTCGCCGCAGAATTCCCAGCCCAAGTCGTCGAGCAGGCCGCCCAAGATGATGTCGTCGCCGCCCTCTTTCGTCTTGACCCACGTAGAGAAAGTCTTGCAGTTCGAGTCGGTACACTCGCGATGGCCATAGGCATAGACGCTGCCGCCCTCCAGATCGGCCACGGTGCGTGTGGCATCGGCCAAATTGTCGAACGAACGCTTGCGCACCTCCGTGACGAGGGCTGCGGCGGTCTCCTTGTCGCGACCCAGACGCAACAGACATTCGGCCTTGATCATCAGCACGTCGGCATAGCGGAAGATGACGATGTCGGTGGCGTGCGTGCCGGCTGTCGGGTCGAACTCGTACTTGACCATGCGGTAGCCCTCCTGCTGGTAGGCGCCTGGATTGTCCATCGAGTGGACCTCCTTGTTATAGACCAGCTTGCCGGTGCCCGTCCAGTCGTCGTCGGCGAATGCCAACGGTTCGCCCGAGTTGGGACCACCGTCGGTCGTGTAGGCTCGCTGATAGCCGTCGCTCTGCAAAATATTCGCGTAGCGCGTGTCGAAGTGAAACTTGCCGTTCTCGAGCCATCCGCCGCCAATCCAAGTGTCGGTCAGACGGTGGTCGGTGTCGGCATAGGTGTCAATCCATTGCGGCACGGCGGCCGAACCGTTTGTGCAGTTGGTGGTGATGCCGTAGGCCTGCTTGCCGGTGTTGGAGAAGACGTAGCAGTCCAGGCCGAAGTGCGAGGCGTGCGTCTTGTCCTGCGGCACGGCGAAGATGACCTCCTTGTTGGTGCTCAGGTCGATCTTGAAGTTGTCGCTGTAGTTGGCCGACAGCTCATAGCCGCCCTCGGTGATGATGGTGTTGACCTCGGCCAAGGCCTTTTCGTAGCCGGTGTTGTCGGCCGATGCCAATCCGTCGAGATAGACGTTCCTGTTCAGGTAGAGCTTGGCCAATGCCATACAGGCCACGTACTTGTTGCCCCAAGCGTAGTATTTTGTTGTGCCCAAGTCCTCCTTGATGGCCTCCAGCTCGCTCACGACGAAGTCATAGACCTCCTGTGCGTTGGCCTGTTCGGGCAAATATCCGGCCGGCACATCCATCGTGGTGAGCAGCGGAATGTTGCGGAAGAAGTCGAGCAGCTGATAGTAGGTCATGGCTCGGAAGAAGCGCATCTGCGCACGGTCGTCGGCCTGCGATTCGGGCAGATGGTCCAGACAGTTGTTGCAATAACCGATGCACTTGTAGGCATAGAGCCAGACGTTCTCGGCATGACCGACATTGTAGTTCCAGTTGTGCTTGTGCAGATTCACGTAGAGGTCGCCCCAGCCGATACCGATGCGGTAAGGCACACAATACTGGTCGGTACACTGTTCGTTCAGCTCCCAGCTGCCGAACCATGAAAGCTGGAAGTAGCGGTATTGGGCGATGGCCTGGCCCATGAGCGACTGCATGTCGCTCTCGTTGCTGAGGTCGATGTTGGTTTCGTTCAGCCTGTCGTAAAGGGTTTCGTCCAGATCCGTGCAGGACGTTGAAAGACCTGCCGCGCCGACGAGAAGTGCCAACATTGTGCTTTTATAGATATTCTTTTTCATTGTTGATAATGTTTTGAGGTTTTGAGGTCGCTTCGCTTGTGAGGTTTTAAGGCGAATTCGCTTGTGAGGTTCTGAGGAAACTTCACTTGCGAGGGTTTGAGGCGAATTCACCTCATAACCTTACAACCTCACAACCTCATAACCTTAATTAGAATTTCAAGTTCATGCCCACGGTGAAGGTACGCACGGTGGGATATTTGTCCTGATAGTCGATGCCAGGGCTCATAAAGTAGTTATCCACTTCGGGGTCGATGCCGCTGTAGCCCGTGAAGCAGAAGACGTTCTGGCAGGCCACGTAGAAGCGGGCATCGGTGACGTACTCCTTTATGGCCGATGTGAGCGGCATGGTGTAGCCCAATGTGATGTTGGTCAGCTTGACGAAATCGCCCTTCTCGATGTGGTCGCTCCAGAAGCCTTGGCTCTGCGACTTGGAGAGCTTGACCATGTAGGGAGTGCCGTCGCCGTTGTAGCACTTGTCGAGTTCGCCGGTCTCCTTGTTGTAGCGCACGGCGTGGTACGACTTGTCGGCCGACTTCAGACGGTTGTAGGCACACGAATTGTTCTCGTAGAAGCAGCGCGAGGCATTCAGGATGTCGAAGCCGAACTGGCCCGTGAACTGCAATGCGAGGTCGAAGTCCTTGTAGCGGAAGGTGTGGTTCCAGCCCATATAGACCTGCGGCAGGCCGTTGCCCAAGCGCTGGCGGTTCTCCTTGACGTTGAGGTTGGTGTTGAACTCCTTGACAGTCCAGTTGCCGTCGGCATCCTTCACCTCGACGTATGTAAAGCCGTTCTTGCTCACGCCCACCGACTTCAGGCCCCAGAAGTCGCCCAGTCGGTGACCCTCCTCCATGCAGTGGGTTGCGGTCGATATCGGTTCGCCGAGTCCGCCCACCTCGACGAAGCTGTCGGTCTCGTAGAGGTCGTTGTACAGGCTGACCAGCTTGTTGGCATTGTGCGACATGGTTACGGTGGTGTTCCACTCGAAGTCGCGGGTCTTGAACGGAGTGCCGCTCACCATGATTTCGATGCCCTTGTTCTCCATCTTGCCCACGTTGGCCAACGTCCGCGTATAGAGGTTCGGCGGAACCGGCACATTATAGTAGTAGAGCAGGTCGCAGGTCTTCTTGCTGTAGAAGTCGATGCTGCCGCTCAAACGGCTGTTGAACATGGCGAAGTCGAGGCCGATGTTCAGTTCACGGCTGGTCTCCCACTTCAGGTCCTTGTTGGGGTTCTGAGTCTGCTGCAACGTCTTCACCCAAGAGCCGTTCTTGCTCAGCACATCGCCGTAGTCATCGTAGTTGTAGAGGTTCTGCGCCAGATATGACTCGTTGGGCACGACGCCAGTCACGCCGAATCCGGCACGCAGTTTCAAGTTGTTGAGTTCATCAATATCTTCCATGAATTCCTCTTTGCTCAACGTCCAGCCTGCCGAAACCGACGGGAAATTGCCCCACTTGTTGTTTTCGCCGAATTTCGACGAGCCTTCACGACGGAAGGTGACCATAAGGTTGTACTTGTCGTCGAAGCCGTAGCTCACGCGGCCGAAGAAGCCGATCAGGGTCTCATCGTTCTTGTAGGACGAGACGCTGGCATGGCGGTCTTTCTCGCTGATGAGCGTGCCTGCACCCAAGTTGTTGTACTTGTAGGCCGATGTCGGGAAGTTGCCGTTGCTCGCACCGAAGCCGTCATAGACCTCATACAGGTAGCTGTAGCCCACCAAAGCTTCAAGGCGGTGCTTGCCCTTCTCCAGATTGTAGGTCGATGTGAACTCCAGGTTGTCGCTGCATCCGGCCGACTGGCTCTTGCTGGCACGGCCGTTGTAGGTCGATTCGTAGCTGTAGATCACATCGCCCGCCTCGCCCGTCACCTCGACCAGCTTGGCTGCGGCATTGGTCTGATAGAGCGAATAATGGTCGCTTGAGGTGTAGCTCTCGCTCACGCCGTGGCTCTGGTCGCGCGACAGCATCAGGTTGGTCTTCCAGCCCTTGATTGGCTCGACGGTGATGTTGCCCGTCAAGCGGATGTTGCGCAGACGGACATCGCCCTAATATTCGTTCTGGATTTCAACGGGGTTGTAATAGTAGAGCTTGTTCCAGTTCTCGTTGTACGAGCCGTCGTCGTTATAGACCGGAGCCGTCGGGTTGCGGATGATGGCCTGACGATAGACGTAGGCATTGTCGTTGAGCGTGTAGTTCTGCTCACGCACCAAGGCATTGATGTTGAACTTGACCTTGTCCTTGAAGGCGTAGTGCGAGAGGTCGAGCTGCAGACGGAGGTTCTCGTTGTCGCTCTTCTTCATGATGCCGCTCTCGTCGGTGTAGGAAATGTTTGCGCTGTAGGCCGACTGTTTGCTGCCGCCCGTCAACGAGAGCGAGTGGTTCTGTGCGAAGCCGAACTTGTTGCACACCTCGTCGAGCCAGTCGGTCTCGGCACCCTCGTCGCTGAACGAGGTCTTGCCTTCGCGTATGTCGGATGCGCTCATGAAGTCGGCCCGCTTTGTCCAGTTGGAAAAAGCCGCGTAGGTGCTGTAGGTGGCATGCAGCGACTCCTCACGATGCCCCGTCTTGGTCGAGATGATGATGACGCCGTTGGCACCGCGTGTTCCGTAGATGGCGGCTGCCGAGCCATCCTTCAGCACGTCGATTGAGGCGATGTTTTCGGGTGCGACATCGGAGAGCGAACCCTCGATGCCGTCAATCAGCACCAAAGGCGAAACCGAGCCGGAAACGGTGGCAATGCCGCGCAGCATGATGCTGTTCTCCTTCAACGGGTCGCCCGACGATGTGGTGATCGACAGGCCGGCCACCTTGCCCTTAATGAGGTCGGTAGCATCGCCGATCTGGCCGCCGGAGAAGTCCTTCGGCTTGATGCTGGCCACCGAACTTGTCACGTCGCCCTTGCGCTGTGTGCCGTAGCCGATGACAACCACGTCGTCGAGCAGCTCACTGTCTTCGCGTAGCACGATTTTCTTGGTGTCCGACGGCACATCGGCCGCACCGTAGCCCACAAAAGTGACGTGGAGCACGGCATTCGGATTCTCCAGTTTCAGGCTGAATTCGCCATTCACGTCGGTGATGGCGCCGTTCTGCGTGCCGCGTTCGACGACGTTGGCTCCGATGATCGGTTCGCCGTATTGATCGACGACGACGCCCTTCACCGTCTTGCCGGCTTGCGCCTGCGACGGTTGGGCTGTTGCAGGAACTCCATTGGCCACCACAGGCTGCACTCCGGCGCACGTCATGGCCACAAGGCATCCGGCCAACGTAAGCGCACGACCGGATTGGAATCGGTTTTTGTAGTGTTTCATGATTTTATGGAATTAAGACCCCCTCCCAGCCTCCCCGAGGGGAGGTGTTTGCGGATACACGATGATGAGTCAAGAAAAGAGT
>DFJU01000120.1 GCA_002373755.1 Bacteroidales bacterium UBA3663 | reverse complement strand
TGGGCGGCATTCTCGAAAGTCACCTCCTTGCCCAGCACGCTGCTGATAGAGGAGAGGATCTGCTGCTTCTTCTCGTTGTCGCTGTTGGCCTTCTGCTGTGGAGCAAGACCTACGGCTGCCACCGTCAGCAATACTGCCACAAGCGCACAAAGCAAGGCAGCATAAATCACGGTATATACGTTACTGTTGCGATTCATAATACGTTATGCTTTAATGCGCTTTGCGCGCTTGTTGATATTAGCTTCTACTACATAATGGTCGATGAGTGGTGCTACGGCATTGCCCAACAGGACGGCCATCATTGCACCCTCAGGATAACCGGTGTTGTACATACGGATGATGATTGCCATCACGCCGATGAAACAGCCGTAGATGAACTTGCCCGTATTGGTGCGGCAACCCGTCACTGGGTCGGTGGCCATGAAGACAGCGGCAAATGCGAATCCGCCGAGGCAGAGCTGCTGTGCTACTGTCGGAGCATTCTCGCTGAAGGCTGCAACGATGGCCGACATGACTGCACCGCCTGCAAATACGCTCAGCATGATGCGCCATGAAGCAACCTTGGTGACGAGCAACAGCAGGGCACCCAAGAGGATGGCTGCGGTTGAAGTCTCGGCAATGGAACCTGGGATGGTACCGATGAAGGCATCCATCGTCGAGAAGGTCTCAGGGTTGAACGAGCCGTCAGCTACTGCGGCCAATGGAGTTGCACCCGAGAATCCGTCAACTACCTGCGTACCCTCGATTGGAGAGTCGCACAGAGCTGAACCGGTGCGTACGAATACGGCATCGCCCGACATGGCTTTCGGATAGGCAAAGAAGAGGAACGCACGCGTGATGAGCGCAGGGTTGAAGATGTTCATGCCTGTGCCACCGAAAATCTCCTTGGCGAAGATTACCGAGAAGGCTGTTGCTACGGCAATCATCCAGAGTGGAGTGTTGACAGGAACAATCATTGGAATGAGCAGACCGGTTGCGAGGAAACCTTCGGCAACCTCCTCGCGCTTGTAGGCTGCTACTGCCATCTCGATGCCGAGACCGACCACGTAGCTGACAACTACCTTAGGCAGGAAGGCTACAAAGCCATAGAGGAACTGCATGAACCAGCCGTCGTCGATGCCGAGTGCGCGGTCATGCTGCAGGCCGACGTTCCAGCATCCTACCAGCAGGGCAGGAACCAGAGCGAGGATGACCATGATGATGACGCGCTTCGAATCGACCGAATCGTGTACCTGTACACCCTTGCGGCCAGCGGTCTGGCGTGGAACGAAGAGGAAAGTGTGGAACGAGTCATAGACCGACCACAGGCTCTCGAACTTGCCACCCTTCTCGAAGTTGGGGGCAATCTTTTCGTGGATGAAATTATTTAACTTATTGCTCATATTACTCCATTTCTTTTCTGAGTTTAACAAGGCCATCGGCAATTACCTGCTGTACAGGTGTCTTGGAGGCATCAACAAACTCACAGAGGGCGAAGTCTTCAGGAGCAACCTCGTAGATGCCCAGAGCCTCCATCTTGTCGATGTTGTAGGTCAGGACAGCCTTGTAGAGCTCCTCTGGATAGATATCCATTGGGAAAACCTTCTCCCATGTGCCACTTACGATGAGGGCACGTGGGCCACCCTTGAGACGGGCGTCGAGTGTCCACTTCTTGCTCTTGAACAAGCCGAAGAGACCGCTCAAACCGGTGTTGCTGGTAGAATAACGGTTCAAGCCTGGGGTGATCCAGCCGAACAGCTCGTCGGTGTCACCACCATCGGGGATGACGGTAACGGTGTTGTCGAAGAAACCAACGACACCATCCTTGCCGGCATTCTGACCGGTGAGTACGTTGCCGGCGATGTAACGCTGGGTGTACTCAACGTGCTTGACGTTGCCATCCAGGATGCTTGCCAATGTCTGACCGGGCAGGACCTTGGCGTATGCTGGAGAAACAACCTCTGAACCTGCAACGGTGATGGTGCGGGTGAAATCGACCTTGCCGGCCAATGCACGACCCATGACGATGACGTCGAAGGCGCTGACGGTCCACACCTGCTCGCCCTTGTTGATAGGCTTGATGTGGTTGATCTGTACGCTGACGTTGCCTGCTGGGTGAGGACCTGCAAACTCAACGACCTCAGCGTTGTTCAACTGGAGCTTGCTGCCTGCCTTAGCACCAACATATACCTTGCCAGCGGTGAGCTTGGCGAGGGCGCTGATGCCGCGCTGGAGGTCTTCCTCCTGACCCTTGACAACGAAAGCGAAGTCGGGTGCGAGGGGTGCAGTATCCATAGCGGTGACAAAGATGTCACGTGGCTGTACCTCAGGATTGGCCACAACGTTGTATGGACGTTGCTTGATGAATGGCCAAACACCGGCGTTGAGCAGAGCCGACTTGATCTCGTCTGCCGAAGCACTGGTTGGGTTAACAGCGGGAAGTTCTACACTGGTGCCCTTGCCGTCGTTCACAACGACAACGCCAAGCACTTTGCGTCGCTCGCCACGTACGACCTCCTCGACGGTGCCGCTGACAGGGCTTACGAACTTAATCTCTGGGTGAAGTTTGTCTGTAAAGAGCACGTCACCGGCCTTCACGGCTTCACCAGCCTTGACGACTACCTTGGGAGTAGAACCGACGAAATCATCTGGTACGAGGGTAACCTTGTCGGCTGCCTTCACACTGACGAGTTTCTGTTCTGCTGCTCCAGCCAGGTTGATGTCCAGACCTTTGTTAAGCTTAATTAAACTTGCCATTTGTTATTATTGTTGAATGGAAAATTAGTTGGCGAAATAATGTGTCGAAATGTAGCGTTTTTTGTAGATTCTCTCTCATTCGCGGCGCGAAGATAGCCTTTTTTAACATTGTCGTACACGAAAATGGCTCATATTTCGTTATTGCATCAAGTTGTCAACTCCGAAAAGGGTGGTTTGAAAGTTTCGGTTTGCAAATTTTTATGATGAAAATTTTGTCTTACCTCAATTTTTTTGCTACATTTGCGGCCGCAAAAAATCAATGAAAATACATTCTTACATCCGCTATTGTCTGTTTCTCCTGTTGTCGGTCTTTGTCGGCAACGGGTCGTTTGTTTTTGCACAGAACGACCCGCAGGTCAGCATGTATTGGGCGGTGCCGACGCTCTACAATCCGGCTGCCGTCGGGTGCGATTCCGCTTTGCACATATCGGCCTTCGACCGAATGCAATGGGTGGGTGTGGAAAATGCGCCGCAGACCTTTTTCGTCGCCGTGGATATGCCTGTCAAAATCAAAAAGGTGCGCAACGGCGTGGGGGCGATGGTCATGAACGATAAGGCGGGCCTGTTCAATACGACGCAGCTCGGCCTGCAATATTCCTACAGCCTGAATCTTGATTATGGCCGATTGGCATTGGGCCTTCAGGCGGGCATGGTCAACCAGGGCTTTTCGGGTGGTGAAATCTATATTCCCGATGGCGATGCTTGGGATGCCTCGGCCGATGGACTTCCGACGGGAGATGTGTCGGCCATGGCGTTCGATTGCGGTTTCGGCGCCTACTACGAGTGGAATTGGCTTTATGGTGGCATGGGCATCCAGCATCTGGCCGAAAGTGAGATAGAATTGGACGAATATGCCTTCACAAAACTGAAACGTACATATTATTTTTCGGTCGGATGCAATATTCCGGTCAAGCGGTCGTTATTCATCGTGCAACCCTCGGTGTTGGTCAAGACGACGATGCAGGCCTTGCAGAAGGAATTCACGCTTCGTGCCACCTACGACCACAAGTTCTGGGGCGGCATCTCCTTCCGGCCAAAAGACGCCGTGGCGCTGATGGTCGGTGCCGATGTGGGCGCAGTTCGCTTGGGCTATTCCTACGACATCGGAATCTCACCGCTCGCCAAGGCATCGAATGGAAGCCACGAACTGATGGTGACCTATAGCTACAAACTGGATCTGGACAAGCAGAAGCAACATGCGCATAAGTCAATCCGCATCCTGTAGCCCGAAGATCGGCATTTGAGGCGCAAAAAGTCGCGTAGCAAAAGCTTTCACGTCAACGTCTGGCGAGAATTTATAAGGAACAAAACGAAATCAAACAAAAACAAGATAATGAAGAAGATTCTTCTGATTACAATGTCGGCAATCGCTGTCAGTTGGCTTGGAACATCGTGTTCGAAGTCGCTCAGCGGTGGCGGCGGTGGAGAAGTGACAGGCGTGCGTGGCCGTGCGTGGAACGAGCCGCAGCCATACGGAATGGTGCTCATCAAGCGCGGTTCGATGGAGATGGGCGCGCAGAAGCAGGACAGCCTGTGGGGCGACCTGCCGGAATCGAAGGGCATCTCGGTCGATGCCTTCTGGATGGACGAAAAGGAGGTGTCCAATGCCGTCTATCGCCAATTCGTTTACTATGTGCGCGATTCCATCATCCGCGAGCGTCTGGCCGATCCTGCTTACGGCGGCAACGATGAATACAAGATAGAGGAGGACAAGTATGGCGAGCCGATTACGCCGCATCTCAACTGGTCGAAGCCGATTCCGTGGCGCAAGCCGAACGAGGACGAGCAGCGGGCCATCGAAAGTGTCTATAAGACCGACCCGATCACGGGCAAAAAATATCTGGATGCCAAGCAGATGAACTACCGTTTCGAGACGTTCGACTACAAATCGTATGCACAACGCCGTTACCGCCTCGACCCGGAGCGTCGCAACCTGAACACCGATGTGCCGGTAAACTACGACGAACTGGTCATGATTTCGAAAGATACGGCATATATAGACGATGAGGGCAACATCAAGCGCGAAACCATCGAACGACCGCTCTCAAGCGAATACGACTTCCTGAACACCTACATCGTCAACATTTATCCTGACACGACCGTCTGGGTGAACGATTTTGCCAATGCCTTCACCGAGCAATACGCCCGCTACTATTTCTCCAGTCCGATTTACGACGACTATCCGGTGGTCGGTGTGAGCTGGGAGCAGGCCAATGCCTTCTGTGCCTGGCGCACGGAATATCTGAAACAGAGCTACGGAATGCGTGGCGTCGATGTCGAGCCGTTCCGTCTGCCGACCGAGGCCGAATGGGAATATGCCGCACGCGCCGGCAACAACGACCAGAATTATAGTTGGAAAACCGACGTAGCTCGTTCGGAAAAGGGGTGTTTCAACGGCAACTTCAAGCCCGGCGACGGCAACTACTCGAAGGATGGCTACATCATCACATCGCCCGTAGGTGCCTACAGTTCAAACGATTTCGGCCTGTACGACATGTCGGGCAACGTGGCCGAATGGACATCGACGGCGTGGAGCGAGTCGGGTGTGCACAGCGCATCGGACATCAATCCGGACTATCAGTACAATGCGGCCAAGGAAGACCCTTACCGTCTGAAGCGCAAGGTGATTCGCGGCGGTTCGTGGAAGGATGCCAGCCACTACGTGCGTGCGGACGTGCGCACGTGGGAATATCAGAATGAGCAGCGTTCGTTCATCGGCTTCCGTTGCGTGCGCACCTATCTGGGCAACAGCAAGGCCAATGTGAAGACGAATGCAGCGAAAAAATCGTCAAAAGGCTCGTCGAGCGCACCAAAACAGCGTCAGCGTCCGCAACGTTCGGCTGGTGGCGCGGGGCGCAGTGTCCGTCGATAATCTAACCCAAAACAAGAATATATTCTGACCATAAAGCACGAAAAGTCATGAAAATCAAGAAAAAATCGTTGTTAAGTCCAAAGACTTTCAATTATCTGTATAGTATTGGCGCTTCAATCGTCATCTTGGGTGCATTGTTCAAGTTGCTCCATGTCACCGGAGCCGACATCATGCTGATTCTGGGCATGGGCACCGAGGCATTCATCTTCTTCATGTCGGCCTTCGACGAACCTTCGCGCGAGCCAAACTGGGAAAATGTCTATCCTGGCATCTACAACCAGACGCTGACGGGCGAGGAGAAGGCTACCATCGCCGAGCGTCGTGCCAAGCAGGAGGCTGCATTTGAACAGGTTGCGGCCAATGCCGGCAGTCATGGCAACGGCGGCGGGGCGACCATCATCGGCGGCAATGTGCCTGCTGGCGGAACAATCGTCATCGGTGGTGGAGTTGTGTCCAATGTGCCAGCCGCAATGGGCGAGTCGGCAATGCCATCGGCCACAACAACGGTTGGAAATGTGCCTCTGGTGGCAAGTGGAAACATCGGCGTTACGCCCGAGCAGGCTGATCAGGTGACGGCCGCTACGGAGCGCTACGTGACTAAATTGAACGAAATCAGTGTCTCGCTGGAGAAATTGTCGGCCGCAATGGCTGGCGTGGGAGGCAACGAGAACTATGCCGAGCAGATCGGCCAGCTGAACCGCAACATCCAAGGCTTGAACACCATCTACGAAATCCAGCTGAAGAGCGTTTCTTCGCAGCTATCGACCATCGAGGAGGTGAACCGTGGCCTGAACAATATCCGTTCGCTCTATGAAAACGGAGCAAACGACAGCTACAAGATTCGTCAGGAAAGCGACCAGCTGGCTCGCAACTTGCAGCAACTCAATGAGGTATATGCCCGCATGTTGCAGGCAATGACCACTAACATGAAATAATCCGTTATGAGCGCAAACAATAATCGTCTGAGCCCGCGCCAGAAGATGATCAACTTGATGTATATCGTCTTCCTGGCAATGGTGGCACTGAATGTGTCGAGCGACGTCTTGAGCGGTTTCAAGCACGTCGAGGATGCACTCTGTGCAAGCAATCAGGGCGCCCAGGCACGCAACAGCAAGCTCTTCGACGAGTTCACTTCGGCCTACGAGAAGAACAAGGAGAAGGCCGGAATCTGGTATCGTCGTGCGCAAGACACCCGCCAGCGTGCGGCCGAGATGTACGCTCTGATAGATAGTCTCAAGTTGGCAATCGTGCAGATGGCCGATGGCGAAGACGGCAATCCGAACGACATCAGCAACCGCGAGAATCTCGAGGCGGTCAACCAGATTATGCTCCGTCCGAAATATGGTGGAGGAGTGCGTCTGCGTCGGGCCCTTGAGGAATATCGCCAGACGCTTGTCTCGTACGTTCCTTCGGCCGATGGCCATGTCATCGCAAACTATCTGAGCACAGACATCCCGGAAGGTACTAATCCTGTCATAACCGATTGGGAGACAGCCATGTTCGAGAATATTCCCGTGGCAGCAGCCGTCACCATCTTGGCCAAGATTCAGGGCGACGTGCTCAATGCCGAGGGCGAGACAATCTCCAGCTTGATGCAGAGCGTAGATCGCGGCGATGTGCGCGTCAACCAGTTGTCGGCCTTCGTCATTCCGAACAGCCGCAATGTGATGCGCGGCCAACGCTATGAGGCTCAAATCGTCATGGCTGCGGTCGATACGACACAGACGCCACAAATCTACATCGGCGACCAGCTCTATGATGCCGAAAAGAATGGTTTTTATAGCGTAGTTACGACGCGCGAGGGCATCCAGAACATCAGCGGTCATCTTGAGGTCGCGAAGCCTGATGGCACAAGCGAACAGCTGCCGTTCGAGACGAGTTATTTCGTCAGCGAACCGGTCGCAACGGTGTCGAACACAATGATGAACGTCATGTATGCCGGCATTGACAACCCCGTGAGCATCTCGGTGCCTGGTGTTGCCGCATCGCAAATCAGTGCCACGATGTCCAATGGAACTTTGACACGTTCGGGCAACGGATGGGTCGCAAAGCCGAAGGAGGTCGATAAGGATGCCGTCATTTCCGTGTCGGCCAATCAAGGCGGACGTACCGCCCAAGTCAGCCAGATGGCGTTCCGCGTGCGCCGTTTGCCCGATCCGACTCCTTATATGATTATCAAGGACGCGCAGGGCAACACCAAACACTATCGTGGCGGCACGAAAATCAGCAAGAAGCAGCTGCTCGAATCGTCGGGCATCTTTGCCGCCATCGACGATGGTCTGCTCAATGTCGAATTTCAAGTTAAATCGTTCCGTATCATAATTTTCGATTCGATGGGCAATGCCATTCCCGAAGACAGCAAGTCGGGCAATTGGTCCGACCGACAGAAGACCGTGCTGAACCGTCTGAGCACAGGCAAGACGTTCTTCATTACGGGCGTCCACGCCGTCGGCCCAGATGGCATCGAACGAGAATTGAGCGGAGCTATGCAAGTCACCTTATAATCTTGAAATCAAAATGTTAGCATCAATGAAACATACACGTCTATGGGCGATGCTTCTCGCCGCGCTGATGTCGGTCGCTGTGGCCGATGCGCAGGTTTCGGTACGACGTACGTCAAGGTCATCGTCCGAACAGACATCGTCCAAGAAGGATAGCAAGTCAAAGGCAAAATCGACGAAGACGGAAACGACATCGTCGAAGGGCAAGACGGCGGCTGGCAACCAGACGTCAACCGCAAAGCCGAAGGGAGCATCGACATCCAACGGCAATAATTCGGCATCGGTGGCAAAAAAGTCGCCGGCTGCCAAGAAGAATGTGCCGCAAACCACGGTGGCCGATGGCAAGACTTTGCGCCAGCAGGCTTTCGACGAATATCAGAAGGATGAGGCAATAGAGACCCCGTGGCAGCACATCGTCTATCGCGAACTCGATCTGACCAAGGATGCCAACGCCTCGCTCTATTTCCCCATCGAGCCGATGAACGGATTGACCAATCTCTTCCGTGTCATCATCGACGCTTTTTCGAAGGGTGAACTGCCTGCCTACGAGTATCTGGATGGCCGAGAGGTGTTTACCGATGCTTTCCGTGTCAAGCCGAAGGATATTTTCGACAAGTTCGACATCTATTATAAGGTCAATTCGCCCAAGCAGCGTGGCGCCGATACGACCTATGTCGTCGATGAAAGTAACGTGCCCAGCGCTTCTGTGTTGAGCTACTTCGTCAAGGAGCGTTGGGAGTTCGACCAGAAGCACAGCAAATATCAGGCGCGTATCCTCTGCATCTGTCCTGTGTTGCATCAGTCTGGCGATTTCTCGGCCGACGCCGTCAAATATCCGATGTTCTGGCTCAACTACGAGGACTTGCGACCGTTCCTACGCGACCATCTCGTCGTCAACCAGGGCATGAACACCGCCGCCCGCTTCACGATGGAGGAGTTCTTCTCTCTCGGCCAATACGAGGGCGACATCTACAAGGAACAGAACCTTCGCGGCCTCTCGCTCAAGCAGCAGGTGGGCGACAATCCCGATTCGCTCAAGATGGCACAACAGAAACTCGACAACGACCTGCGCGCCTTCGAAGACAGCATCTGGGTGAAAGACCCGACGCCATCGGACGAAAAAAAGTCGCGTAGAGAAAAAATTCTCCAGAAGCTGGAGGAGGCCGACATCGACGTTGAACCTAAACAGAACCGCCGGACCAAAGAGGAGGTCGATATGGAGGCCGCCGCGGTCGAGAAAATAGAGAAAGCAACGACGCAAAAGAGCGTTCGTCGCAACCGAAACTGAAATCGCAATAAGCCGACAGATGATAACGATAGTTGGCCCGACCGCGTCGGGGAAAACACGATTGGCCGTCGATGTAGCACTTGCGTTCGATGCAGAAGTCATCAGCGCCGATTCACGACAGGTCTATCGCGGCATGACGTTGGGGACGGGCAAGGACTTGGACGATTATATTGTGTGCGATAAGGATGGCAAGGTGCAGAAAGTTGTACCTTGTCATTTGCTCGATATTCGTGAACCGGGCTACCGCTACAGCATTTTCGAGTATCAGCAGGATTTCCATCGTGCGTACAACGACATCCTTTCGCGAGGCAAGATGCCGGTGCTATGCGGCGGTTCCGGCCTTTATGTCGAGTCGGTGCTCAAGGGCTACGAAATGCATGAAGTGCCCGAAAATCCAGCGCTACGCGAGCAACTGGCGGGAAAATCTTTGGCCGAGCTGACGGAAATCCTGAAGACTTACAAGTCGCTCCATAACACGACCGACACCGACACCGCAAAACGTGCTATCCGCGAGATTGAAATACGCGACTATTACCGTAATCACGCACAACAGCTCACGGCCTATCCGGCTATCGACAGCCTGGTCGTCGGCATTGACATTGACCGCGATTTGCGCCGCGAACGTATTTCCCGACGACTACGCGAGCGACTGGAAGCCGGCATGATCGATGAGGTGAGAGATTTGCTGAAAGGGTCGGATGCTCACGCACCTGTCGCTCCGGAGAATCTGATTTACTACGGGCTCGAATACAAGTATTTGACAATGTATGTCATCGGGGAATTGTCGTACGACGAAATGGTTCGCCAACTCGAAATCGCCATTCATCAGTTCGCCAAGCGGCAGATGACGTGGTTCCGTGGCATGGAAAGACGTGGCATTGAAATCCAATGGGTTGATGGTACTTTGCCTCCGGACGAAAAGGTCTCAATTGTTAAAAAAATGTACGACGATTTTAACAATAAGCGTCAACGAGGAGGGGCAAATTAACGACATTTTGCGAAAAGTATAAAGAACTTTTTTTCGGAAAATGCCAAAAAAAATGCCAAATTGACTTTGCAAATTGATTTTGTGTAACTATATTTGCACCCGTAAACCAAAATTATTCTGAAGTGGAGACTTTTTACAGAACACACAAGTATCTGGTGGAGCATGTCTATAGCCCTGTTAGACGTGCTCTTATCGATGAAATCAATTGGAGTAGTCGCCTAATCGGTATCAAAGGCAGTCGTGGCGTCGGAAAAACCACTTTCCTTTTGCAGTATGCCCTTGAAAAATACGGCCCTGACGATCGTAGATGCCTCTACATCAACATGAATCATTTCTATTTCTACACGCACACTCTGCGCGAATTCGTTGCGAATTTCCAGCAGGTGGGTGGTCGTACGCTGCTCATCGACGAGATTTTCAAGTATCCGGGATGGAGCGAGGAACTGAAATTCATTCATGACCAATATCCAAAGGTGCAAATTATCTTCGCCGGTTCAACTGTCATGCGTCTGAAGGAGGCAAATCCTTTGTTGAACGGCATTGTAGATAGTTACAATTTGCGTGGATTCTCGTTCCGTGAGTACATCAACTTGATGGCAGGGACAAATTTCCGCTCTTATTCCTACGAGGAAATTTTGGCGAATCACACTCAGATAGCGGCTGAAATCTGCACCCAGATCAAGCCTCTCAACTATTTCAAGGACTATATCCATCACGGCTACTATCCGTTCTTCCTCGAAAAGAAGAACTACAGTGAGATGCTCATCAAGAACATGAACACGATGCTGGAGGTGGACATCCTCTTCTTGAAGGAAATTGAACTGGGCTATCTGCCTAAATTGAAGAAATTGCTTCACATTCTGGCTCAGGAGGCTCCATGTTCTCCGAATGTCAGTCTGTTGGCCAAGAGCATTGAAACCAGTCGTGCAACCGTGGTTAACTACCTGTCTTACCTTAAGGAGGCTCGACTGATCAATATGCTCTACACAACAGACGAGTGTTTCCCGAAGAAGCCGGCTGTGGTATATATGCACAACACCAATATTCTGTTCCCGACTTGTTTGAACGAAGTTGAGCCGCGTCAGTTGCGTGAGACGTTCTTCTACAACATGTTGCACTACAACAATCGTCTGAACAAGTCAACGGAACGTAACATCCAGTTCTTGGTCAACAAGAAGGATCGTTTCCGTGTGTGCGATTGGGTCGTCCGTACAAAGAACAATCCTGAGTACTACTACGCAATTGACAATTTTGAAATCGGACACGACAATGTAATTCCGTTGTGGCTGTTCGGATTCCTCTACTAATAAAGTATTTAAGGACGAAACTTGTATTATTCCCCTTCGTTATCGTTGGGGATAAGACTTATTTTTGTTGCCTATCTAGCGATACTTAACCCAAATAATTAACAACTAATCTTTTTAAACAAAAAATCACAATGGCTAAGAAATTTATGACTTGTGATGGTAATACCGCTGCCGCTCATATCGCGTATATGTTCAGCGAGGTAGCCGCTATTTACCCTATCACTCCATCTTCACCGATGGCAGAAAATGTCGATGAATGGGCCGCTCAGGGTCGTAAGAACCTGTTTGGTGAGACCGTGCTCGTTCAGGAAATGCAGTCAGAAGGCGGTGCAGCTGGTGCTGTACACGGTTCTCTGCAGGCTGGCGCACTTACCACCACTTTTACTGCTTCGCAGGGTCTTCTTTTGATGATTCCAAACATGTACAAGATTGCAGGTGAGTTGATTCCAACTGTATTCCACGTATCTGCACGTACATTGGCTTCACATGCTCTTTGTATTTTCGGTGACCACCAGGATGTCATGGCTTGTCGTCAGACCGGTTTCGCCATGTTGGCCGAGGGTTCAGTACAGGAGGTTATGGATCTGGCAGCAGTTGCACACTTGGCAACTCTCTCAAGCCGTGTTCCTTTCCTGAACTTCTTCGACGGTTTCCGTACTTCTCACGAGTATCAGAAGATTGAGGTCGTTGATCAGGAGGATCTGCGTCCATTGGTTGACTGGAAGGCTGTCGAGGATTTCCGCAAGCGTGCCCTCTCTCCAGAGCATCCTGAGATGCGCGGTATGGCCGAGAATCCAGACGTATTCTTCGCACATCGTGAGTCATCTAATCCATATTATAACGCTGTTCCAGACATCGTTGCCAAGTATATGGATCAGGTCAGCGCCATCACCGGCCGCAAGCACCGTCCATTCGACTACTATGGTGCAGCTGATGCTGAGAACGTCATCGTCGCTATGGGTTCTGCAACAGAGTGCATCAAGGAGGTTATCGACTACAAGGCTGCTAAGGGCGAGAAGGTCGGCTTGATTTCTGTTCACCTCTATCGTCC
>DFJU01000154.1 GCA_002373755.1 Bacteroidales bacterium UBA3663 | reverse complement strand
GTCGGTATGCGTTTCGATGACCGTGTGACGGGCAACCTGCAGACATACGCCAAGCAGGCAAAAATCATTCACTTCGAGATTGATCCATCGGAAATCAACAAGAACGTGAAGGTCAACTTGGCCGTCTTGGGCAACTGCAAGCAGACATTGGCCGCAGTGACCGAAAAGGTCGATGCTGCACGCCATGAACAGTGGATTGCAGGTTTCAAGCCATACGCAGAGAAGGAGTTCAACAAGGTGATCGAGCCGGCACTTTATCCGAAAGATGGCCCGCTCCTGATGGGCGAGGTCGTACGCGCTGTGACAGAGGCATCCAACAACGAGGCAATCCTTGTGACGGACGTCGGCCAGAACCAGATGTTCGGTTGCCGATACTTCAAGTTCACCAAGCCTCATTCGGTTGTCACGAGTGGCGGTTGCGGCACGATGGGCTTCGGCATCCCGGCTGCGATTGGTGCAACATTTGGTGCCCCGGATCGTACGGTTTGTATGTTCTGCGGCGATGGCGGCTTCCAAATGACCATTCAGGAACTTGGCACCATCATGGAGCAGCAGTGTCCGGTCAAGATGATTCTGATGAACAACAACTTCTTGGGCAATGTCCGTCAGTGGCAGTACATGTTCTTCAACAAGCGCTATTCGTTCACGCCGATGGTCAATCCGGACTTTGAGAAGATTGCCGAGGGCTATGGAATCCCATGCCGCACGGTGGTCGATCGCAAGGATTTGGAGAGTGCTGTGCGTGAGATGTTGGACACGAAAGGCCCATATCTGTTGCAGTGCGCTGTGATGGAGGAGGACAATGTTTTGCCAATGACGCCTCCAGGTGGAAATGTCGATGAAATGTTATTAGAGGTGAAGTAAGTTATGGAACAAGAAAAGAAATATGGTGCCGCCGAGTGTGGCGATTGCAATACTTGTCCACGTAATTGCAACGGTCAGAATCGCGACGACGTAGATCCTGCACAGGAGGCTCTTGATGCCGCTGTGTTGGCCGCCGCTGCCGTCGAACGCAATTCATACGAGAAGAACCTCTATCGCGAGCGTCAGGCCACGTTGGCCGAGGATGTCAAGGCTACGGGCTATCATGAGCGTTTCAGCAAGAATGCCGTCGCAGCTCCAGCTACACCGGGCAAGGAGGGTTCGCTGCTTAACCAGAATCATGAAGGTTTGACGCTTTACACACTCATCATCTATTCCGAGAACTACGCGGGTATCCTCAACCAGATTACGGCAGTCTTCACCCGTCGTCAGGTCAACATCGAGAGCCTCAACGTCTGTGCATCGAGCACTCCGGGCGTACACAAGTACACCATTACGTGCTATTGCAAGCGCGAGATGGCCGAGATGCTGGTCAAGCAGATTGAGAAGAAGATTGATGTGCTTCAGGCCAATTGTTTTGTCGATGACGAAATCTTCATCCTTGAGACCTCGCTCCTGAAGCTTTCGACGCCTTTGGTGTTGGCCGACAAGGAGATTTCGCGCATCGTGCGTCGTTTCGATGCCCGCATTGTCGAGGTAAATCCGACATTCACCACGGTCGAGAAGACTGGCATCACCGACGACATCCTCGCCTTCTTCCATCAGTTGAACGACCTGGGCTGTGTGTTGCAGTTCGTCCGTTCGGGCCGCATCGCAATTACAAAGTCTTGCATCGAACATCTTGACCAATACCTCACACAGCGCGAGGAAGATTCGCACATGCGTCGGTGATCGATCGAAAAAGAATCAACAATAAATACAATTAACATATACCCAATTTTAAACAACAAAATCATGGCAAAAATGAATTTTGGCGGTGTCATTGAAAACGTAGTGACCCGCGAGGAGTTCCCTCTCGACAAGGCTCGTGAAATCTTGAAAGACGAGACTATCGCAGTTATCGGTTATGGTGTACAGGGTCCTGGTCAGTCCTTGAACCTGCGCGACAATGGCTTCAACGTAATCGTCGGCCAGCGTCAAGGCAAGACCTTCGACAAGGCTATTTCTGACGGCTGGGTTCCAGGTAAGACTTTGTTCAGCATCGAGGAGGCCGCAGAGAAGGCTACCATCGTAATGTGCTTGCTCTCTGATGCAGCTGTTATGAGCGTATGGCCAACCCTCCAGAAACACCTGACTCCAGGCAAGGCCCTCTATTTCTCACACGGTTTCGCCATCACTTGGAACGACCGCACAGGTTGCGTTCCTGCTAAGGATATTGACGTCATCATGGTTGCTCCTAAGGGTTCTGGTACATCACTCCGCACCATGTTCCTCGAGGGCCGTGGCTTGAACTCATCATACGCAGTATATCAGGATGCTTCTGGCCGTGCTATGGACCGCACCTTGGCCCTCGGCATCGGTATCGGCTCAGGCTATATGTTCGAGACCACATTCCAGCGCGAGGCTACTTCCGACCTCACCGGCGAGCGTGGTTCTTTGATGGGTGCTATCCAGGGTCTGTTGCTCGCTCAGTACGAGGTATTGCGTGAGAACGGCCACTCACCTTCAGAGGCATTCAACGAGACCGTCGAGGAGCTTACCCAGTCGCTCATGCCACTCTTCGCAAAGAACGGTATGGACTGGATGTATGCAAACTGCTCGACCACCGCACAGCGCGGCGCACTCGACTGGTATCCACGTTTCCACGATGCCATCAAGCCAATCTGCCAGTGGCTCTATATGAGCGTCAAGCTCGGCAACGAGGCTCAGATCTCTATCGACTCGAACTCAAAGCCAGACTATCGCGAGGGCTTGGAGAAGGAGTTGAAGGCTCTGCGCGAGAGCGAAATGTGGCAGACCGCTGTCACCGTTCGCCAGCTCCGTCCAGAGAACAACTAATTGACGCTTTCCCGACAAGGGATAGTATAAAAAGGAGAGATGTTTCAGTCGAAACATCTCTCTCTTTTTTTGTATATATCGTTTTCAATTGCTTTAGCCTTCTGTGGTCTCAGTCTCGGTTTCGGTTTCCGTTTCGATTCCATCCGACTCGCGCCTGCGCTTGCAGATTCCGGCAAGTTGGGAAATCTTCCGCAGATTTTCGGCGCTGATGTATTCGTCCGGGAACGGTCTGCCGATGGCCTTGTAGTAGGGCAGAAGCTGTTTCTTGATTTTTGGCTCGCGTTTTTCGAGCGAAGTGCAGGTTTCGCGCGTAATGGCATCCTGCTGTTTGTACCACTTGATGCGTCGGCCGATGTCGCTCAACACTGCGTTGTCGAGATATTCCTTGGCCTTGTCGTTCTCTCCGCGCATTATCATCGGGAAGAGGACTTCTTCGTCAATCAAGGGGATGTCCTCTTTGTTGATTCCGCGTTGGATTTTCTTGATGTTGTTGGCCATTGACCAGACTTTGAAGAAAAGGACGATGACGAGGACGGCGGCCGTTGTGATGATGAATGAACTGATGACCGACGATGCTGTCGTGCCGGACGATTGTTCTTGGGCAGCAAATGCAATGCCGCAGCTGATACCTAATGCGGAAAGGATGGCAAATGTTTTTTTCATAGAAATTGTAGATTTTATTGGTTTTTGTGTAAAAGAGTTCTGTGTTTTGGCTTGAAAGAAATTTATTTAATAAGGTTTTATGGT
>DFJU01000057.1:5247-12274 GCA_002373755.1 Bacteroidales bacterium UBA3663 | reverse complement strand
AGGTTTTCGGGCACGTCGCCGCGCACGATTCGCTGTGCCAAGCCCTCGGCAATGGCGGTCTTACCCGTACCCGGTTCGCCGATGAGCACCGGGTTGTTTTTCGTACGGCGGGAGAGGATCTGCAGCACGCGGCGTATCTCCTCGTCACGGCCGATGACAGGGTCAAGTTTTCCCTCCTTGGCCCGTTGGCAGAGGTTGATGGCAAACTTTTCGAGTGCCTTCTCGCCCTGCTGGTTCTGTGGTTGTTGATTGGTCATCATAATCGTATAATTTTTAGAGTTAATAATTGCGAAAGAATTCACCCCGTGGACTTGCAAATTCCGTGCCAATGCGATTTTCCGTGATGGCCGATGGGACAAAATGACCGATTCGGGGCATTGGCCGACATAATGATCGCGCGCAATTCCATAGTACCTCATAGTAGGCTGATAGTATCCTCGCCGATGCTTTTATGGCCGATGATAACGCCTTCAAATTTTGCGTCTGACTTGTCAAATAATGGCTTTTCTGATGGATTTTCGTGCGATATTGCAGATTGTGGCCGATTGATGTGTCAATTTGAGTTTGTTTTTGCTATCTTTGGGGGTGAAAAAGCAATATATCTCCGACAAGATTGCCGTGTTTTTGTCAAGCTCTAATTGGTAAGAATTGCTTGGTGAGAAGAACGCAATTGTGCCATTCGAAATGGCATAAATTGATGGTGAACGACTTTGTGTTAATTCAATAGGCACAAATTTAGTCTGTCGCACAACTTGGCAATGATGTCTGCCTGCCTGCCAAAGCCTTGCTCCAGCAGAAGAAGCAAGTGTTGGAGGAGAAGGGCGGAAGGTTTTTGATGAAATGAGATGGTACGCTAATATCAATTTAAATAATAGATGTATATGGATATAAAGCAAATATATAAAAGTGTTATAGATAAACGAGACGTCTGGGATTATTATAATTCTGGAATAAAAGCACCAGTCTTTACTGATTATAAAGATTGTAGTCGTTTTATTATGGAATATATTAGATGCTCAGAAAAAAACGACACAGAACTTTACAGAAATATCAAGAACCTAGAAGAGAATTCTCCACAACGTCTATCTCATATAGTTTCAACATTCTTTTTGGGACTTTGGTTATTTCATAATAGTCGGACTTGTTTTGTTAAGCGTGCAATTATTGAAAAGCTAAAGAATCTTAGGTGTTTTCATAATAATGACCAAAATGAAATTGAAAGACAATTAACGTTTGTTTGGTTTATGGCTTCTTTATTTCATGATTTGGGATATCCAGCAGAAGAGTCTAAAAATGGAGAAGATTTACCTTGCTGTGACATTCCATATATCAATAGTATTCCTAAGTTTTATTGCGATGTGTATAAAGCATACTATTGTTATCGGGAGAAGAAGGAACATGGAATTTATGCTGGACTCAATTTCGATGAGAGTATGTGTGCAATTCGTAAACAAAAAGTAAGGAATGCTGATGAAATATTAAGTTGGAGAGAGGATCTTGAAGATTTATATCACTATGTGGCATGGGTAATTCTAGCACATAATATTTGGATGGTAAAAGATGATGATATTCATCGTGAGAATGCAGAGGGATATAGAAAAGCAAAATTAGATGAACTTATACTTAGTGTGCACGGAAATGGTAATAACATTGATTATAAGTTTGCATTTGAAGATTACCCACTATTTACTTTTTTCTGCTTAGTGGATACGGTAGAACCTCTTAAATCGAGTTGTTTACTTTCTGACATAGATATACAATTAAAAAAAGGAAAAATTATTGTAAAGAGTAATGATAGTGTCTATATTAGGAAAATCGCTGGCCTTAATGATTGGTTAGTTCCAATATTAAATGAGGGAAATGTTATAACAATTAATTTGAATGAAATATAATCATGGACGGAGTATCGTTTTAGAAAGAATAGACTTGTATGAGTATGACAATAACATCGATATATAAGAAACTGCTTGATTGTAAAAATGAAATCAAGTGGGAATACATATTAAACACAATATGCACTATTGTATGTATTAGCTTCGCCTTCCTATTGCTTTACATCATCAGTTTTATAAATTATCTGGGTTGGCTTGGAAATCTAATGCTTACTTTATGCGCAGTTGCATTGTGGATTACACGCGAGAAATTCCTACCTTACTTGATAGGTGTTCCTATTTGTTTTTATCGTTGGGCAAGAGCATTATTTACACGAGACATTGAACACAAGTATTGGAGACTTATAATGTTAATTACACAATCTTGTTACAACCATTCATTACATAAGAATTACTTAAGCATTGAAGTCTGCACCTATAATAAGAGTGACTCTACCTTTGACCGTAGAGGTGTGCCTTTTATGGAATGGATAATATTTTGGAATCAATATGATAGTGAGTCAAAGACAGTTACTGTGTCGTGTCGTTATTTGGAAGGCTGCTTTGTCGTACCATTCTCTAAAGAATTCCCAGATAGAGCGGATCAAGAATTTATATATAATAGTATGCTGAGAGGGTTAGATGCAGCTAAAATCGAATATCTTGAAGAAGAACTATGCAATAATAAAGAGACGGTTTTGTAATCCCTTTTAAAGAATTTCAGCTATATTCTACTTAAAGGAGCATTTAACAATTTCTATATAAGTGCTTTGAGATTCTTCACTTTGTTCAGAATGACAAATAATAAAATAAACTTATATAACAAAATGTAATATGAAACAGGTTTTAGCTCGTATAAGAGAATGGCTCTTTAGACTGGCCAAAGATTATTGGAGTCAAAATTGGGAAGCTAAAATAGGAATACTATTCCTAATACCACCAATTATAGGAGTCTTAATCTTTTTTCTGAATTTTTTTACGGATGCTCAAATAGGCTTTGAATCTTTTCCTGATAGCTGGAATTGCATCAGTAATTATGGGTATGATTGGTTTGATAATGGTGCTTATGGCTGGGGGTATGCGGCAACTCCTGCCATACCAATTTATCTTGGTTTAATGGCAATTGCTGGAGCATATCTAATCAAAGGTAATTTAAATAAGAGAGAATAATGCCAATCGTAAAGCAATCATTTTTATCCAATATCTTAGGAAGGAAAAACTATGATAAGTATAAAGGTTACGCAAAGCTTGTGATAGTCATTGGCACTTGTATATTACTGCTGCATTTCATATGAATAAATACTACAGGCGATGAAGAATGTTTTATATATAGTTATTGCTGTCATGCTGCTATTGTGCTTAGCTGATATGCCGTATGGCTATTTCCAGTTGGTAAGATTTGTAGCAATGGCTTCGTTTGCGTATATATCTTATGACAGTTTTAAATCTGAGAAAGAGGGGATAGGCTTTACTTTTGCTGCATTGGCAATCTTGTTCCAACCTTTTTTCAAAATTGCTTTAGGCAGAGTGATGTGGAATGTAGTGGATGTCGTAGTTGCTATAGGACTTATTTGTTTGGTGGCAACATCGGTTAAGAAAAATGTCAAGTGATTGTGTATCGAGTGCAAAAGTGGCGAGGTGTGGACGGTATTTCATTTCGTAACGTCACAGAAAACGTCACAGAAAATATTGGAATTGATTAAGAAAGATGCCTATATAACGAGTCAAGAGATGGCCAATGCAATAGGTATAGATCGTCGGAATATCGCAAGGAACATCAAACACCTTCAAGAGCAGGGCATAATCCGTCGCATCGGCCCGGACAAGGGTGGCTATTGGGAAGTCGTAAATAAAAAGTAAACTATGATATTCGGTAAAAAGATAAGGACACTCCGAGAAGAGAGAGGAATGCTGCAAAGGCAGTTGTCGGCGGCATTGGAGATTGACACTCCGATGTACAGCAAGATTGAACGCGGGGAGCGTCCTGCGAAACGGAGCCAGCTGCCCATCTTGGCGAACATCTTCCAAGTGGATGAAAAAGAACTGCATACCATCTGGTTGGCCGACAAAGTGCTTGACATTATGGCCGATGCCGGTGACTTGAAGAACGAGGTCATCGCATGCGTCCAGAAATCTCTCGCAGAGGGAAACAGACCCTAACCCCGACCCTTCCCCGTTGTATAGGGGAAGGGAGTGATTAGCTATGCTTTCTCCATTTCTTGAAAAAGGCTTAAATTCAACTGAATTTTCGTGAAAAAACTGCTTAAAATCGTTCTCGTCACGTTCGTCGTGCTGATTGTGCTGGTGCTGTCGGTACCGGTGGCACTCTACACGCCGTGGGCGCAGCAGATCGCGGTGCGTCGGGCATTGGCCGTAATGAACGACAACGAGGACGGTCTGCACTACGATATAGGGCGATTGCGGCTGCGTTGGCCGATGTACCTCGAACTGTGGGACGCGAGCATTACGCGACCTGCATCGGGCGACACTCTGGCCTATGTGCACCACTTGAAGACCGCGCTCGACGACTGGCCGAGTGAGGGTCAGACGGACTATGTGGTGCATCAGGTGCTCGTCGAAGGGCTGAAGACGGGCATCGACACGGCATTCGTAGCCGGTTTGGACCTGCGCGGCAGTCTCGACACGCTGCGCATCGGCCAAGTGTCGCTGAACCTCGATTCGAGTCGGGTGAGTGTGGCCGATGTCCTTATCGCCGCGCCCCATTTAGCTGTGGCCTATGCTGCGGCCGACACGACGGTGGAGGAGGAGCCCGACACGACACAATCGGCCGCGTGGAGGGTGCGGCTCGGCGCATTGGCCATAACCGATGCCGTCCTGCAATATGGCGGCGACGTTGCGGTCGATGGACTTGATGTGCGTGTGGCCGATTTTGCGATGGACAGCGCACTTTATTCGCTTGACACATTGGCCATAAAGCTCCCGACGGCGCGCTACGCGGATTTTTCGTTGGCCGATGCATCGTTGCTCCTCACGCGGTTCCGGATGGACAGCGTCCGCGCGCGGATGGACACGCTCACCATCGACCTGCCACGCACGCACATCGGCCTTGTGGCATCGGCCCTGCGACCGTTCGACAACCGTCGGCGCGAGGCAAAAATCGACCTGAAGGCACGTCTGTCGCGGCCCGATTCGCTGCTGTCGGCCTATGTCGCATCGGCCGAAAAACGCCCGTACCGCCTGCCAGACTCATTGGCCATCGACCTCTCGGCCACGCAGCTACGCGACCAGTTTGACGCGACGTTGAGCCTCGTGCAGGACAGTGTGGAGCGTCTGCTTGCCACCGCCGCCTTCAACCAGCGCACCGAGGCGTACACCGCAGCAATCGACGTGCGCGCGCTGACGTTGGCCGACTTCATGCCCGAGCTTGACGTGCGCGACGTGAACCTGCGTCTGGATGCCTCCGGACAGCATTTTGACTTCGGCCGACGGAGCACGCGCCTCAACGCCGCATTGCGCATCGACACGGTGAGCTACGTCTTGGCCGATGATTCGTCGCGCATGGAAATCGGGCTGCGGCGCACGGATCTGCGGGCTGCATTGGCCAACGATTCGCTGCAACTGCGGTCAACCATCAACGCCGACATCACGGGCATCGGGCGGTTTGATTCATTGGCCATAACCTTCCTCAATTCGCCCGACCACATGAACCTCGACCTCCACTTGGGCGACGCGGAAATCGCCGTCGGGGCCGATTGCGACCTCGACCATCTGATGGCCGTGACCGACCGCGTGGCGCACGAACTTGACATGCAGAGCACCAACCAGGCGTTCGACATCAACGCCATCCAGCGTACCCTGCCGCGACTTTCGGCCGACGTCTCGATGCGGCGCGACAATCCGCTCATGCCGATTCTGAAGCAGCATGGCGTTGCCTTCGATGCCGTCGCCCTGAACCTCACCAACAGCGACAGCCTGCGCATGAAGGCCGCCATCGACACGCTCCGGCTCGACAGCATCCGCGTAGCGCGCATCGGCCTCGACCTCGTTCCGCGCGACGGCAATTACGACCTTGTGGCCAATGCCGTCTATCCCGACACCGTGACCGGCTCCGACTTCAATCTGGGGCTGAAGGCGCGTCTCGAGTCGGACTCGATCATGGCCGATGGCGACCTCTGGGCCGACACGTTGCAGGTCTTCACGTTCGATGCCTGCCTGTCGCGCCGCATCCGTGCCGACGTGCATCTGGCTGCCCTTCCGCTTGCATTGGCCAACGACTTTCTGGGCGAGACCGCGCGGCTCGACGGCTACGTGAACGGATTTGCCCGGCTGGACTGCGACTCGGTCGATTTCAACGCATTGCAGGCCGCCGTGTGGTTCGATTCGGCCTCGGTGTGGTACGAGGGCTGCGACATGACCATAGGCCTTCCGTCGGACAGCATCGTCTATCGCGACGGACAGCTTTTCCTCAACCGCATCCGTTTCCAGACGGCCAACGACCATCCGCTCATGCTCGACGGAACGGTCGATCTGCGGCGCGACATGGCCAATCCGGACATCGACCTGCGTGTGTTGGCCGACAATGCAATGCTCGTCAGGAACAAGCGTCGCCGCACGCGCGGTCAGTTCCTCTACGGAACGCTCCCGCTCACCACTTCGATAGCCGTCGTCGGCCAACCCAACGACCTGAAAGTGAGTGGAAAAATCACCATCCCGCAGGGCTGCGACCTGACCTACTTCTACGAGGATGAGGCATTGGCCAAGAGCAGCCAGCTCACCGACCTCGTGGAGTTCGTGTCGTTCGCCGAAATCGAGATGAAGATTGATTCATTGGCCGAAATCGGAGCCTTGCCGCCGCCACCGCATGACGACAGCAACATGGAGGTCAACCTGCAACTGCGCATCAATCCGAGCACGCAGGTCAAGGTCTTCCTGCCGACTGCGGCCGACGACCAGGTCACGCTGCGCGGCGGCGGCAACCTCAAGATGTCGATGGACGGCAACGGGTCGCTGCAGCTGAGCGGCGGATATGACGTCACGGGCGGCGACATCAACTTCAAGCTGCCCATGCTGCCCGTCACCAAGCAGTTCGCCTTGACCAACGACGGCTGGCTGCGGTGGAGCGGCATCGTCGATAAGCCGGAACTCAGCCTCACCGCCACGCAGGACGTGAAGTGCACCATCAACGACGTGTCGGG
>DFJU01000057.1:0-5184 GCA_002373755.1 Bacteroidales bacterium UBA3663 | reverse complement strand
TGTCGGGCGGCCAGCGCGTGGTCAAGTTCGTCGTCTCGATTGTCATCAGCGGCACATTGGAGAACATGGACATCGTCTTCAACTGCTCTGCGCCCGACGATGCCGCCATCCAGAGCGAACTGGCATCGCTCACCGACGAAGACCGTTCGAAGCAGGCCCTGCTGTTGCTCGTCGCGCAGACCTACAACGGCCCGTCGGCATCGTCGTCGGCAGGTATGAATTCGGCCAACGCCGCCATCAGCAGCCTGCTCAACAAGGAGCTGGAATCGCTGTTGACCAACAAGCTGAAACACACCGAGATAAACGTCGGCATCGATACCTACGACGCAACCGGAAGCGGTGCGCAGCAGACCGACTACAGCCTCTCGGTGTCGCAGAAGTTCTTCAACGACCGGATGCGCGTCACCGTGGGCGGCAAGATGAGCACGGGCGAGGAGGTGCAGCAGGAGAACGACGCCATCATCAACGACGTCTCGGTCGAGTGGCTCATCCGCCGCGATGCCTCGCAGTATGCCCGCCTGTTCCGCCACACGAACTACGAAAGCGTGCTCGAAGGCGAGGTCGTCGAAACCGGTGCCGGCTATGTCCAGTCGCGCGACGCATTCCGCTTCTGGCATCTCTTCATCCGCAGCAGCAAGAAGCGCGAGGAGGCCCGAAAGGCAATGCTCAGGCAGTTGCGGCAGGGAGGCACGGAGTCCAACACACCCGCCCCGGAACCTATCCGAAAGGGAGGGGAGTAGATACAAAAAATTTCGCGCAGAGAAGAAAAAACTCCATTACACTCATTTACACTCTGTGAGAGAGAAAATCTGCGAAAAAAATGAAGCGAACCCAAACATACACTCTTATCCTCATTGCGACCACGTTGTGGCTGCTCGCCGCCTGTTCCACTACGCGACATCTGCCCGACGGCGAAGTGCTCTACACCGGCGTGAAAAGCATTGTGGCGGCCGATGGCGATACGGTCGATGCCGAAGTGGCGGCGGCTGTGGCCAACGTTCTTGAAGTTGCGCCCAACAGTCCGTTGCTGGGCAGCGCCTACCGCCAGTCGCCATTCCCGATGGGACTGTGGATATACAACGGCCTCTACACCGAACGCAGTCGCGGCCTGCGCCATTGGCTGTGGAAACGGCTGAAGAGCGACCCGATTACCATCAGTCAGGTCAACCCCGTGCTGCGCTGCCAGGTGGCTGAAGTTGCATTGGCCGACGAGGGCTATTTCGATGGCCGCGTCGAGTATGAACTGGTTCCGGTCCGGCGCAATCCGAAGAAGGCGAAGGTGGCCTACAAGGTGAACTACGGACGCATGAGCCGCATCTCCAGCATCGAATATATGCGCAACCGCGATGCCCGCCTGGACAGCATCGTCGCCCACACACGCGAGGAAAGCCGGATTCGTGTCGGCCAACGCTTCAGCGCAACGGCACTCACGGCCGAGAAGTCGCGCATCGGAGCCTTGATGGTCGATAGCGGCTACTTCAACTATGCGCCTGCCTTTGTCCATTTTGCGGCCGATACCACACGGGCGCCCTACGCCGTCGCGCTGCGCGTCTTCACCGACTACAAGGCACCGTCGGCCGCGCTTTATCCGTGCAAGGTTGACAGCATCAGCCTCGCGCTTGAGTTCGGCAGCGGCATCGCACCCGACAAGTTCGTGTCCGACGGGCATCGGAGCATCGGCTATCGCGGTCGTCTGCAGATGAAGCCGAAATACCTTTTCCATGCGATGTCCATCGACCGTGGAGCCGTCTATAACAATGGGATGGGAAGCCGTGTCACTACGCGACTTTCGCGGCTCAACACGTTCAAATACAACAATGTGGAGTGGAAAAACATCGGCCAAGGTGAACGCGACACCACGTCGATGCTCATGCAGCTCTCATCGACCTACCACTTGCCGTGGACGGGCAGCCTGGAGGTGAAGGGCGTCTATAAGGACAACAACCAGGTCGGCCCGGGACTCACGTTCAAGGCGCAGCGGCGCAACCTGCTGGGCGGCGGCGAACTGCTCTCGTTCGAGCTCGATGCGGGCTACGAATGGAACACCGGCAAACACACTATCGGCCAAAACACCGGCCTCTTGAACAGCTACGAATTGGGCGGAAAAGTGTCGCTCGCGGTGCCTCGTCTGCAACTGCCGATGCGCGTCGATGAAGACTATCCCGTCACGACGACCTACAGCATTGCGGCCAATGTGATCCGTCGCGCCGGCTTCTTCCAGATGTTCAAGGGCACGGCCGAAGTGAGCTATTCATATTCGACCGACAATGTCTCGTCGCACATCCTCACGCCGATTCAGCTGGCCTACACCTCGTTGCTCTCCACCACGCAGCGGTTCGACGAAATCGTGTCGGCCAACCGCGTGCTGAAACAGAGCTTCGCCGACCAGTTCATCCCCAGCATCCGCTACACCTATCAGTACGACAACAGTCGCGTAGCGCGCGGCCGCAGCCGTCAGTGGATGCAGTTCTCCGTAGCTGAGGCCGGCGGCATCCTCGACCTTGTGATGGGCAAGGTCGGCACGCACCGCACGCAAGGCGAACGCCAGTTCATGTGGCAGCCGTTCTCGCAGTTCATCAAGGCATCGGCCGACGTGCGCAACTACATCGACCTTGGCAACCGCAACACGCTTGCTACGCGGCTTTTGGCCGGCATCGTCTATGCCTATGGCAATTCGACCACGGTGCCCTACAGCGAACAGTTCTTCATCGGCGGTGCCAATTCGCTACGCGGATTTTCCATCCGTAGCGTCGGTCCTGGCGGCTATCGGCCGACGTCGGGCAAGTATTCCTATATGGACCAGACGGGCGATGTGAAGCTTGAGGCCAATGTCGAGTGGCGTTTCCCGCTGTCGGGCGACCTCTACGGCGCGCTGTTTGCCGATGCGGGCAACGTCTGGACGTTGCGCGACGAGGCATCACGCAGCGGCGGGCAGATAACGTCCGAGTTTGCACATCAGCTGGCCACCGACTGCGGCATCGGCCTGCGCTACGATCTGGGCATGCTGGTGCTCCGTTTCGACCTTGGAATACCGTTGCACGACCCCTCGGAATCGGCCTCGAAATACTATAATCTGAGCGGTTCATTTTTTGGAAACTTGGGTTATCATTTGGCAATAGGCTATCCGTTTTAGTCTGAAAGTTCAGCCGCGGCCCTTGGCAAGTGTTTGCCGGAGGCCGCTTTTTTCGTTATCTTTGCCACCAATGTGTGCCAACACGCGGCTCTGACCGCCATGAAATTTTTTGTTACAACTCAACTCAATTATAAAAGTACAAATTAGTACTGTCTTTCTAAATTTTTAACAACATGGTTTATTCAAAAGAAGTAGAAAACATGTGCTGCGTCGCTAAGGGCGCAAATCATGAGAATGCCCCCATCCCTGAAGAGGGTAAGTGGATTCATGCCAAGGAGATCAAGGACATCTCCGGTTTCTCGCACGGCATTGGCTGGTGCGCCCCACAGCAGGGTACCTGCAAGCTTTCGTTGAACGTCAAGGACGGTGTCATTGAGGAGTGTCTGGTTGAGACAGTCGGCTGCTCCGGCATGACCCACTCGGCTGCTATGGCATCGGAAATCCTGCCTGGCAAGACCATCCTTGAGGCTCTGAACACCGACCTCGTGTGCGATGCCATCAACACCGCAATGCGCGAGCTCTTCCTGCAGATCGTTTACGGCCGCACACAGTCAGCCTTCTCGGAGGGCGGTCTCGTCGTAGGTGCAGGTCTTGAGGACCTCGGCAAGGGTCTGGTTTCGCAGGTCGGCACAATGTACGGCACCAAGCTGAAGGGCACACGTTACCTCCAGATGACCGAGGGCTATTGCACCCGTATGGCATTGGACAAGAACAACGAGGTCATCGGCTACGAGTTCGTTCACATGGGCAAGCTCATGCAGTGGATCAAGGAGGGCATGGATGCCAACGAGGCTGTCAAGAAGGCAACCGGCACCTATGGCCGCTTCAAGGACGCTGTCAAGTACATCGATCCACGTAAAGAGTAATATTTAGTTGTCAGTTAAGAGTTATTAGTCAGTATGCAGTTCGACAAGTTCATCCGAATCTACACCATCGTAGTTACAATCCTGATTCTGGCCGCCCTCATCGGCGCCGGCTACAGCTTTTTCGTTATGAACTATCCGGTCTATTCGGTCGCATGTGTCTTTTTGGCCATCATCTTCGCGCTGATGCTGTTTGTGACACGCTCGCTTGTGGGCCGCAACCGTCCGAAAGACAAGAAGAAGGGGGCGCGCTGGTAATGGCGGCCAACGTCGGACAAAATGCCGACAGCTGATAACTGATAGCTTGTTTTTTAATTTAGAAAAAATAAAATACTATGGCATTATTTGAAAGTTATGATCGCCGTATCGCCCAGATTAACAAGGCTCTGAACGAGGTCGGCATCAAGGATATTGAAGAGGCTAAGGCCATTTGCGATGCCAAGGGCGTCGATCCCTATGCAATGTGTGAATCAACCCAGCCTATCTGCTTTGAGAACGCTAAGTGGGCATACGTAATCGGTGCAGCCATCGCTATCAAGAAGAACTGCAAGAACGCTGCCGATGCTGCTGAGGCTATCGGTCTCGGTCTTCAGGCAATGTGCATCCCAGGCTCTGTCGCCGACGACCGTAAGGTAGGTATCGGCCATGGTGAGCTCGCAGCCCGTCTGCTCCGCGAGGAGACCAAGTGCTTCGCTTTCCTGGCTGGCCACGAGTCTTACGCTGCTGCCGAGGGTGCTATCAAGATCGCCGAGATGGCCAACAAGGTTCGTACCAACAAGCTCCGCGTCATCTTGAACGGTTTGGGCAAGGACGCAGCCAAGATCATCTCACGTATCAACGGCTTCACCTATGTTCAGACTGAGTTCGACTACTACACCGGCGAGGTCAAGACCGTACAGGAAATCGCTTACTCAGACGGTCTGCGTGCCAACGTCAAGTGCTACGGCGCTAACGATGTTCGCGAGGGCGTAGCCATCATGTGGAAGGAGGACGTTGACGTTTCCATCACAGGCAACTCAACCAACCCAACCCGTTTCCAGCACCCAGTCGCAGGTACCTACTTCAAGGAGCGTACCCGTGCCGGCAAGCCTTACTTCTCAGTAGCTTCAGGTGGCGGTACAGGTCGTACCCTTCACCCAGACAACATGGCCGCAGGTCCAGCTTCTTACGGCATGACCGACACCATGG
>DFJU01000136.1:59321-59483 GCA_002373755.1 Bacteroidales bacterium UBA3663 | reverse complement strand
GCATGATGTTCGGCTATGCGACCAACGAGAGCCACAACTACATGCCGCTCACGTTGGAGCTCAGCCAGCTTCTGCTCATCGAATTGGCCAAAATCCGCAAGGAGACGTCGTTGATGCCGTATCTGCGTCCCGACGCAAAGAGCCAGGTGACCATCGAATATG
>DFJU01000136.1:59069-59208 GCA_002373755.1 Bacteroidales bacterium UBA3663 | reverse complement strand
ATGACGAATTCGACACCGACGAGCGGATGCAGCAGAAAATCCGCGAGGATGTCATCAACATCCTTGTGCCTCGCGTCATGAAGCGTCTGAACGACAGCGAACGCGCCTTGTTCGACGGCAACATCATCTACCACGTCAA
>DFJU01000136.1:0-59002 GCA_002373755.1 Bacteroidales bacterium UBA3663 | reverse complement strand
GGCAAGTTCGTCATCGGCGGCCCTCACGGCGACACGGGTCTCACCGGCCGCAAGATTATCGTCGATACCTACGGCGGACGCGGTGCCCACGGCGGCGGTGCCTTCTCGGGCAAAGATCCGTCGAAGGTCGATCGTTCGGCTGCCTATGCCGCACGCCACATCGCCAAGAACCTTGTCGCCGCCGGTGTGGCCGACCAGGCACTCGTACAGGTTGCCTACGCCATCGGTGTGGCCAAGCCCGTCAGCCTCTGCGTCAACACCTACGGCACGGCCAAGGTCAAGTTGAGCGACGCCGAGATATCGGCCAAGGTCTCTGAGATCTTCGACATGACGCCCTACGCCATCGAGCATCGCCTCAAGCTGCGCAACCCGATTTACCGCGAGACAGCGGCCTACGGACACTTCGGCCGTCCTGCCGAGACCGTCCGCAAGGTGTTCAAGAACCGCTACCTCAGCGAGCCCATCGTCCGCGAGGTCGAGCTCTTCACGTGGGAGAAACTCGACTACGTCGATGCCGTCAAGCGGGCATTCAAGCTGTAAGATTTCCAGACGATTTTACAGGGAAAAATATGAAGGGGTGGGATGGCCGATGTGCCTTGCCGCCCTTTTTTCACGCAATTAAACAGTGTTTTTACGGCCAATGGCTCAAATCTCGCAACTGCTGCGCCAAATCAAGGATGAGGATTCGGAAACGGCCTTCCGCCAGCTTTTCGATCTTCAGTACGACCGGCTCTTCCGCCGCGCCGTCTTCTTGTTGCGCAACGACGATTGGGCCAAGGAGGTCGCTCTCGACGTGCTCGCCGAGGTGTGGAACAACCGCAAGCAGATGACCATACCCGACGATTTCGACCGCTACAGCATGACGATGGTGCGCAATGCCGCCGTCAGCCTGTGGCGCAGGGAGCAGCGCTACGCGGATTTTGAGGCGGCCGATGCGTCTGAATCGGGCATCGATGCCATCGACCAGCAAATCGCGCAGGAGGAGCTTTTCCTGGTCTATGATGAGGCATTGGCCGACCTCCCAGCCCGATGTCGCGAGGTGTGGCAGCTGGTCAAGGAGGACGGCATGTCCTACGCCGAGGTGGCCGCGCGGCTGGAGATTTCGCCCAAGACGGTCGATGCGCAGCTACAGAAGGCCGTCAAGCACCTGCGCGCAGTGGTGGGCAAATATCTGGAACGGGAAACCGCCTCATCGCCGTCGCACCCGATGCGCTCGCTGATTCTGTCCCTGCTTTGCCTGTAATCGCCGTTGAATCTCCATGAATTGAAATTAATTGGAAATCAATTTTTTCGTTGCGGCCGATGGTAAAGAGAAGATAAACTCCATGAATTGAAATTAATATTTGGACCCACAAAAAAACTTTCGTCCTTTTCGTGATTTTCGCGTTCAAAAAACCAATTGATTTTCAATTAACTTCAATTTATGGAGAAAAAAAATATTGAATTTCTGAGAAAAATTTTCGTGATGGAATAGGGAGTTTGGCCGATGGCGTGCGTCATTAGGGCAGAAACAACTAAAAAACGACAACAGAAGAAGAATGAACCATCGCTTAACAGCAGCGGCATTGGCCACAATCATGACTTTGGGCCAGGCGACCGCTCAGGAACTTCAGAGCCGCACTTTCGTCTATGGCGAGGAGGTCCGGCTGCCACAATCCATCCGATTCAATCCCGACGACAAGCGTCCCGTGGAGCAGATTCTCGACGAGGCACTACGCGACACAGGCATCGGCTACCGCGTCACCGCGCGTCACATCCTGCTCTACCGGCTGGCGGAGGCAAGACCATCGGCCACAACCCAGCACAACATCCATGGCTACGTGACCGACGCGACGTCGGGCGAGACCTTGATTGGGGCCAATGTCTATTGTCCCGCGCTCGGCACTGGCACGGTGACCAATGCCTACGGCTTCTATTCGCTGCCGATGCCCGTCGGCCAACACGCGCTGCTCATCTCCTATGTCGGCTACGAGAGCCAGGTCGAGACGCTTCAGGTCATGGCCGATGTGACTGAAAACGTTGCCCTCGCACCTGCCCGCCAGCTACGCGAAATTGTGGTCGAGAGCGACCGGCCCGAGACCGGCGCATCGAGCACCCGCATGAGCGCCACGACCCTCACGATGCAGCAGATCCAGCAGATGCCGTCGATGTTGGGCGAGGCCGATGTCATCAAGTCGCTCCACGTCCTGCCCGGCGTGCAGACGGGATTTGCGGGGACGAGCCAGATGTCGGTGCGCGGCGGTAACCTCGACCAGAACCTCTTCCTGCTCGACGGCGTGCTGCTCTACAACGTGCACCACGTCTTGGGCTTCGAGTCGGCCTTCATGCCCGATGCCGTCAAGCACGTCGATTTCTTCCGCGGCTCGTTCCCCGCGCGCTATGGCGGACGGCTGTCGTCGGTCTGTGACGTGCGCACCAAGGACGGCGACCTGCAACGCCTGCACGGACTGTTCTCCATCGGCCTCCTCTCGTCACACCTTGCGCTGGAAGGCCCGTTGGTCAAGAACCGCACCTCGTTCATCGTCTCCGGCCGACGCAGCTACGCGGGTTGGCTGATGCGCGCCATGATGGCCAGCGACGCGATGGACGGCGACGAAATCGAGCGTTTCGACCTCTATTTCTACGACGTGAATGCCAAGGTGAACCACCGCTTCAGCGACACCGACCGCCTGTTTCTCTCGTTCTACCGTGGGCAGGACGGCCTGACGATGGGCGTGAAGTTCCGCGACGACGACAACTACAGCAAGACGCAGAGCACTTCACACTACGACCAAGATGTCCGCTGGGGCAACACCTTCAGCTGCCTGCGCTGGAACCACCTCTACACGCCGTCGCTCTTCTCCAACCTCACGCTGGGCTACAACCGCTACGCGATGTTGGCGGCCGATGAGACCCGTTACACCGAACGCGAGCAAGGGGCATTGGCCAGCGACGACCGCTTCAAGACCGATTTCCGCTCCGGCATCGACGACATGATGCTCATCTACGACTTCGACTGGCATCCCGTCCAGAGCCACCATATCCGCATGGGCGGCAGCTATACGCTCCACCTGTTCCGTCCCGAGGTGCAGTCGGCCGTCCAGAGCATGACCGACGGGAACCGCCACATCGAGCAGCACAACGACACGGGCAAACGCGACACCCGTGGCCACGAGGTCGCACTCTATGCCGAAGATGATATCGACCTGGGTGGCCGATGGCAGCTGAACGCCGGTCTGCGTGCCGTGGCTTTCGGTGTTGATGGCCGATGCTACCCTGCGATCGAGCCACGCGTGTCGGCCTCCTACCGCCTCGCCGACGGCCTGCGCGCCAAGGCTGCCTACACGCTGATGCACCAGTACGTCCACCAGCTCACCACATCGCCCGTCAACATGCCGACCGACCTGTGGGTCTCGGTCACGAAAGATTTCCGTCCGATGACGGCCAACCAGTGGACCATCGGCCTCGCGTGCAACCGTTGGGCTGGCTGGGAACTGTCGGCCGAAGCCTACTGGAAGGAGATGCGCCACGTGCTGGAATATGCCGACGGAGCCTCGTTCTACGGCAGTTCGCGCGGCTGGGAGAGCAAGGTGACGCAGGGCGAGGGGCGCGGCATGGGTCTGGAACTCGCGGCCTCGCGCACGGTTGGCAAGACGACGGGCAACGTCAGCTACACCCTGTCGAAGGCCGACCGCCGCTTCCCCGACGGCAGCATCAACAACGGCCGCCGCTATCCATACGAGTACGACCGGCGTCACGTGGTCCATATCGTTGTGCAGCAGCAGTTCACGCCCCACGTCGATTTCAACGTCTCGTGGAACTACTCGTCGGGCGGCTATGTCTCATTGGCCAAACAGCAGTCCATCTACATCCTGCCGGAGAGCAACACGGGCAGCGCGCCGACGACCTACGAGGAGGACTACTACAGCAGCCGCAACAACTACCACCTGAAGCCGCGCCACCAGCTCGACCTGAGCCTCAACGTGCACCACACGACGCGCCACGGCGAACGTATCTGGAACTTCAGCCTCATCAACGCCTACCTGCATAAGAATCAGGATTTTGCCTGGACTGTGGTCAAAAACGACTCCAAACTGAAGGTTGACCCTGAAACTGGTTGGGCCACGGGTATGGAGAACTCGTCGCGCAAGGTCATCAAGCAGGTCACCATCATCCCGATTCTGCCTTCGGTGTCATATACGTATAGGTTTTGAGAACCCCACCCCAAGCCCCCACAGACCCTAACCCCAGCCCTTCCCCGTTATGTAGGGGAAGGGAGTATATACAAAAGGCGGACAGTGATTTTGGCCAATATTTTTTTCTTTATGGCCAATGGTTTTCGTCCATGAAACGGCGGAATGGGGGACTGCCATAGTGGAGCGGCCGGCGGCAAAAAGGTGAAGATTGCGAAGCGATAAGCCATGTTTGAGGCCGATAGGCCGAGTTTGGCTTATAAGCGAGCAAGATCGGCTTTTTGCAGGCCGCGAAACGTAAGGCTTGACTTTCTTTGCTTACTTTCTTGTGTTAAGACAAGAAAGTAAGTGCCCTCCGCACAGGAGGAAAAAGTAATTTGTAATTCGTAATTTGTAATTTATAAAATATGCGTAAAATATTTTATCTGCTTCTTGTCCAATGCCTCTTCCTCGCCTGCGAAGAGGAGGTCGGCCTTGTCGATGACGGCGCCGAGGCATCCCGTCTTGTGGTCAACGCTCTGTGCACCACGGCCGACAGCATTCACCAGATCAGCATCAGCCGCACCGGAATCACATCGGCCAAGCAAGTCACATCGGCCAAAGTCACCCTCAGCGTCAACGGGCAGGAGGTGGCCGATGGCGTGTCGGACAGCAATGGCCAATGCCGCCTCAATGCCAAGCTGGCAGCCGGTGACGAGGTCAGCATCCGCGTCAACGACGGCGAGGACGAGGCATCGGCCACAACCATCATCCCCCAGCCGCTCACCGTCGTGGGCTGCGACACGCTCCACATCCGCAAGCGCAAGAGCTTCGACAGCAACCGCACCGGAGACTACACCCGTTTCATGATTCGGGTGAGGTTGGCCGATGGCGCCCGCGGCACGCAGTTCTTCCGCCTTGTGCTCAACCGCGAAGCCTGCAACTACTACTATGGATCGGGTTGGGATTACGACCTCGACACCATCGTCGAGCGTGTCTATGCCGACGACATATTCGACCACATCTACAGTTCTCCCGGCAAGTATGAATATGACTTCGACCCCGCGCTGAGCGAAAACTCGATGAAGAACGAAAGCGAAGAGGGCATCGAGTGGTTCGACGGCGTGCCGAACGACTACGGCCTGTTCCGCAGCAGCTACTTCGACCACGGCGAATACACGCTCTGCATCGACGTCGAGTACGTTTGTGGCAACCTCGGCCGTGGCCACAAGGACATCTGCACCTTCCGCATCCACTCCATCAGCAAGGCCGAATACGACTACCTTTGGGCAGCTGCGGCATTGGTCAACACCTACGAGGCCGGCGTCCTGCTTTCCAATCCGCCAATTGTCCCGACCAACATCTCGGGCGGCACTGGCTTCTTCGGCGTCTCGTCCGAGGCCGTCCTGCGCCACGAGGATGTGGAAAAGATTCTCCGCGACGACATCATCCAGATTTGGCCGGATGAGTGAGCTGCGAGTTAGGAAATAAGAAGTAAGAAATAAGAGTTATTTTCAAGAATTTTAGAATGTAGAGAATTATCTTGCAATTCAATGAATTTTTGAGAATTATGAAAAGCTCCATTACAATTCTTTTCCTCTGTGAGATAATGAAAATCTCAAGAATTTTGGAATGTAGAGAATTTTCTTGCAATTCCCTGAATTCTTGAGAATTATGGAAAGCTCCATTACACTTCATTTCCTCTGTGAGATAATGAAAATCTCAAGAATTTTGGAATGTAGAGAATAATCTTTCGATTCCTTTAATTCTTGAGAATTATAGAAAGCTCCATTACACTTCTTCCCCTCTGTGAGATAATGAAAATCTCAAGATTTTTAGAATGTAGAGAATTATCTTGCAATTCAATGAATTTTTGAGAATTATGAAACACTCCATTGCACTTCTTTTCCTCTGTGAGAGATAAAAAATCGCGTAGTGAATGTCGTCCGCCAAAACAAACGTCCCTTTTACTCCATTTTTCACTCCCTTTAAAAAACTATGAGCAAAATTGACCTCGATTCCCGTCTTGACCGATTGGCCGCACGGGTACATTCGCCCCACGGCAAGTTGGCCGACCATGATGCGCTCTACGCCGAGTTGAAGTCGCGCCTGAAGCCGTCCGAAATCCGCGTAGTGCCCCTGCGCCGTCCGTTCATGCAGCGTTTTGGCCGATGGGGCATCGCCGCCAGCCTCCTGCTCATCGTCAGCCTCGGCATCGCAGGCGTCGCGGCCTTCGAGTGGCTGAATGGCGACGAACCGGCATCGGCCACGACCGACGAAAACATGAGTGTCAACGCAGTGCCGTCGCCTCAGGTCATGAAGTTCGAGCGGATGGCGTTGGCCGACATTGCACAGCGGCTCTCTGCGGCCTACGGAGTGACGATTGCGGTGGCCGTTGACGAACTCGCGCAATATCAGGTGACGGCGACTTTTACATCCGACGAACCGCTTGACGAAGTGCTCTCGGCTCTGTGCGTCGCCGCCGATTGCCATTGGTTCCAGACGGGTGGCCGATATGTGCTGGCAAAATGAGCAATGGTTCAACCGTCGGCCTCGGTGCTGCCATCCGCTACGCGATTTTTTCGTCTGCCGATGCAGTGTTCCTGCCAATTGCGCATCTTTCTGAAAATATGTTCAACTATAAACTTAAACAATTTAATTTCAAATTATTATGAAAAGATTTCTTGCCGCAGTCATCGCCGTCTGCTTCGTCGCATCGGCCATGGCACAGAGTTTTTCACTGAAGGGTGAACAGCGCGTCGGATTCCGCGTCAATTGGGACGAGGCTACAATTGAGGGCTACACCGCGCAGTCCATCGTCGAACATGAAAGGGATTGGGAAGTCGACCAGCCTGTGCTTGTCGGCAAGTTCCTCGCCAAATACAACGAGAGGCTTGGCGTCAAGTTGCCAGCCATAGTGAACAACGATGTGAACTACACCATCGAGCTGCGTCCGATTCACGTGTCGGGAAAGGGCGACATGACCTGCTACGCGATTGTCGTTGACCGCAACGGCAACGAGGTGGCGCGAATGGCCAATTTCCGGGCCGAGGGCGGTCATTTCGGCTCGCTGCTCAACCTCATCGGCGACGGCATGAAGTCGGCCGGCAAGCAGGTGGCCAAGCGTGTGCAGAAAAAGTGGCTGTGACGCGCGAAGGGCATTGTCCATAAAAATGAAAAGCGGGCAGAAGGGAGCGTTTCCCTTTTTGCCCGTTTTTTGTTTGGGAAATTATCCTTGTAAAGTGCAATAAATTTGGTGATTTCTTCTTGCTATTGCCAAATTTGTTATATATTTGCCCCCGTCTTATCGATTTCGCGATGGCGGAATCTTCGCGTCACATTGTGGCCGATGTCCCGATAAGACCTTATTTTTCAAAGACGCTACAACGTCGTTATCTTCAGTTCTGGTCAATTCTCGCAAAATTAACTTGGCAAGGTAATGCAACGGATGGAGTGTCTGCGTTGGTAGATAGTATTTACTGTCTCCTTTCTCCCTTGTATGAAAGGAGTTGGTCTGTACGTATCTCAAGAACGTGGGCTTTCTTGTCGTTGCTTATCCACCAAGCAAGGGCAATGCGAGAAGCCACCAGAACGGGTAAGCAACCGAGTAGGAGGCTCCCGTCTTTTTTTGTTTAAATCTAATGCCGAACCGAGGAGTAGGGGGATGGCGACCTATTTTTTATGAAGGGGAAAAAAGCTAGAGGGAATCCGAAACTATATAACGGGTTGGACAATCAGATGTCCAACTTGTGCAAATACGTTGTGATTTATGAGAAATGCATAAAGAGACAAATATTAAAGGAAAGAGATTTCTGTAATAAGTATTCAGATGCATTTGCGGTTTTCAAGAAATTTAGAAGTCAAATCGCGAATGGGAATCGAGCCAATCTGGATGCAACTGCAACAAAAAAAGAGTATTCGTTGGTGTTCACGAAAAGCGATGGTTGTCAAGTGCTTGATTTTCTTCGTCATTTGAGAAATGCAATTTGTCATGCACACTTGCAGTTGAGTAAGGATGGCAAAGTGTTGGAAATAACCGACAAATTTAGAGGATTGGATACTTGTAAAGGAAATCTTCCCGAACATGAGGTGTTCGAATTCTTGGGAAAAATAATTGGAGTGTATGAAAACTAAAACAGTAAATTTTAAAAAAATATGGTTATGAACAACGATTTTTATTGGAAGTATTCGTTCCCAATGAAGAAAGGCATTTGGGATAATGATTATTATTTTTACGATGATGGTAAGATACGTCATTGTTATGATGTCAATAACAATTCGTACAACAATGAGGAATATGTCAATGCGGAAGACATCCCGGAGAAGGAACGCATGGAGATGCTCCAGAATTGTCCTGCGGATAAACAAGAGAAAATCAAAACCTTTTTAAAGCTGTGAATTTAATGGATTATTATGAGTCCACTCCAGAAAGTCCTGATTCAAAGTCCTCTATGCATTTTTTACAGTGCATTTCCATGGCCATTAGTTATTTTGGAAAATCATTTTATGCTCAATCGCAATTTTCCTCAAAAAGCACTTTTCGGAGCGGACTCATTTCTAAAATCAAATATGAAGTATGAAGCTAATCAATGAAAAAGCCTATAATGAACTTATCGAAAATGGTTCTGTAGGCAATGACCGATTATGCACCGTCACAACGAAAGCCGATCGGGCAGATGAAAAAGAAACCATTTACTATGTCTTGCTTGATGGAAACGAACAAAATGTAACGAACAAGGAGATTCATAGTTGGTTGGAAAAAGAAAATCTTTCCCCTATAAAGAATGTCGAAATTGTTCGATATAAAAAGGAAATCCAAGAAAAAATAATTGATTCAGAAGATAGACGTGTATAGTTGAACAAGGATCCCATTTGTAACTATTGAAGGTTGCGTTTCTTAGAAGAATTTCTTGTCAACTATATATGTTGATATGCGAGAAGGAGTATCTGTAATCGAAAAAAAATGTTGAATATGAAAAAAATAGCTCTCTTAATGCTGGTAATATACCAGTTTGGATTCCTCTATTCTCAAAATGAATGGGAGTATGTGGATGTTAGTCCTTGGAAGTGGTCTATCGATGAAAAGTTGAAATATAGTTGTAACCGCACATCAGTACTAAATGTTTGGAATGAAGTCGCTCCAGAACCAAATTCATATTATAGTACTTGGATGTATATGGCACGTGAAAGCCTTGAAAAAAGACCTTGCGTCGTTACATTTAACGTAAAGCAAGCACGTGATCCCAAATTAACTTACAATACTTACAAACCCGATGGCACTTTTGTTCCATGCTGTGGCGATCTGTATTGGGGCGTAGCAATTAACGCAAAAAAAATATATGGTGGAATAAAGACTTACTACATCCAATATCGCGACAGAAAGACTCCAAATTTCCAAGGGACATATACTGACACTAAAAAATCTGATGATGGTGAATGGTATGCTATTTTAGACCGATATGAACGACAATATAGAGTTGTGTATGATGGGGTCTCCAAAATAGACATATACACCGTTGATGGTTCCACTTTGACGGCAACCCTTGTTAATGTCAGCGGTATTTGGGACATTAGTATTTGGACTGGAACCGCAGCCAATGTGGTTGTTACGGACTTTAAGGTGCTGCGAATGACTGACTATGGAATGGCAAAACATTATCGGTCTGAACAACGCAATACCACACAATCTTCCAAGCCCAATGGTGGTGGTGGCACACCTCAATTGAAGAAAGGTGGTGGTTCATCGCAGGGCGCACCTGCATTGAAGAAAACAAAATGATAAAACTATAACGATATGAAAACGATTATCTATGCTTTCATTGGAACATTGGCCATTCTGTTGTCCGGTTGTGGCCCTAAAGATGTGAAAACTATCATTGCAGAAACGAAAGAGGCGTCTTTCATCATCTACACGTATGATGAATATGGAACACCAAAAGGTAGCGGTTCTGGCTTTTTCATCAATGCCGATGGTGTCGGCATTACGAACTATCATGTGTTGGATGGTGCGGTCAAAGCGCAATTGACATTGAGTGACAGCACAGAACTTGAAATTGACAAAGTGCTTGCTTCGGATGCGAAGTGGGACATCATCAAGTTCTCGGTCAAAAATCCAGACAACAAGAAGTTCAAGTTCTTGAAGTTCTCAAATAAGCTGGTGGAGCAGGGAGACAAGGTTTACAATATCAGCGCGCCGATGGGACTGGAACAAACCGTTTCAGACGGGTTGGTCTCTTCTCTCCGAGAAGATTCTCATGGGCAGGTGGTGCAAATCACCGCACCGATTTCTCCCGGCAGCAGCGGAAGTGCCATCTTGAATGAGAATGGCGATGTGATTGCAGTTGCCACTTTCTTACATAAGGGCGGCCAAAACTTGAATTTCGGTGTGGCCATCAATGACAGCAAGCTTGCAGCATTGTCCCAAAATGAATTTGAGAAGAAAAATGCAAGTTTCAACAAGAAAGAGAACTTTATCATCCTCAATATTCCCGATGACAGGAATGGAACCGTTGTGCTCCATGCATTAGAGTTCAAGAATGATGCGACCGTGGCCTACTTGTCATTCACAAATCTCGATCTCAGTTTGAACAAACATGTGATTTGGTGCGAACTGAACAAGAAGGATGACGGATTCCTTATCGAGGACAAAGAACGCAATCGGAAGTATTATGTGACTTCATCAACAATTGGCGTTGATAAGCCCAATGGCACGGAAGTGGCTTTGGCCTCTAACTACAAGTTCAAAGTGTTTTTCCCTGCTATTAGGGATGAATTGCATACGATAGATGTTACTTATGGACACACTTCAAGGGGATGGCAGTTTACAAACATTAATCTTGATCGATATAGAGAAAAACTGACATATCAGTCGAATGAATACATCCGCAATTATGCATATTCCACGATGCATAAAGGAGACCTTAATGATGCGTCATCAATTTTCTTATCTATGTTAGAAGAAAACCCTGAGGATTTGTTTGCATTGAATGCAATGGGCATCATTTCTTATGCGGTTGAGAATATTAATGACGCGAACTATTATTTCAGTAAAGCAATAGAGTTCCACCCAAACAATACACTTGGTTATCTCAATCGCAGTCAATTGTATAAGTATCAGAAAGATTATAAGAATGCGATTGCAGATATGACGACGGCAATCAATATTAACCCTGCACAACCAGATTCGTATTTTGTTCGTGGCACTATGTATGCAGATACAGATCAGTGGGATGACGCTGTCAATGATTATAGCAAGGCAATTGAATCGGATGACTTCCAAAAGGATCCATATGCATATTTCTATCGTGCAATTGCTCATGTTAGGACGAAAAATGTGAAAGCAGCACGGGATGATGTCCAAACGTCGTACAATCTGACGAATGACCCAGAATTGGAGGAAGCCCTTCAGGAACTTTGGAAAGCACTATATTGAAAAAATTCACCCGCAGAAGCTAATCACAACTACTGCGGGTGTTTTTTGCCACAATGCACAGCACACCGACTTTTATCCCTCATTCTTTCTCTCATAAATCAATATTTTATCGCGGTTGACATTGTCGACGGCGTATGGACGCAGAGAGCCGTCTTCAATCAAATCCACTTCGCGCCCCAACAGCTCCTTCAAGTCCATATACATGCCACCCATTGTGAAGAGCGTGAACGGCTTGCCCGAACGGTCCGGCACAAAAAGGATGTCCACGTCACTGGTCGGCCGCTCCTCGCCACGGGCAAACGAGCCGAACGGCCAAGCCTTCAGGACGGGTTGCGTCTTGAAGTAGTCGGCTATGACCTTTTTCATTGTCTGCGTGTCCATAACTGCGTTGATTTGTGTTGATGTGGAAAACGTACAGTCGGCATAAACTCTATATGTGTCCTTACACGGCTGTTCGATTTGTAAATATCCGAGGCAAAGGTGCGTTTTTTTGCGACAAGTGCCACGTGAAATCTCCTTAATTCTGCTCTGCTTATGCCTTTTTATGTCCGATGAAGTCCAAATTCCGCAACTTTGCCACTACACATTTTTCGCGCGCAGAATTTGTTTTTCTTGGGGAAAAATGCCATCTTTGCGACAATTTTTTTCGCAGAGACAACTTCCTACCGACATCCCGTCATTGGTTATGGCACATTGGGTTCACTTAAAGTACAATTCCAAGACACGACGCTATGAGCGGCGCACGCCATCGCGTTGGCGTCACTTCAATGCGGTGATGCGGCATCTGCTGTCGGGCACGATTATCGGTGCCATTCTGCTCTATGCCTTCATCTTCTGGCTGGGTTCGCCGTCCGAGTGGCGCCTCGAAAAGGAGCATGAACTGCTCAAGCAGCAATATCAGATGCTCAACGCGCGTCTGGACGAGGCGATGGACGTGCTCGACGACATCGGCCAACGCGACGACAACCTCTACCGCATCGTCTTGCAGGGCGACCCCATCGGACAAGATGCCCGCAACCGCATGGTGCAGAGCTCGCAGCGCTACGACTCGCTGGTCAAGTTGTCCGATGCCGACCTCGTGGTGAGCGTCGCACAGAAGATGGACCTTGTTGAGCTGCAACTCTACAGGCAAATAAAGTCGTTCGACGAGCTGGTTGACCTCTGCCGCACGCAGGAGGACCGTCTGCGCCACATTCCGGCCATCCAGCCCGTGTCCAACAAAGACCTCAAGCGACTCGCGTCGGGCTATGGCTGGCGAGTGCATCCAATCTACCACATACGCCGATTCCACGAAGGCATGGACTTTTCGGCCGAGAAGGGTACCGACATCTTTGCAACGGGTGACGGCAAGGTCGTGCAGGCCGGCTACAACGGTGGCTACGGCCTTTCGGTGCTCATCGACCATGGCTATGGCTATCAGACGCGCTATGCACACATGTCGAAGAAGCTGGTGAACCGTGGCCAGAAGGTGAAGCGTGGCGACAAGATCGGCGAGGTCGGTTCGACGGGTATTTCTACAGGCCCGCACCTGCACTACGAGGTTCACTTGAGGGGACAGGTGCAGAATCCGGCCAACTACTACTATCTTGACCTGTCGCCCGAACAGTACGAAGAGCTGATCCGCAAGAGCGAAAACGAGGGTCAGGTAATGGACTAAGCTATGAAAAAGACTGTCGGACGGAAGAATTTTGACCTGTCGGCCAAGAAATACTACAGCATCGGCGAGGTGGCCGAGATTGTCGGCCTGTCGGTCGAGGTGCTGCGCAAGTGGGAGCGTGACTTCCCGTCGAAGATAAAGCCGATGCGCACCAAGGGCGACACCCGTCTGTACCGCAGCCACGACATCGAGCAGATCCAGATGATCAAGCGTATGCGCGAGATTGAAGGCCGGACCATCGAAGGCGTGCAGCGTGCGTTGAGCAACAACCCAGGGCAGGAGGAGGTCAAGCAGGAGGTCATCGGCCGGCTGAACGCGGTGCGACGTCAGTTGCAGAACATCGTTGACGAACTGGAAACCTTGCAGAATAATACCGGCTGGAACGTCGGAACCAAGAAAGATACCATCGAAGAAAAAAGTTGTTGAGTTTATGGAAGGCAAAGAAGGAAAAATCACGCCGGAAGAGGCCAAAAAAATGGTCGAAGAGATGCGCGACGAGCTTTTCGCCCGCGCCGAGGAGCATCTGCCCATCACCGACATGCCGCGCATCAAGGCCGCCTACGAGATGGCCGAGAAGGCGCACGCCTCGCAGGTGCGTAAGAGCGGAATCCCATATATCACGCACCCGATTTCCGTGGCCCGCATCGCGCTTGTGGAGTTGGGTCTGGGCACCAATTCAATCATTGCCGCACTGCTGCACGATGTGGTTGAAGACACCGACTACACCATCGAGGACATCCGCGCCGCATTTGGCGAAGACGTCGCTTTCCTGGTCGGCGTGCTGACCAAGAACGACAACGGCAACTACAAGGTGTCGAAGCAGATCGACAACTTCAAGCAGATGCTCGACTCGATTCAATACGACATCCGCGCCCTGCTCATCAAGCTGTCCGACCGTATGCACAACCTGCGCACATTGGGCAGCATGCGCACCGACAAGCAGATGAAGATCGCATCGGAGACCGACTACTTCTACGCGCCTTTGGCCAACCGTCTGGGTCTGTACGACATCAAGTCGGAGCTGGAAAACCTGTCGCTGAAGTTCCGTTCGCCGCACGAGTATGAGCGCATCGAGAAGAAAATCAACTCCTACATGAAGCTGCACCAGCAGGACATCGAGGACTTCCTGGCTCCGGTGCGCGAGACGTTGGCCGACGAAGGCATCAAGGCGCGCGTCTATGCACGTCCGCGTTCGGTCTATGCGCTGTGGTGCAAGATGCAGAGTTCGGGGCAGACGTTCAAGGAACTGGAACACGTGCATCAGATCAACATCATCATCGAGGGCGACCCCGAACGTGGCAGCGAGAAGAACCAGTGCCTGCAAATCTACAGCCTGCTCACCGACCTCTACAAGGAACGTCCGTATTCGATGATCAACTACATCGACCAGCCGAAGGAGAACGGCTATCAGGCCATCCACGTCGAGGTGATGACCCACACGGGCGGCTGGGCCGAGGTCCACATCTGCACCGAGTCGATGTACCGCAATTCGCAGCAGGGTTGCGTCATCGACCGCACCGAGTCGATTGACAAGTGGGTGCTGAAGTTCAAGGCCGTGCTGAAAGACATCGCACAGGGCGGTGCTGAGGGTTTCATGGAGAATGTCGTCAGCTCGTTCTACAACGACGACATCATCGTCTTCACGCCCAAGGGCCACAGCATCGTGCTGCCGAAAGATTCTACCGTGCTCGACATGGCCTACGAGATTCACACCAACGTTGGCAATCATGCCAAATTCGCCCGCATCAACGGCAAACTGAGCAGCGTGTTCTCGACGTTGAACCGTGGCGACCGCGTGGAAATCGGCACCGACGACATGACATGGCCCGAGGCTCATTGGCTGAAGCACGTCAACACCTACAAGGCGCGCCGTGCGGTCAATGTCTCACTCTCGAAGAGCGGCATCTCGACCGAAGATTTCCCGTTCATCCTGTGCGAGGAGTGCAACCCGCTGCCGGGCGACGAAATTGCCGGTTTCAAGCAGAAGGACGGCTCAATCATCGTTCACAAACGCAACTGCCCGGTGGCCATCCAACTGTCGGCCAAGGAGGGCGACTCGATTGTCGATGTCACATTGCCCGTGCTGCCGAACCGGACCTATCCGACGCAGATCGTCATCAACAGCGTTGACCGCAACGGCCTGTTGCTCGACCTTGTCAACGTCATCAGCAATGAGCTGCACCTGGGCATCGACGCGCTCCACACCGAGACGGTCGATTACATCGTCACTACGCGAGTCCGGGTGCAGGTGCCGTCGGCCTTTGAACTGATGGAGGCGATGCGCATCATCGAACAGGTGAAGGGCGTCGAGGAGGTGCGGACAATTTGAACGATGAACATTTAATAAAAAAGATATACAATGAAAGTTATTGCAGTCATTCCAGCGCGCTACGCGAGTACACGTTTCCCCGGTAAGCCATTGGCAATGTTGGGCGGCAAGCCCGTCATCCAGCGCGTCTTCGAGAAGGTCGATCCGTTGGTCGATATGGCAGTCGTAGCCACCGACGACGAGCGCATCTACGACGCCGTCGAGAAGTTCAATGGTCGCGTAGTGATGACCTCGTCCGACCACAAGAGCGGCACCGACCGCGTGCATGAGGCTTATCGCAAAGTGTCGGCAGCATTGGGCATCGACTACGACGTCGTCATCAACGTGCAGGGCGACGAACCGTTCATCGCGGCTCAGCAGATTCAGGCCGTGAAGGACTGTTTCATGCAGCCGCAGACCGACATTGCCACGCTCGTCAAGCCGTTTCATCCGGAAGATGGGCTGGAGGCATTGCTCAACCCGAACAGCCCGAAGGTGGTGCTCGGAACGAGCAGTCAGGCGCTGTATTTCAGCCGCTCGGTTGTTCCGTATCTGCGCGGCGTCGAACAGAGCGAATGGCTCACGAAACACACGTTTTACAAGCACATTGGACTTTATGCCTACCGGCCGGAAGCCCTGGCCCGCATCACGGCAATGGAGCAGACGCCGCTCGAAAAGGCCGAGAGTCTGGAGCAGTTGCGTTGGCTGGAGAACGGTATGCGCATCACCGTGCGTGTGGTCGATATTGAGACCGTCGGCATCGACACCCCGCATGATTTGGAGCGCGCCGAGCAGTTCCTCATGGAGCAGAAACGTGCCAAAGGCAGTCTGTAAGGAATTTGGCAATTGATAACCGAGAGTTTCTTGACCCTCAAAACCTTACAACCTCACAACCTCGATATGCAGCAATTTCTTGAGTGGTTCGACCGGAACGTAGGTTCCGACGGCAGTTCGCTTGAATGGTACTGGCGACTGGCCATCCTGCTCGGCGTGGTGCTGGCCGCCTATCTGATTGACTTCATTTTCGCGCGCGCCATCATCCCGATGCTCCGCAAGATTACGTCGAAGACCGACACGCGCGTCGATGACATCCTGCTGGGTGAGAAGGTGGTCAATTCGTTCAGCAACATCCTGCCGCCAATCGTGTTGACGTTCGCGTTGCCTTTCGTCACACAAGGCACGTTGGAGATGGTCATCGCCCGACTGACCGAAATCTACATCATCATCAACGTTACGCGGTTTCTGTGCATTCTGGTCGGCGCACTGTTCGAGGCGATGCTGTCGAGCGGCCACGAGGATGATCGCAACCGTGCCCGCATCCACTCGATGAAGGGTCTGGTGCAGACGGTTCAGATCGTCATCAGCACGGTGGCGGCCATTCTGGTGGTGAGTGTGCTGTTGGACAAGTCGCCCGTGGTGCTCATTTCCGGACTTGGAGCGATGGCTGCCGTGCTCATGTTGGTCTTCCAAGACAGTATCAAGGGTCTGGTGGCCGGCATCCAGCTGTTGTTCAACAACATGCTCGAGGTGGGCGACTGGATTGCCATGCCTGCGCGCAATGTGGACGGCACCGTCATCGAAATCACGTTGACCACGGTAAAGGTGCGCAATTGGGACAACACCATCCTGACGATTCCGCCCTACAACCTGCTCACCGAGACCTTCCAGAACTGGCGCGGAATGAAGGAGAGTGCCGGCCGACGCCTGACCCGAACAATTCACATCGACATGCGCAGCGTCCATTTCCTCACGTCGGCCGAGGCCAGGATGTGGGGCATCGACTTCAATTCGCATCGCACGACGACCAATCTTGAGGTCTTCCGCAATCGTTTACACAAATATCTGAGCCAATTGCCGGAACTCAACCCATCGATGGGGCTGATGGTGCGTCAGCTTGTGGCCGCGAGCGACGGCATCCCGTTGCAGATTTATGCATTCACGCGCACGAAAGTGTGGGCCGAATACGAAGACATACAGTCGCGCCTTGTCGAATATGCCCTGGCGTCGCTGCACGAATACAATCTCGTCGTCTTCCAGCGCGGTGGCCTGCCTCCCGAAGTCGAAGAAAAATAACCTTGCCGTATGAAGATTGCAGTCGTTGGAGCCGGCATTTCCGGCTTGAGCATCGGACAGTTGCTGAGGGCAAACCACGATGTGACGCTTTTTGAGGCCGACAGCCGTCCGGGCGGATTGGTCAAGTGCGACCGCGTTGATGGACATCTGTTCCATCGCACAGGCGGCCATGTTTTCAACACGCGCCGGCCGGAGGTGCTCGATTTCTTCTGGTCGTTCTTCGATCGTGAACGCGAATTCGTCAAGGCCGACCGCAATTCTGTTGTCTCGATGTCCGATGGCGCAATCGTGCCCTATCCGATTGAAAACCACGTCTATTACCTGTCGGACGACGTGCTACGCGGATTTATTGCCGATTTGTTGGCCATAAACGCGCAACGCGACGGCACCGAACCGCAGAATTTCGAGCAGTTCCTGCAAGGCCGTTTCGGCCGCACGCTCTACGAACTCTATTTCCGGCCCTACAACGAAAAAATCTGGCGACGCGACCTGAAGCGTGTGCCTCTGTCGTGGCTCGAAGGGAAATTGCCGATGCCTACGGTCGATGAGATGCTCTTCAACAACATCCGCAAGGTCGAGGAAAGGCAGTTCGTCCACAGCACGTTCTACTACGCGAAAAATGGCGGTTCGCAGTTAATCGCCGACCGTCTTTCCGATGGTCTGGACATCGAATGTAACCACCCTGTGTGCACGTTGCAGCGTATGGCCGATGGCAGTTGGATGGTCGATGGCCGACGGTTCGACCGCGTCGTCTTCTGTGGCAACATCAAGTCGCTGCCCGCCATTTTGGGCGATGGTTTGTCGGCCGATGCCACAGCCCGCATTGATGCGCTCGAAAGCCACGGGACGACCTCCGTGCTGTGCGAAATCGACGAGAATCCCTACAGCTGGGTCTATCTGCCGTCGCGCGACCACCTCAGCCACCGTATAATCTGCACGGGCAACTTCTCGGCTACCAACCGCGCCGCCGGAAAGATGTCGGCCGTCGTCGAGTTCACCGATTTCATGTCGGAGACCGAAATCCGCGAGCAGCTTCAACGCATACCGTTCCATCCGCGCTACGTGACCCACAATTTCGAACGCTACACCTATCCGGTGCAGGATGCCGCTACGCGACTTTTTGTGCGACAGCTGCGCGACGTGCTCGGCGAGAAGGGACTATATCTGTGCGGCCGCTTTGCCGAATGGGAATACTACAACATGGACGTCGCCATGGCAAGTGCCATCGAACTGTCGAAGCGCATTTGAACCGATGCCACATGGCTGGACGATGCGCCATCGGACGAAAATAAATGTTTTTACGGCCTATATTTTAAAATTTGTACAACTACTTAGCAGCCAATTATGATAAGTGTCGTAACCGTCACATTCAATGCCTCGACCTTCATCGAGACGACAATCCAATCTGTTTGCAGCCAAAAGAACCGGAATTTCGAGTTTCTGCTCATTGACGGAGCCTCGCGCGACGATACGGTGGCAAAAGTGAAGCAAATCCTGTCCGATGGCCATTTCCCGATGTCGCAGGTCACAATCGTGTCTGAACGCGATAGCGGTATGGTCGATGCGATGAACAAGGGTGTCAGCCTGTCGAAGGGCGACTACGTGCTTTTTTTGAACGGCGGCGACAGCTTCTACGACGAGAACGTCATTGACGAACTGGAAAATTCCATCGCCAACAATCCGGCCGATGCCATCTATGGCCGCACCATGATGCTATTTTACGAGGGGCGCGGCATCTACAACGAAAACGAGGAGCATGGCGATCCCATCATGCCGTTCATCCATCAGTCGGTCATCGTGCGCCGCGAACATCTTCTGGCGCATCCGTTCGACTTGAGCTACAAGGTGCTTGGCGACCGCGAATTCTTCTTCTGGATGCGCCGTCAGCACATGACGTTCCACTTCGAGCCATACATCGTCTCGACCTACGACGCGCGCGAGGGCGGCAGCGAGAACAATCCCTACATCGTAGCCGTCGAGGGCGACCGCATTGTCGGCAAAAGCAGCAAGTGGCGCACGTTGCGTTGGCGGCTCACCAAGGCTCCGATCCAGCCAATCAAGAATTGGGCTCCGCGTTGGCTGCTGAATTTCTATTTCTACCGCAAGCGCAAGAATATCGATTGGGTTGAAAAATATTGATCGGCTACTTATTGTCATTTATACATCAAATGCCAGTCGCATTTTTTCCGGCTATGGCTCGCCTTGCAGCGGGCCTTTTTTCGTGCCTCAAGCAGAGCTGAATCCGCTTTTTGCTGAAAAAAAGTGCAAAACGGTTCTTTTCGTGGCCTTATTTGGAAAAATTAGGTAAAAAAAAGTAAGCTTTGGTTAAAATTTTATAACTTCGCGGCGCGAAAAACAGTAACTCCCGTGAAAAAACGGAATTTGGGCCATTTATACCATGTATCCATGACTTTTTTTGCGGATTTTTTCTTTTTGAATATCAACTTTATTTATCATGAAACATAACAAAAGACGGCTTTTGAGCGGTTTGTTGTATTCAGGTGTGCCAGTAATGGCAGTGTCTGTGCTGTGTCTGACCGGCTGCAAGGAGGAGTTCGGCGGATATTACAATCAGCCATCTTGGGTCTCGGCCTCGTCAGCGCAAGTGCTGAAGGAACACGGCGATTGCAGCATCTATTTGCAGCTCGTGGGCAAGACGCTTTTCTCAAAGCAGGTTGAAGGTTCTGGCCAATACACTTTTCTGGTGCCGACCGACGAGGCCTTCGCCGACTTCTTTGCCAGCAATCCTTATGGCTACAAGAGCGTTGACGACATTCCAGAGGATGTCGCCGCCCGTATGGTTTCTTCGTGGATGATGTATAATTCATATCCCTGTGACACTCTGTCGAACGTACTGACAGGTTTCAACACGTGGGATGTGAATTTGGCGTTTAAACACCGCACTCCATCGTACGACGTGCTGCGTCAGGAGACAATCGACGGCCAGGTCTATCAGTTGTATGACTATCTTTACACGTCGACATTCGGCATAAGCGACAACTCATTGCAGTGGAACAACTATCGCTATCTGCCAATTTGGACCGATCGCTATAACTCCAACAACTCAATCACGTCGGACGACTGGAGCAAGGTGGTCGGGTCGGAGTTCTCGCCTTATGGCAACTACGTGTCGGCAGGCATCATCGATGCGGGCAGCGGAGCCGAAAATCCGGGCGACCTTTATTGTCAGAACGGTGTGATTCACTTGGTCAACAAGGTCGTCATGCCGCTCGAAAACATGGATGCCCTGATTCGTACCTACGGCGACGGTTCGGCTGTCGATGAGCCTGAAAAGGCAAAGCAGGGCGGCTGGAAGTTGCTCAACAACATCCTTAACTTCAAGAAGGGTAATGGAGAATATGCATTCATCAATTTGGCGGAAAATAGTGTAGCAAAGCATTATTTTGAAAAGATGTATCCCGATTTGGATTTAACCAATTTCCGCTTACGTTCATATTATTTAGGCAATAATCCTTTCCTTCTGAATATCGAGAACTATGCGACGATGGCAATTGGACAGTCGGGCATCACATCTTCGTCTGATTTGTTCTATACCAACTTCAACGGCGGCATGACCTTCTTCGTACCCGAAAAGGGCGCGTTGCTCAACTTTATCAACAACCGCCTGTTCAAGTACATCGGTGTGGAACTTGCTGAAAACTGCACGCAGGAGGAGTTCAATGCCGCATTCCAGAAGATGTCAGTCAATGTGCCTATTGCATTGTGGCAGTCTATGCAGTCCGACGGCATGATCTGGCCATCGCAGTTCCAGAGCATGGCGGTCAACTCAGTCGGTTCGTCGGAACACATCGACGGCTACGACGATGCCATTACATTCGACAACAATGCACTTGCATCGGGTATCGCCTCCAATGGTATGTGGCACATTATCAACTACGTGCCTAAGACGGCAGCCTTCGAGGGCATTGCATCGCGTTTCATGCTCGATCCGGCCTATTCCATCGAAGAGGACCTCATCTCGATGACCGCCGCCTACAGCAATATGTTGAAGTCAAAGCTTTCAGGCATGAACGACGTGAACCTCAGCCTCATCCTGTGGGGCGATGAAAATGCCAAATGGTGGGATAATGTCCACTACAGCACGTTGCTTTCGGCCTATGCAAACGGCAACGTCGGTGATGAAACATCGGTGCAGGGACTTCTGCTGTCCAATATCTACAATTCATACGTCGAGCGCGAAGCCATCGATGCCCTCGATCTGGAGGTCGATCCGTTGGACGGCGCATACGGCGGTTGGGCCTACACCAACAACTATTTGGGTGGTGTGATGCGCTACCGCAAGAGCGGCAAGACCATCGACGGCAAGCCTGAAATCCAGATTCAGACCTCTTGGTCGATTAGGAACGATGCCAACGAGCGTGCCTGGTGGACCGACGTGTCGTTGCGTCCGGAGAAGCTTCAGCAGAGCGAACCGGCCGAAGGCAGCTACATGTCGGTTGTCAAGGACAATTCGGTTGACTACGTGAACGGTAATGTCTATACGGCTGTCGAGCATTCCGCTCCGCTCTCTTATGCTATGGAAGGAACTTATGGCGACGGTACTCACTATTATAGTAGTTCAGCCTCGGCTCTCTATTACTTGAAGTCTTATTTGGCTGCCGATGCCCAGTCGGCTGAGCCTCAGCACACAATCTTCAAAAAGTACTGGGATTATTACCAGACCTACAAATCGTTGAAGGGCAATGCAGACACAATCAGCATCGGTTCGGGCAACTGGACAATCTTCGTGCCGACCGACGCCGCATTGCAGGCAGCCATCGACTATGGCAAAGACCACGACATCTCGTTGCTCGTCGATCCTGACAAACTGCCAAGCACACCGAATCCCGACGGCGTCAACTGGGTCGATTCGGTCATCTACATCCTGAATGCCTACATTACCAAGTCGGGTTGCTATCCTGACGACGGTCTGAGTGCAATCTACGAGACTTCGGAGGCATGGGACGGAATGTCGGCCTCCAACCGTGAAGCACCAAAGCAGTATCTGGTGACGACCAATGCCAAGATTACCGATGTTGACCGCGTGATTAACGACAAGGTCGTCAAGCCTTGGGACGGACTGATTTCAGGCGCACAGATGTCGGGCTACGTGGCCAAGACGGGCAGCGACAACAAGTTGCAGTATTTCGGCCGTCCGTACACGTCGGGCGCATTCGAGGTCGTGAATGTCTATAACTCGAACGAGATGACAAGCACATTCGACAATACCGTGGTGCGCGAGGCCGGCCAGAGCAACATCATCGCTCCGAGCTGCATGATCCATTCGCTCAATGGCTTCGTCATCTACAAGATTGCCTCACATTAAAAAGGTGACTACCAAAAAAGTCATTTCGGGCAAGGCCTGATTGCTTCGGCATCGCAGCTGAACGGCAGTTTTGATGGCCGCCGCGCCCAAAGTGACAGATAATACCCAAAAAACAAAGAAATTACTTTATATGAAACAATTTAGTAAAATCCTGTTGCTCCTGCTGCTACTGCTTGCGCCTGGAATGGTTTGGGCGCAGAAGATGCTGGTGCGCGGTACCATCATCGACGGCACGTTCAACGAGCCGATGGCCGGCGCCAACGTCATTTGGCAGAACAAGGACGGACGTACCATTACCGGATGTCAGACGGACTTCAACGGCAACTACTCGTTTCAGGAGGTGATGCGTCCGGGCGATGTGCTTGTAGTTTCGTTCACAGGCTATAAGAAGCTGACCATCCCGCTTGTCGCATCGCAGGGCGTCTATGATGCCACGATGGTTGAAGAGAGCGTTGCGCTGAAGGATGTGGAAATCACCACGGCGCGCCGCCAGCAGTCGGGCATGCTCAACATTTCGGAGCGCGATGTCACGACGTCGGCCAAGCGCATCGATATGTCCGAATTGGAAGATTTGGCCGTTGCCGATGCCACCGATGCACTTCAAGGTCGCGTAGCGGGCGTCGATATCGTAGCCACTTCAGGTGCTCCAGGTGCAGGTATGTCAATCCGTGTTCGTGGTACGACCTCAATCAACGGTTCATCCGAGCCGTTGGTCATCGTCGATGGTTTCCCCTACGAGACCACAATCGACGACGACTTCGACTTCTCAACAGCCGATGAGAACGACTACGCGACCATGCTCAACATCTCGCCCGACGACATCAAGGAAATCACTGTCTTGAAGGATGCTGCCGCCACCGCTATCTACGGTTCGAAGGCCGCCAACGGAGTGTTGATGATCACCACGAAGCGAGGTGCTGTCAGCAAGCCGACGTTGGCCTACTCGTTCAAGGGTTCGCTCAGCAAGGCTGGCAAGCCGATGCCGATGCTCAATGGCGACCAGTACACCACGTTGATCATGGAGGAACTCTACAACGCCGGCGACAACTTCAATCCTATCCAATATGCGGAGTTCGCCAACGATGCCTACAATCTGTATAACTACTACAATTACGGCCAGAACACCAACTGGTATGATGAATGTACGCGGCGCGGCTATACGCAGGATCACACGATTTCACTGTCCGGCGGTTCGCAAAAGGCGCAATACCGTGTCTCGTTCAACTACTACGACCAGAAAGGTACAACGGTGGGAGAGGGCTACGACCGATTCTCTACCCGTATCAACCTCGACTACAACATTTCTTCAAAGTTGAAGTTCTCGGCATCGATGTCGTACACATATTCCAACACCGACCGCAACTACGTCACGGCATTGGACAGCAAGTACAACATCCTGAGCCAGGCCTATTCGCGTGCTCCAAACATGTCGGTCTATGAGTACGACGAGACAGGCAACTTGACCGACAACTACTTCACGCCATCGGTCATGCCGAACGGCAGCTATTGGAAAAACACGAAAGATAGTCCTTACAACCCTGTCGCAATGGGCAACGAAGGCTTCTACAAGCAGAAAGGCAACCGTGTGCTTCCAAACGTACAGTTGCAGTATCGTCCGTTCGACTGGTTCCGCTACACTCTCGAGATTTCGTTCGATGTGAACAATGTGAAGCACAATGCATTCGTGCCACAGTCGGCAACTGGCCGTCCGTGGACCGAAAACACTGTAAACGTCGGCATCGACAAGGATATTGAGGCATTCGCCTTCAACACCAACAATAAGCTGCTCTTCACTCCGCAGTTGGGCGACGACCATAACCTGCAGTTCATCGTCGGCTACCGCACTGAAGACACGCGCAACAAGAATTTCGTTGTTTCGGCCTCGAATCTGCCTTCAATCTATTTGACCGATCCGTCGAATGGCGGTATTCCGACAACCAGCACCACGCTTTTCGGTAGCTCAAGCACTGAGGTGCGTAGTCTGGGTCTCTACTTCAACCTTCACTATTCGTGGTTGGATCGCTACGTGATTGGCGTTGCAGGCAACTATGAAGGTTCTTCGAAGTTCGGTGCCGGCAACCGTTGGGCATACTATCCGTCCTACTCGTTGCGCTGGCGTTTGTCGGGCGAACCGTTCATGCAGGACCTTGTCGAGAAGACAACCATGACGGAATGGTCGTTCCGTGCATCATACGGCGAATCCGGTTCTTCGCGAGCACTGACCAACTATGCATCGCAGGCCACCTATTCGACCTATGCAAACACCTATCTTGGCAAGCAGGGCACCTATCAGTCGGGTCTGCAGCTCTCGAGCCTCCAGTGGGAGAGCACCAAATCGCTCACTTTGGGCACCGACCTCGGCTTCTTGGATGACCGCATCCATGCAACCTTCGAATGGTATTACAAGAACTCCAACCAGTTGATTTCAAAGGATCGCCAGTTGCCTACAACTACGGGCTTCTCGAAAGCTTCGTTCATCAACGATGCCGGCATGAAGAACCACGGCGTCGAGTTCGACTTGGATGTCGTCGCCTATCGCACAAAAGACTGGATGGTCAAACTGTCGGGCAACATTGCACGTAACGAAAACGAGCTGAAGAGCGACTTGGAATATTCGGGAACGTGGGCAAGCAATGCGCTTAAAGCAGAAAGTTATCCGACCTTGCAGCTTGCATCGCAGCCACTCGGCTCATACTACGGCTACATCTACGAAGGTGTCTATATGAACACCGACGAGACCATTGCCCGCGATGCCAACGGCAACAAGATCTACTCGTTCGACTCAAACGGCAATCGTGTGCCAGTCTATATGCGCTTCAACTATCCGACGGCCGACTATCAGTTCGTGGCTGGCGATGCGAAGTACAAGGACGTCAATCACGACGGCAACATCAACGAGCAGGATGTCGTCTATCTGGGCAACGGTAATCCGTTGTTGACCGGCGGTTTCGGCTGCACGGTCAAGTGGAAGCAGCTGTCGCTCATCACATTCTTCAACTTCCGCTATGGCAACGACGTCGTCAACCTGGCTCGTGCCAATGCCGAGTCGATGAATTCGTTCAGCAACCAGAGCACCTCGGTCCTGCGCCGTTGGACGCATGAATATACTGTCGAGGAGGTGGCCAACGGAACGGCTCCAACCGACCTTCTGCCGCGTGCCGTGTATGGTCGAGGCTACAACTCGTTGGCTTCAAGCCGCTACATCGAAGACGGTTCGTTCCTCCGCTTCAAGAATGCGACGCTCAAATACGACTTCCCGAAGTCGATGTTGGCCGGCACGTTCCTGTCGCAGGCAAGCGTCTATCTCCTTGTGACCAACATATACTGCTGGACCAAATATACTGGTGCCGATCCTGAGGTCAGCATCTCAAGTGCGACGAAGCCCGGTTTCGATACGTCGAACACGCCTCGTTCAAAGGACTTCACGTTGGGCCTCTCAGTCAAATTTTAAGTAAATATGAAGAAAATGAAAAAGATATTGACCATTGCTTCGATTCTCGCTGTCGGCTTGACTTCGTGCGGCGATTGGCTTGACTTGGAACCCGAGAATGCGGTGACGGCAGAGAAATATTGGCTGACGGAATCTGATGTCGAATCGGCCATGATGGGCATTTACAGCGGATGGATCGGTTCTGCATCGTCCATCTGGGAGCAGTCGGAGGTGCGCGGCGACATGATGATGCCCGCTGCAAGCTATAAGGTTGACTACCGTTTGATTCTGGAGGGCAACATCACGTCGTCCAACTCGTTGGTCTCGTGGCTCAAATACTACACAATCATCAACAACTGCAACCTGTTGCTCGAACGTTCCGGCAACGCGCTGGCAAACGATCCGTCGTACACCGTGACGCAGGACAGCATCTACCATGCTGAAGCCCGCGTAGTGCGTGCGTTGATGTATTTCTACCTTATCCGTCTGTGGAAGGATGTGCCCTACATCACTCAGGCATACTACGACGATACGGTTGAGCGCAATGTCGGCGTCTCATCGCAGATGGACATCCTGAACGCGTTGATTTCCGACCTCGAAAGCGTGCAGTCGGAGGGCTTCCTGCCATACTCCTACAGCGCAGTTTCATCGGACAAGGCAAAGAACAAGGGCCAGGTCACGATGTATATGCTGAAGGCTCTGTTGGCCGATATGTATCGCATGAAAGGCTCGTACGAAACCAATCTGGAGGCTTCGCAGGCCGCCTACAAGAAGTGCGTTGAGTTGTGCGATGCCATTATCGGTTCAGGCCAGTACGCTTTGGTTCCGTTTGCCAAGAGCTCGGCTGTCGAGTCGTACCTCGATTTGTCGGAACTGGACAACAAGGCCGATTCGTCGTTCTACGTGCTGACCGACATCACTCCGGACGACTGGTTCACCTCACTCTACGTGAATGGCAACAGTGATGAAAGCATCATGGAGCTGCAGGAGGGCTCTGCGAACTACAATTCGTCGGGTTTCTACACGCTGATCATCAGCCCAAGTTACTACGCTCCCTACTATGACAACTTGCAGAACACACTTTTCCCACCAACTGAAAAGGAATTGGCATTGTCATATCAATATCGCGACGTGCGTCTGGCCATGAATTATGGCGTTTACAGCGGTACGCCTCTGATGTGGAAATATGCAGGCTTGGCCTTCGACAAGAGTTCCGTCTGCACCGATGTCACGGCATTCAAGAAGAACGTCATCATCTACCGTCTGGCAGAAATCTACCTCATGAAGGCCGAGGCTCTGACACAGATTGCCATGGCCAATTCGGACGACCAGAGCATGTTGCTCGAAGCTTATCGCGCTGTCTTCAAGGTGCGCGACCGTGCAAGTGCTGTCGAAACAACCGACCTTCAGCTGGGCAGCGGCGATTACATGCAGGACCTCTATTGGGAGGAGCTCCGCAGCGAGTCGCCAATCGAACTCAAATCGGGCGAGAAGATTCTGGGTACGGCAATGGAGAAGTTCGTGCTCGACGAGGAGGCTCGCGAAATGGCCTACGAAGGTCGTCGCTGGTTCGATATGCTGCGCAATGCCGAACGTAATTCGGAAGGTAAGGGCAGCTGCACCGGTGGCAACGTCAGCTACTTGCGCTACTACACGACATCCGACAAGATGGCCTACATTGCTGGCCAGATGAAGAAGGCCGACTTCCGCTATTTCCCATATCCTTATCAGGATGTCAGTCTTAACGACAACTTGGATCAGAAGCCATTCTGGGGCACTGAATAATGAAAGGAACCAATCGAACAAAGTGTTTTCTCTTATCCGAAAAATGATATGAAAAAGTCTATTCATCAACATATTGCATGCGCGGCCATCGGACTGATGACGATGGGATTCGCGGCTTGCGACGACTATATGGAAGGTTCGACTTGGACTGCAAGTTCGGAACTCCAGATGGACGAATACATGGAAACGCAGGACTCCCTCAGCCGCTTCCTTGAAGTGATCGACAAGGCTCAGCTGCGAGGCATGGTTCATGCCTACGGAACTTATACGATGTTTGTGCCGACCAACGATGCCGTCGATGCCTATATCGCAAAGATCGGAAAGTCGTCGGTGGCCGATTTGACAGAAGATGAGGCCGTCGAAATCGTCAAATATCACATCTTGGGCGACACGCTCCACACCTACAACATGCAGAGCAACACCCGTCTCAACACGGCCAACATGGCTCAGGACTACCTGATTTCCAAGTGGGACGAGGCATCGGACGTCTATACGCTCAACCGCACGTCGCACATCGTCACCTGCGATGTCCACAACGGCAACGGCATAATTCACGTAGTGGACGGCGTCTTGTTCAAGCCTCGCTACAACGTGCTTGGCGCTGTGCAGGACTCGCTCAAGGAGCATGGCTATGGCATCATGGCCGCATTGCTCGACACTGTGTTGAACTTGAAGCTCGACGATGCCCATCGCACAGACCTTCAAACTGCCATCGAGACGCAGACATACAAGACCTTCGTCTCGCAGCCCGACAGCTTGATGACGGCCGATGGCATTACCACGGTCGATGCCCTTCTCACATTCCTCCAGAAGAGCAACATCAAGGACTACGACGAGCAGACGTTGTTGACCAACTGGGTCGGATACCACTTCATGAGAGGCCGCTACTACATCAGCGACCTGTTCGGCGCAAGCAGCGTCACTACGTTGTCGCCGTTGGGCAAGGCCATTGCGGTGTCTGCAACATCTTATTCCGACATCAACCTGAACCGTTTTGAGGCATTCAACGACGAGGGTATCAAGCTCATCACCGACGGCTATTTCGTCGATTATCCATGCAGCGACGGTGTGATTCAGAGCACGTCGGGCGAATTGCAGATCATCGAACGTGCCGCAAGCCGTATCAACTGGGATATGTGCGATGTGGCAGAGATTCGCGCTTTGTCTGGTTTCCGCAAGCCAGGCACATCGGCCTACTTCACAACGGCATCTTCGTCGGCCGGTTTGAACACCGATCACCCGGAGTGGATTGTCGATTCAACTTTGGTAAGTGCAAGCGGAACAAAGGTCTATTGGTTCGACACCGAACTCAACTCCGTTTATTCGTGGTATGGCAGTAACAACCCTGTCTTCAACTATTATTGCAACTACGAGACAAGTTCCTACACCGGAGTCGATCCGTTCGGCGACACTCAGGTCGAGTGGGTTTACGGTGACTACCTCCAGTTCCGTCTGGGCACGACTGTGTGCAAGCAGGTTGACATAAAGACTCCTACGTTGGTCGAGGGTACCTACAAGATCTGGGTACGTCTGCGTCGTGCCGGACATGAAGGCTCGGACGGCTACATGAAGATGACCTTCATTCAGGACGGTGAGGAAGACCAGTCGTTCGCTTCGGTCTGCTTGGCCAACTATGGTTACACATCGAGCAGCGCAGAGACCGACGAGAAGAATGCCGCAAAGGGCGAACAGGCTCCTGGCGCATACTATCCGACGCAGAGCCGTATGGCTTGTCACCTTATCGGCACAGTCAGCGTTAAGCACGATGGCGTTCACGTGATGCGCTGGACTCCGCTCGACGCTTCGCAGGCTCTGGGTCAGTATTTCGACATGATCTACTTCATTCCGGTCGATAACGATCAGGTCCTGCCTCGTGTCATGGCCAATGGCGAAGATGCCCGCATCTACAAGGTATGCTGGGACGAGGAGACCCAAAGTGCCTACTATGACAAGTCGGTTTACTACGATGTGTCGGGCTACAATTCAAGCTATCGCTCGCACATTTGGCCGAACCGTTGCCCAGTGGTCAGCGCGATGGAGGAAGGAACGATTACCGAAGACCTCATCGGCTCGTGCACAAGCACTTGGTGCCCGAACTATTCGGCCGATCATCAGTAATTGGCCGACAGAATCCACCTATTGTGAAATTAAAACTTATAGTTCAATCGTATGAATTATTTCAAATATAAAATCGTCGCGCTGATGACCGTCGTCGGACTCGTTTTCGGAGCAACCTCATGTAAGGATGAAGGCTACGAAGATGTGTCGGGAACTGCCTCGCAGACCCTTTGGGAGGTCATCAGCAGCCGCTCCGACCTGAAGTCGTTCTCCAAGGTGCTGAAGCAGTATGGCTATGATGAGTTGCTCGCTTCGTCGGGTACATTCACGGTGCTGGCTCCGTCCGACGCCTCGATGTCCGGTCTTGCCGACTCGCTTCTGAGCGAAGTCCCGTCGGCGCATATCGCAAACTTCGGCTACAACAAGACCGAACTGTCGAACATGAACTATCTGTCGATGATTGACGGACGTATGGTGCTTCTGTCGGACATGAACCTGACAGACACTGAAATCGTGTGCCGCAACGGCTTCCTCCGCTTCGCTCAAGAGAGTGGAAATGCGCGTAGCAAGCAGTCCAACATCTACGAGTTGCTGATCTCCATCGCCAATGACTCCCTTTCGGACTACAACGATATGGCACGTTTCATCGTTTCGCTCGGCGACAGCGTGATGGACAGCGACAAGTCTGTGCAGGTCGGCGTCGATCCAGATTCCAATCTCCCGATCTACGACACGGTGATGACATACTATAACCCGCTGTTCGAATATGTCCCGCTCAACGACAATGATTCGCTTGTTTCGCTCGTGCTGGTTGACGACAGCACTTGGCTCGCATTGCAGAACCGCTATTGGCGCTACATGCGTCAGCACGTCGATGCTTCGGGCGACGATGGCCTGCGCGACCCATCCAAGGACATGGATTACGGATATGGCGCAAAGTTCGACACCGTTGCCACCGACTACGTGACCCGTTTCCAGCTCGTGCGCGACCTCACCTGCTCGTACGAAGGTGCAACGCGATCTGCATCGGTCAACAATCCTGGCACAGTCAACGAGGTCTATCGTTCGCGTACAGGCATTGAAATCACGATGGACTATGCCGTCGTTGCCGATACTTTGAAGGCTGCCAATGGCCGCATCGAACGTGCATCTGGTGTGAAAATCAAGTTGGCCAACAATCGCATTAAGGATGTGTATGTTGAAGGCGAAGACTATTATTTCACCAACGAGAACTATGTCGCCACTCTGGTCGATCCGACATTCAGCGGAAGCCGCTACGTGAAAACTTACGGCATCGACTCGCTGCGAGGCTATACCCGCTACGTGCTCGATTCGTTGGGCAATCGTGCAAAGTGCCTCGATGGAACCGACAGCACGGAATATGTGCCGGCCCAGTTGCGTTACGTTTATAACACTTCGCAGTATTCCGGTGCATTGTACGGCGGTTCGGTGCTCGGCTACAAGGTTAACCTCTTTTCGTGCAACTACCGCGTGCAGTGGCGTCATGTCGTGCCAGGCGGTCAGGGCTCAAACTATTGCAATCCTGATACGCTCGACGTGAATTATGCCAATTACGTTGAAAATGCGAATTGGCCGATCGGCGGCGTTATGCGTCACATTCAGAAGATGTACTTGTCGCAGCCGGGCGACAATCCGCTGGAGTACAGCAGCGACTATTCAACGAGCGATTTCGTCAAAAATCCGTATCCTTCGACATCATATAGCGTCGATAGAGTTTGGTACCGTTGCATGACCGATTACGACACTACGGCCGTGATTTCGTCATCTGCCAAGACCGACCAGGTGAGCAGCGCCGGCCCAATCAAGTGGTATCGTATGGGCGTTAACGCTGGCTATGGCCTTGACGATCCGACCTTCGAGACCCGTCTCGTGTGGTGTGAGACGGCCAAGGATCACGCTTCAGGTGTAATCAACATCAATCCGGATACGGGCGAAGCAAGCAGCGATGCCGTCTATACCTCAGGCATCACGAAGGTCAGTGCTGATGTGAAATGGAATCCGACGGCCAACAATGATGCAATGTACGGCGTAAAGGCCGCAAGACGTGTGCCGCGCGACATCTTCATGTGCCTTTACAATGGCGAGGCAACAGTGTTCGTCACAAGCAATCCGTTCGGTACGGACAATGCTTCAGGCAAGGCGACGCTGGCAGGCCTCAAGGGTTCCATCTTCCTCGATTATATTCACTTTATCCCCGTCATCGACGAAGACGATTAAAACCAGTAATGTAATTTGACTATGAAAAAGCGATATACAGTTCTTTTGATGGCTACGGCATTGCTCACAAGCCCCGTTGCTGCGCAGCAGGCCGACAATACAACTCTCCCACAGCAGAGTCAGAAGAGCGATGCTGGTACGGAAATCGTCACTGGTGTCGTGCTCGACGACGCTACGGGTGCGCCTGTAGTTGCTGCACGTCTGCAGGTGCTCGGTGCTCCGTATTCTGCCATGACGGACGACAACGGCCGTTTCTCGTTGAAGGTGCCAACTGATGCCGCCGGTCGCGTGATGTCCGAGATAAACGTCACCGGTCCGGATCGCAACAGCATGATTGTTGCCTTGCGCAACCGTCGCGAGCTCACCGTGCGACTGATGGAGAGCGGCTACGCGACCAAGACGAGCCGTGAAGTCTATACTCCATTGGGAATGAAGGAAGAGAGCCATCTGATGTCGGCCATCGGTGTTTTTGACCGCGACAACTCAATCTCCGTCAAGGGTTCGGCTGAAGCTTTGCTGAACGGACAGGTTTCTGGATTGCAGACGCAGTTCCGCTCGGGAACAGATTGGAGCGGTGCCAACATCTATCTGCGTGGCATCAACTCAATCTATGCCAACAATATGCCGCTCATCGTGCTCGACGGTCTGATCATCGAGAACAGCGAGTTCGGCGTTTCACAAATCGAAGGCCAGATTTCAACTCCATTCGGTTGCATCGACATCAAGGATATTGACCAGATTGTCGTGCTCAAGGATGCTACGTCAATCTATGGCGCAAAAGGTTCGAACGGCGCAATCCTGATTCGCACCAAGCACACGTCCGACCAGGCTACACACATCGACGTGACCGCCTTGATGGGTGTGAATATGCAGCCTAAGTCGATTCCGATGCTCAACGCGTCCGACAGCAAGCGTCTGCTCACCGACATCGCAAAAAGCAGCGGCCTTACAAGCACCGAACTCAGCAATCTGGTTTGGATCAACAGCAACAAGCCGCAGATGCAGCCCGATGGTTCGTATCTCTATCCGAACTATTACAAGTACAACCAAAGCACAGACTGGCAGGACGAAATCTTCCAGCGCGGTTTCAAGCAGCAGTATTCGCTCGGTGTGACTGGTGGCGACGATGTCGCAATCTATGGCGTTTCGGTCGGCTTCCAGAACAAGGAGGGCTTGGTGAAAGGCTCTGATTTCCAGCGCTACAACGCTCGTGTCAATGCCGACATCAACATCACGAACAGCATCCGCCTGTTTGCCAACATGAACTTCGTGTATGGCAAGAAGAATCTTTCGAACGAAGGTTCCGTATCCTATTTGAATCCAATCTATACGGCATTGGTCAAGGCTCCGTTCACCACTTCATTGAGCGTCGATCAGAACAATCGTCCATCAAAGTCGTGGGAGGATGTCGATGCTTTGGGTGCGGCCAATCCGGCTGCCGTGGTGAGCGACATTAAGTCGTTGAACTCCTTCTATCGCTTCATGGGTTCGTTCACGTTCGATGTTGACCTTTGGAAGGGCTTGAAGCTGAGCGAGAATTTCGGCCTCGACTTCAACAAGGAGCGCGAGGAGATTTTCCATCCTTCAACCGGAATTCCATACGAGGACCTGCCAACAACGAGTGTTGACAACGTGCAGATACATCGCGTAGAACGTCTTTTCAACATCATTTCCGAGACTCGCTTGAACTATAGCAAGCACTTGTCCGAGCATCAGTTCGATGCGACAGTCGGTTTCCGCTATTTCCACAGCAAGATGGAGGATGATTATGGCAAAGGCTACAATTCGGCCGGCAATTCCTATCAGACAATCGGTTCGGGCGATGCTTCATTGCACGAGATCGGCGGTAGCCTTGGCAGTTCCAATTGGCTTTCCATCTACGGCAACGTCAACTACAATTGGCGCAACCGCTATTTCGCCGAGTTGACACTTTCGAGCGATGCATCAAGCCGTTTCGGCGACGATGTGAGCACATTCCAGATCTATCCTGGCGCCAATGCCGGCTGGCTGGTCAGCAGCGAAGAGTTCATGAAGTCGGCCGAGTGGCTGAACTTCTTGAAGGTGCGTGCCGGATTCAACGTGTCGGGCAATGACGACATCACAAACTACAGCAATCGTCAATACTACGTTTCACAGCAGATTCTGACCACACAGGGTTTGGTGTTGGGTGCCCTCAAGAACTCAAGCCTCAAGCCAGAACGTATGCAGAAGATGAACGTCGGTATCGATGCAGCATTGCTCAACAACCGTCTCAACTTCTCGTTCGACATCTATAAGTCGAGCGTGACGGACATGTTGACCTATTCGACAGCCGATGACTTTACCGGCATGACGACCATCCTCAACAATGGCGGCGAATTGGAAAATTCCGGTTTTGAGGTCAACGTATCGGGCCGCGTGTTCACAAACAAGAATTTCCAGTGGGATTTGTCGTTGAACTTGGCCCACAACAAGAACGAAATCAAGAAACTTGAAACCGGTTCGTTCCAGACAACTGTGGGCGATGGTTCTGTCTTGACTCGTGTCGGCTCGGCCGCAGGCATCTTCTACGGCTATCAGACCAACGGCGTTTACAGCACGACGGCAGAGGCACAGGCCGACGGTCTGACAACGATGGTCGGCGCAGTTGCTGAGCCAATGCAGGCCGGCGATGTCCGTTTCATCGACAACAAGGCCGACGGCATCATCAACGATGATGACTGCACGGAAATCGGCGATCCGAATCCGACAATCTTCGGCGGACTCACATCGGTCATGAAATCACATGGCTTCACCTTGCAGGCCGATTTCACATTCGCATCGGGCAACGACATCTACAACTACACTCGTTCGCAGCTTGAATCGATGTCGTCCTACAGCAACCAGACGAAGAACACCTTGCTGCGTTGGCGTACCGAAGGCGACGTGACAAATTATCCACGTGCAGCCTACGGTGATTCGCACAAGAACAACCGTTTCTCCGACCGCTGGATTGAAGATGGCTCGTTCCTGAAACTCAAGTCGGTCACCCTGTCGTACGATTTCAACCTGCAGACAGACTTCATCACGGGCCTCACCGTCTATGGCACGTGCGAAAACGTGTTCTGCGCGACGAAATATTCGGGCTACGATCCTGAGATTTGCTGTTCATCGTCCAACAATCCGCTCTATCAAGGCGTCGATTGCTTCACTACGCCGACTGCGCGCACGTTCTACATCGGCCTTAAACTCGGATTGTAAATTCAAAAATAATTTATCGGACTTTGTTTATTATGAAAAAGTTCTATATTCCAATCTTGTCGCTTGGCCTTATGTGCGCCACCTTCGGCTCATGTGTCGATGCTGAGCTCAACGATGCTCTTGACTACGAAGATACCTACACCGATTCAAACGATGCCGACAAGCACATTCTTGGCATATATTCGTTGTTTATGAATTTGGCCGAGCAGATGGTCGTGCTCAACGAGTTGCGTGGCGATCTGATGACCATCACATCCAATGCCAACGATTATTTGCAGCAGGTCGAGGCCAATCAGTGCAATGCCGACAACCCGTATGCATCGGCGAAGCCATACTACGCGATTATTGCGAACTGCAACGACGTGCTCGAGAATCTGGACAAGATGCTCACACGCCGCGACCTTTCGTCCGACGAATATGCTGAACGCTACAGCGACGTGCAGGCAATGCGCTGCTACACCTATTTGCAGTTGGCTGCCCAGTTCGGCAAGGTTTACTATATCGACAAGCCAATCACCTCGATTGACGATATGACGGCGTACAACGAGTCGAAAATCGGCCTTGACGAACTCCTGCCAAAACTGATTGACTGCATGGAGAATGTCCCAACGCTCGAGGATTATGAACTGTCGCCGCTTGTCATCAACGGCTCATCGTCCGTAAAGGTCGGCGGTCAGGTCTTGAAGCAATATTTCATCAATAAGAAACTGCTTTTGGCCGACCTCTATCTTTGGGCAGGCCGCAGCCAGGATGACTTCCGCAAGGCCGCCTACTACTACAAGGAGGTGATGAACAAGGATGCCGACGGCGCAGAGACTGTCAATTCGCTCTACTACAAGTGCAATACGTTCACCTACACAGGTTCGTCGCTGCCGACTTCGGCTTCGCAGACCAGCAACAACTATTGTGCCGGCAACCTCCGCTATCTGGATCAGGACGAGCGCTCGTTCTTCACTACGTGGCCTTATATGTTCGAGGACGAAGTGTCGTCTGTGCCAGGCGTGTATGAGTGGATCTGGTCGATGACATACGTCGCCAATGGCGAGCCGCAATATCCGTTCATCGACCTCTTCGAATCGACCGAATTGGGCGGCAGCTACCAGTTGCGTCCGTCGGCCAACTACATCGCCGAGACGCAGCGCACCGACATCTTGCGCAAGAATGGCGCACCTTACGACCCACGTGGCTTCGGCGCTTTGATTGAGGGCAGCACAGAATATGCAGGTGCAACCTTCCGCGTCGATGAAGGCGATACCGTCTGCGCAAAATACCTCTATTTGTTCGATCCGGATGAGCAGAACAAGAAGGAGGGCCGTCTGTGGCTCTACCGTTCTGCCGGCGTTCATCTCCGTTTTGCCGAGGCTCTCAACCGCGCAGGCTATCCAGACATGGCCTACGGTTTCCTGATGGGCGGTCCTGCCGGATATTATGGCACGACATATCCTTCGGTCGATGCCAATGGTAACCAGACGACGACCGAAAGCAATCCGGCCAACTACAAGGGCTTGAATTCGGCTGGCGTAAACATCGGAATGACGCGCAACCTGTTCGGCCTCCGTTTCCCGATCAGCACCGGCATTTGCGACAATGCGACCGATTCGGCTCTGCTCTATTTCGATTCGCGCTATTACACCACGGCAACCAGCAACATCTTCGAGGGCATCGTCGTCCGTGGCCCATGGCGTAGTGCGTCAGGCTTGCGCGGCCGTCAGTTGATGGCCTACAAGACAACGTCGAATTTCAGCACGGAAAGCCTCTCTACATGTGCCACCAAGGCCGACTCCATCTATCTAATCGAGAAAATCATCATGGACGAGGCAGCACTCGAGTTGGGCCACGAAGGCCAGCGTTTCCCCGATCTGGTTCGCGTAGCGCGTCGTATGAACCGCAGCGAGTCTATCACGGTCAATGGCCAGTCGTACACGCTCACCAACGATGGAATGTCGGGCGATGCTTATCTGCAGACGGTCATCGGCCAGAAGGCATCTTCATCGATCAACGTGCTGGGTGCAGCCCAGTATTCGGGTGAAGATTCGTGGTATCTGAAGACGAAATAAATCTAATATACATAAGACTGAAGCGGGCCTCTCTTGGGGTTCGCTTTTTTCTGTGCCTGCCGCAAACTGACGTCCGATTCCGGCGCATCGGCCGCAAAAGGCATTTCGTAAATGAGTTGTTTGGCCGACACCGAAATTCTTGCTATTTTTGCGCCGTGATTCAATAACACTACGCGAATTTTTATGCATCTCACCCTTCTGGAAATGACAATGGAACGCAAACAAATGTCGCACATAATGTTGCAGGTCGTCATCGCGGCGATCGCATCGTTGTTCGTCTCGTGTGGCAATTCCATTGTTGAAAGCGAAGTGAGTGAGGTGGGCGAAATGTATATGCACTTCGACGGTAAGGTCGCCCTTGGCATGATTCCCAAGCCGTTCGTGAGCGTTGAGGTCGGCGTCGAGGTCGATTCGTTGTCCGATTTTTCCAGCCGGAGGCGTTTCAAGGCATTGCCCGATTCAAGTGAAAGCCGTTTCCATGTGAAAGTTGACCATCTGCAGCCCGGAAAGAGCTATTACTGCCGAGGCTACATCTATGTCTATCCGTTGTACACGCGCTATGGCGCTACGCACTCGTTTTCAACCGAGCTGCTGACGGCCGACAATGGTCACGTCTATGTCGATTTGGGTTTGCCGTCAAACCTGTATTGGGCAACGTGCAACGTCGGCGCCAACAGCCCGGAGGAGTTCGGCAGCTACTATGCCTGGGGCGAGACGACGGCCTGGGGCGAAGAGACGCAGGGCACGGCCTTGAACCGCGGTTTCGGTTCGCCGAGCATCAAGACGACGTTCGACTGGGGCAACTACAAGTTTTGCGCGGGGTCGTTCACCAGCCTGACTAAGTACAACACGCAGGCCAAGTTCGGCACGGTCGATGGTCTTTGCGAACTTGATTTGGCCGATGATGCGGCGTCGGTCAATTGGGGCGGCGCCTGGCGGATGCCGACCGAGGCCGATTGGAACGAATTACGCGAACATTGCAGGTGGCGGTGGCGCACATACCACGGCGTCGGCGGCTATGAGGTCATCGGCGAGAATGGCAACAGCATTTTCCTGCCGGCGGCCGGATGCCGGAGCGGCGACGAAATCTGTTGCGTCGGGGCAGGCGGCGACTATTGGTCGAGCACGCTCAGCAAAGATTATCCGTACAGTGCGGTCGATGTCCGATTCTATTCGAGCGGCGTCTATGTCGATCGACGCAGTTTCGGCCGGAGCAACGGACGCAGCGTGCGCGCGGTGTATCCCATCGCACAAGAAAAAGATGCGGCAGGAGCATCGCAAAACGAAAATTAAACAATGAAATAGGGGCTGATGAGGGTCAGATGCCCTCGATATAAATGGCTTTAGGCCGCGCCGGACAATAGAATTCGCAGGCGCCGCAACCCGTGCACAGACGATTGTTGATGCGCGGGATTTTTTGTCCCTCTTTTTCAACCAGGATGATGGCTTTTTGCGGACAATGTCGGGCACAGGCATCGCACGGCACATGGTCGGTCTGCGTGATGCAGGTGCGGCTGTTGAATTGCGCCCAACCCATGCGTACGGCACGTTTTTCGGCCAGTTCGAGCAGCGGAATGGCTCCCGTCGGACAAACGTCGGCGCAGCGGTGGCAGTTCTGTCGGCAAAAGCCAAGCTCAAAACTGACGGTGACCTTGCCGCGAGCGTCGTGGATGCCGTACACTTCGTATTCCTTTTCGGCCGTTTTCAGAATGTGCTCCGGGCAGACGTCGATGCATTTGCCGCAAGCCGTGCAGGCCGACAGAAATTCGGCGTAAACTCGCGTAGTGGGTGGTAAAATGGGGTAGAGGCGAGCTGCGGCGGGCGAACCGTCGGGCATCTGCGTGCGAATTTTTTTTTCGAACTTGTCGCCTTGCAGCAACGCGCTGACAGAGCCGTCGGCCGACTGCTCGGATGCGATGACTTTCACATTGGCCGTGTCGTTGCCGATGAATCGTTGAAGCGGATTGGGGTCATGCCAGTGTGCCATCGTCTTTCACTTTTTGAATCAATGCCTCCATTTGGCGCAGGGCCATCGGGATGTCAATGTGCTGCGGACAATTGTCAACGCAACGGCGGCATCCGACACAGCGGTCGGCCTGAGCCAGACGTGGAATGCGGTTCAGTCGTCCGATGAAGCGTTTGCTTTCGCGCAAATAGTTGTCGGTCAATCCCTCACGCGGGTCGGGCAGCCGGCCTTCGCGGGCCTCTTCGTTGTAGAATGTCAGATTGCGGGCGATGTCAACTCCGTAGGGGCAATGGCATTGGCCGCAACCGTCGCACCGGTTACAGAGTTTCGTCTGGTCGGGATGGCGCGATGGCCGATGGCAACCGACCGGCAGCACCGACATGACGCCGATGCCCAACAGTCCGAGTCCGATGCGTTGAAGTGCTTCGCGTCGAGTTATTTTGTCGTTTTCCATGAGACAAAGATACGTCTAATTTCGATTTCGGCTTCCGATTCGCTTGACCGTGAGACGTTTTTGACCCAAAAACGGCCGCCGTTAGCGAAAAATGGCTAATTTTGTCGGCTGTAACACTAACCTTTATTGGGAACTTAATTAAATCGTATGAAGAAAACTTACCTTTTTCTTGCTCTCATGTCCTGTGGTGTGTCTGTTTTGGCTCAACGACCAATGGAAGATTTGGATCGTGGTCTTGTGGCCGTGAAGACTTCCAATGGCGTCTATGCATCGTGGCGCATCCCAGGCAATGAATTCTACGGCGTGACCTACAATCTGTACCGCGACGGTACGCTCATCGCCGAAAAACTCAACGTGTCGAATTTCCTTGATGCATCGGGCACAACGTCGAGCACCTACACCGTGGCTCCTGTCGCGGCCGACGGCACTGTGGGCGCATCATGCGATGCCGCATCCGTGTGGTCGCAGCAGTACAAGGAAATTGCATTGGCCAAGGTGATTGACCCGAAGACAGGCCGCGACGTGACGTCGGTCATGCAGATTACCGATGCATCGGTGGCCGATTTGGATGGCGACGGCCAATACGAACTCGTCATCGAACGTCAGAACACTGACTTCACCGTGGGCAACGACTCGGCCTACACCCGTTTCGAGGCATACGAGTTCAGCGGAAAGAAGCTGTGGGAGGTCAACCTCGGCCCGAACATGAAGGACGGCAACGGCTCGGAAAATGCCTGCTTTGCCTTCGACTTCGACCTTGACGGCAAGGCGGAAATCATCTTCCGTGGCGGCGACGGCACGATTCTGCCCGATGGCACAGTGTTGGGCAACGCATCGGCCAACTATCGCACCGACTACACCGGCTCGCAGGCCTATATGGAGCAGGGCAACGAATACATCGTCATGCTCGACGGCGCAACCGGCACCACGCTCGACTACCAGATTTTCGACTCTAATTGCGGCACCTACAATACCTCGACGACCAACAGCGGCAATCCCGCATCGGGCGTTTACGAGCCAGGCACGTCGGCTCCGGGCAACAACCTCGCGCGCCGTTCGGTGGCCTTCTGGTATGGCGGCAGCAGCAAGAGCGACGGCGGCCACCGCGCCACCAAGTTCCACTTCGGTGCTCCGTATCTTGACGGCGTGCATCCGTCGGTATTCATCGGCCGTGGTTGCTACACGAACTATCATGCCGCTACGTGGGATGTCGTCAACAAGAAACTGCAGCTCCGTTGGGCATGCGCCGTGGACGATTGGAACAGCGAATTCTACGGACAGGGCTACCACAACTTCACCATCTGCGACGTGGATGGCGACGGCCGCGACGAAATCTGCCATGGCAACATGGTGGTCGATGAGTTCGGCAAGTTCCAGTCGAGCGCACAGCTCGGCCACGGCGACGCACAGCACTACGGCGACCTCGATCCCTATCGCGACGGCGTTGAGGCTTTCCGCTGCCTTGAGGACAATCCGGGCTGCGTCTATGTCGATGCCAGCACCAACGAAATCCTGTTCCGCTGGAAGCGCGGCACTGATTGCGGCCGATGCATCGCGGGCAACTTCACGAACGATTTCCCGGGCGCAGAGCTCTGGACTGTCGATGGCAACCTGTGGAGCGCGACAACGACCCGTTCGTCCGACGATCGTGTAGCTTCTTCCGCTCCGGGCGTCTGCATGAATTTCCGCATCTATTGGGACGGCGACGTGCTCGACGAGTGCTTCGACGGCGTCTCGACCGTGAACTATCAGGTCTATGATGCCCAAATCACGAAATATGGCGGCACGCAGCTCTTCAAGACGAGCGGCACTCTCTGCACCAATTCGACCAAGGCCAATCCTTGCATCCAGGCCGACATTTTGGGCGACTGGCGCGAGGAATTCATCCTTCCTACCACCGACAACAAGTCTGTCCGGCTCTACACGACGGTCATTCCGACATCGTTCCGCAACTACACGCTGATGCACGACCCGCAGTACCGTCAGGCCATCTACTGGCAACCGTCGGGCTACAACCAGCCGCCTCACGTCAGCTACTTCCTGGGTGAGAAGGAGGGCTTCATGGCACCTCCGCCGCCGGTTGTGACCAATGGCAAGACCCAGTTGAGCACGACGCTCGACAGCAGCACCGACGGCAAGTTCGCCATCGCCTGCAAGACATCGGCCACAGAGATTACGGCCAATGGCACAGTCTCGCCAGCTTACCTGCAGGTCAATTCTCCGGCCGACTACGTGATTTCCGGCGGCACGTTCACCGGTGCGACGACCATCTTCAAGCAGGGACTCGGCGCGTTGACCTTGTCCAATGGCACATACTCGCACACGGGCAGCACCGAAGTGTGGTACGGCACGCTCAACCTCACGACCGACTACGTGACTTCGCCTGTCGTCATGAAGCGTTTCTCAAAGCTGAACAGCGCCGCTACGGTGGGCCGCGTCAGCATGGAATATGGCGCTACGCTGTTCCCCGCAGGTGCATCGGCCATCGGCACACTCAATGTCGGCACACTTTCGATGGACGGCGGCGCAATTGTCGAATTTGACATCGCCAACGACGGCACTTCGTTCGATGTGCTGACTGTCGATAGTCTGATTTTGGCCGATGCCAACTGCATCGGAGCTACACCGACATTCTACATCCGTCGCGCCGAAGCCGGCACTCTGGCTCCGGGCGAATACAAGCTCGTCCACTACAACAAGGGCATCAAGGGCGATGTCTCGGCCGTCACCATCGATGGATTGAAGGGTCTTTCGGTCGAGTTGAAGACATCGGCCAACGACATTGTGCTGGTGGTCAACGATATGCGCGTGCCGACCGACATCGTCTATAGCGGCACTGGCGACTGGGATCTGAACAAGACCGAATCGTTCCTCATCGACGATCAGCCAGTTTCGTTCGTGTCGGGCGACCGTGTGACGATCGATGCATCGGCCAAGAATGTCACTGTCAAGATAGCTGAAGATGTCGAGCCGGAGAGCGTCACCATCATCGGCAACCACAACGTCGTCATCTCGGGCAGCGGCCGCATCGGCGGCACTTGCCAGCTGATCAAGAAGGGTCTGGGTATCCTCGTCTTCCAGAATGTCAACAACTACACCGGCGGCACCCGAATCGAGGAGGGCGCAATCAATGTTTCGAAGTTGGCCGATGCCCAGAGCGACGGTGCCTTGGGCGCCTACAATGCGACCGAGTACAAGATCTACATCGCTACGGGCGCGAAACTCAATGCATTGACCGCAATCACCAACCCGAGTGCCATCCAGCTGGGCGACTCTTCCTGCATCTCTTGTTCGGGCAATTGGGTTCAGCAGGGTCCTCTGACGGGCGGCAAACTTGTCAAGCAGGGCACTGGTACGATGAGCTTCGAGACCGCACCGACCTGCAAGAAGGTTGAAATTCAGGCCGGTACGTTCCAGACAATGAACACGCAGACCACCAACTGCTTGGGCGATACCGTCATCCTGCGCGGCGGAACCTTGACGTTTGACAACAGCAGCTACTCCTACGGCAACCAGACGACGCCTTGGGTTGTGCCCGAGGGTTGTTCGGCTACGGTCAACCTCGACACGCGTTGCATACACGGCAACAAGCTCTTCGGTGCCGGTACATTGACCGTCAACTTCCCGAGCAGCACGTCTTGTCCGCGCACCTATCTGTCGGGCGACTGGAGCGCGTTCGAGGGTCAGGTAAACTTCGTGTGCGGCAATACGGGTCGTCCCGTCATCATCGACAATGTCTATGGTATGCCTAAGGCTGCCATCCAGATTGCCACGGCAGGTCATTCGATGCAGATTGGCGGCGATGCCCAAAGCAATTCCGGCAAGGCAACAGGAACGTATGTGGTCGGTGCGCTCGGCACGTGGAATTCAGATCACACCTCTGCAAGTGGTTTCAAGGGAACAATCAATGCGGGCTACAGCACAGCAAGCGCATTCAGCATTGGCGGAACGGATGCCGACATCAATTTCGCCGGCATCAGCAATGCGTCGATTATCAAGACTGGTAGCGGTCTGTTGACCCTTACGGCCGACACCGGAACCGGCGGAATCACCGTCAAGGAGGGCAATGTCCGCGTGAATGGCGGCAGCTACACATCGGCCTCAAGCTATACGAGCGCATCTGGAAAGGGCGCCCTTATCCTTGAGTCGGGCACAGGCCTGATGGCTACTGGCTGCATGGGCAACGGAACATTCTCGGTTAAGGATGGCGCAGTGTTCACACCAGGCTACTACTACACCGGAACGCTCGCTTTGGCAGGCCTTCTTGATGTGCAGTCTGGCGGCACGGTCGTGTTCCGTCTGTCGAAAAATGGTGCCTGCAACACCTTCACCGGCGGCGGCAGCTTCCTCAGCCAAGGCACAATTCGCGTAATTCAGAATTCCAACTACGTGCCGAAGTCGGGCGACCGCTACGTGCTTTGGAACACAAAGGCATACTCGTCTTCCAACAATCCGACATACGATTTGTTCGAATTGCCCGATTCGTTGGCATGGGATACCGACAGTCTCAACACCAAATTCGGAGTGCTGAAAGTTGTCGCCAATCCCGACTATTCCGGCTTGACAAGCGTGAAGGATGAAGCCGAGGCATCGGCCGTATATTACAATATGCTTGGCCAACCGGTCAAGGAGCTGAAGCGCGGTCAAGTCTATATGCTCAAGGGCAAGAAAATCATATATAAATAAGGCTGTCGGAACTGAAATTCGCGTAGTGATTTTCATCGGATAAAAACAGGTGAAATTACACTAAGTGAAAATTCTTTGACATTAAAGTGTGGCAAAATAGTCTGTGAAGAAGAAAAAACAGGCTGTTTTGCCTACTTTTTTGCCTTTGTGAAATTGACTTTGCCAAAAAAACATCATTTTTGCGGCGCTCGATGGAAAATCGTAATTTTTTAAATTGTGTTTCCGTCGTTTCGTTTGGGCTTGAAATACACAAATCGACAAACCAAATAACCAATAATCACCAATTAAACACATTTTTTCCTATGAAGAAATTCTACTCTATTCTTGCAATGGGCTTGTCTGCAATGACAATCGCTCAGGCGCAAACTGTGGTCGATGCTGACTACGACATCGAGCATCCATGGGGTGTCAGTGATCAAGTGAGCAACGCCGGCCTCACGTTGGTCGGTGCAACTGCTACCATCAAGTACTTCTCGTTGAACGCAGCCGGCCTGCCAATGTCGTATGCCAATTCCGGTGTGTGGCAGCCTGTCACGCTGAGCAACGGCGGCGTTGTGAAGTTCTACGATGAGCCGACCTATGCCTATCCTGATGAAGAGAACTTCGCGACGGACGAAGAAAACGGAATTGAAGAAGGCTGGGACGAGTGTTCAAGCTATACACTTGCAAGCAAGGCATACGAAAACGACTGGATCGTCGAGGGTACAGGCAACGAAATCTACCTTGACTCGCGATGCACCTTCGGCGGCACCATCACTGGTAGCGGCGAATTGACCATCTACGTCGGCGAGAGCGATACCCTCGCATTCGCTTGCGGCAATGTTCAGAATGTTGCAACACCTGCATTCGCTGGTACCATCTACATCAAGACTTTGGATGGCCACTCATGCGACACCATCTTCGTCAACAACTCGTTCAAGCCAGGCTACTTCGGCAATGGCGCAATGCCAACAAAGACCTATGCCGGCATTTGCAGCATCTTCGACATCTCTTCGTTCGGCGGCAATGTCGTTTGGCATCAGTTCGGCTCAAACAGCCTCGTTTATCCTCCAATTCGTGGCAAGGGCGTCATCAGCACCACCAACTATCCTTATTTCAACGGTGCAACCGACGCTGAGGGCAATGCCATCACTTTCGAGTATGATGCCGACATCAACATTTCGGGCAGCGAAACCCACGACTTTGAGGTTTATGGCAACAGCCAGGCTTTCAATGGCGTAATCAGCGGTACGCAGAATCACTTCTATGTCCGTTCTGGTGCCGAGATCTATTTCAACTCTTCGTCTCCATCATGCTCAGGCTTCCTCAACGGTCTGTCGCAGCGTGGCACCGGTATCACTGGCGGTACTGGTTGGGCCGACATCGACTATTCACCTAACGGCGGTCGTGCCAACACCCTTTCTGCTGGCTATCCTTACAACACTGTAGGCCAGATGATCTGGAAGAACATTTGGGTATATTCAAACAATGCTGTCCGGTTCGACTTCGACAACGAGGGTCATGCCGATATCCTCAACGTGACAGGCAAGTTCACCATGTACGAGGGTCAGAACGAAATCAAGATCAGCTTGCCAGACAATTTCCAGCCAAAGGCAGGTAAGTATCGCGTAATCAACGGTACCATCGATGCCGGTTTGGCTTCTTATGTCGATACCATCGGCTATGAGGTATGGGACAACAACGGCCCAGCTTACGTAATCCGTTCCGTCAAGGGTGGCGAGGTCATCGCTTTGGCCGACGGCTCAAACAATGCGTATGTGGCTCAGCCTGGTGACTCAATCGGCGTGGCTTCGTTCGGCCAGTTGGCAGGAACCTACGGCGCAACCATCATGGATGGCAACCGTCCTCACTACGTGATTTCCAACTGGGGTGCAGGTTCGTTCTCAAACGGCGAGCCTACAGATGGTACTTACAAGAACACCGAAGCTCCATCGCTCTACACTCCAAACGAGGCTCAGATCGGTACTGCTGCTTCCGACCAGGATTCAACCAAATGGAAGGCCGTTTGGGAGCAGTTCTTGGCCGATCATCCTGTATCGGACGCTTGGGTAGCTGTTGATACGACCGATGCTTCCGTAATTCCTGGCACCGTAACCGACTCAATCTTCCTCACCTACTCACGCTATCACAGCGAGGCTTATGAAGGCGGCATCGGCGGTGAGCACGCTTGGAGCTGGAAGAACGGTTCTGGCTGCCTCTGCGCAGACAAGGGCTATCCTTTCGCTAACCCAATCACCTTCGCTTATTACTACTATTCGAACAACACCCTGCGCTTGCAGGCCGGTGCTACCAGCAACTATCTGCGTGGCGAGGGCGACACGGCAACTGTCGTTTCGTTCGCACAGCAGACCTACCCAATCTATTTGACTCAGAACCGCGATTCAGTTATCACGAAGAAGGATACCGTTTGGGTAGAGGTTGATGGTGTCAAGACCAACGAGATTGCTCGCGTCGATACCACATGGTCGTTCCAGACCGACACCATCGGCAAGCGTTTCTACACCGCATGGTCGAACAAGATTGATGCTGGCAACGGCGACTCGCTCCAGTACCGCTTCAACTTCAAGAATTACATCACCGACGGTATCATCGCCATCGAGACCCAGCTGACCAAGGCCAATGGCGAGGTTGAGCAGCAGCTTCCTGCCGAGAACGACAGCGAAGAGATTGTCAACGAGGGCGACATCATGGGCATCCGCACCGCTGTCAAGGAAAATCGCGTAGTTGAGAATCGTCAGATCTTCTCGCTTGACGGTCGTTCGGTTCGCAAGGCCACAGCAGGCTTCAGCGTTGTCCGCACCGTCTATAGCGATGGCACTGTCGAAGCAAAGAGCGTAATAATTCGCTAATTCAAACAAACATAAATCTCCAGTTCCCCAACTCGTTTTGGGGAATTGGAGTGTGTTTTTCAACGTCTTGCGTACCTTATTTCCAAAACACATTTCCAAAACTGAAACTGCAACACGGAATACCTTGTCGTACGTAAACCTTAACTTTGAAAAACTGCAATCAAACACTATTTTTTATAATTAACTTTAATCCAAAAACATCATGAAGAAAACTTTTTCTTTAGTGGCTGTGGCGCTTTTGTCGAGTGCTGCCTTCGCTGAAGTTACTGATGGTGACTACATCATTCAGGACGTAGCGACTGGCAAATACTTGGGCGGTGCTAACAGTTGGGGAACTCAGGCTTCTTTGTTGGAGCATGGCACCCGTTTCACTGTGACAAAGTTGTCCGAGGGAGTTTATACTTTAGACTCTCATACGTACAACAGTGCTGCAAATCATTTCTTTTCGGGGACATTCGTTGATCAACCTTCTACTTCCATCTATTTTACATCGAAGGGCGATAATTATGCGCTTTCTACGTCCGATGGAGCTGCTTTCATTGGCTCTGCTGATGGCAATGTTGTAGACAATTCGAGTGATACCGAAACTGCAATCCAGTGGAAGTTCGTTTCGTTGGCCGATGCCGTAGCTGCATTCAAGGATGCAACAGAAGAAAATCCCGTTGATGCAACTTTCCTTATTAAGAATGCATCTGTCAGCCGTAACCTCTATAGTCCGAAGTTTGAGGCCGCATGGTTGGGAGAACCTACAATAAATGGTGGTCAGACCGTTCAAAGTTGCATCGAGATGTTTGGCAAGAATTTCGATGTATATCAGGAAATTTCTGTTCCGAATGGTACATATCAGCTTACTTGCCAAGGCTACTACCGCAGTGGTAGTGTGGATGCAGCCGTTGCCGCTCACGCAGCTTCTACCGAGGCATCCAATGCCATACTGTATGCAAACGAGGAGGGGATAGCCCTTGTTTCCATTTTCAGTGAGAACAAGAGCGAGGCCGACGGTGGTTATTCAACGTCAACAACCGAGGGCTTTATTCCTAATTCGCATGACAATGCTTCGGCTTGCTTCGCCGCAGGTGGATTTGTCAACGGCAAGGTTACTGTCGTTGTGACCAATGGCAAGCTCCGTGTGGGTGTCAAGAAGACCGAAACCATCGATCAGGATTGGACTGCATTCGACAACTTCGAGCTTTATTGCATTGGCCTTTCAAGCTTGGCCGAGATTCAGGATGTATTCGCCAAGATGGTAGCTACGGCCGATTCTTTGGCTGCACTGCCAATGGCTCCTACCGTATTGGCCAACCTTCAGGCTGCAACTGCAACTCCTGAGCAGACTGCTGAGGCCTATAACGCAGCCATCGAGACTCTGAGTGCTGCCATTCAAGACGCTGAGCTTTCTGTCATGAAGAATGACAACAGCGAGGGCCGTGATGTCACTGCTATTGCTCCTGCTGCTTGGACAGCAGTTCAGGGCAGCGATGCCGAGAAGAAGGCTTATTTGACCGGTTGGCAGACTTGGGGAGGTTCAGCTTTCCAGCCAGGCAAGGTCATCTATCAGTCTATTGACGGCCTCGTTCCTGGTGCTGCCTACGACGTGCAGTTCTATGCTGTGGCCAATGTCGCTTGGATTACCGCAGCTACGGGCGAAGGTATTGCTCAGGTTTATGCCAATGGTGCTACCTATGACATCAATGTCATCGGCCAGACTGGCTGCACACCTGCCAGCGACGAATATCTGTATGAGTTCAAGAATGTCACCGTTGGTAAGGATGGCGTGCTTGAGTTCGGTATGCAGAATGTAGCTGAAGGCGGTAACTGGTATGTCGCTCAGGTCAAGTCTATCGTCAGCGCAGGCAACACAAACGTAGCCTCTTATGCTACCACCTATGTCGGCATCGATGCCATCCGGGCAGCCATTTCTGCGGCCAATGAGACTATCTCTGCCGGTACATACGCAGACGTTGTTGCTAATTATATTGAGCAGCTCAATGCGCTTACTCCTGTTGTTGATCGTGTCGCTTTCGTCGCCGATTCACTTTATGCAGAGGTGGCAATCTCTGGCAAGGCAGATAGCCTTATAGCCTTATTGCCAACTGTTGAGACTGTTGACGGCCTCGTTGCAGATTACAAGGCTGAGGTTGAAGCCTTGGAAGAGGCTGCTGCCGCTATCGTTGGTAAGCGTAGCAATCTTATTACCTATAGTTTCGACGATGCGACTTCGCCTGAGATGGCACTTGATGGCGAGAATGCCGATCGTGGCAACTTGGATTATTCTCATACGTCAGTTGTCAGCGGAACAACGTTCCTCAATGTTTGGGGTGAGAACAATACTAACGGTTCGAAGGTCGTCAACTTCACCGAAGACCTCTCTGAGTACGCAGCTTGGGCTCTCGAATTCGATTGGGCAGGTTATGGCGGTTGCAACAAGAAGGCTGGTTTCACGAGTCTCGTCGCTGGAGAGAAGACCCTCTTCAACATTGCTGATGTTGCCAATTGGAATTCTACCTTCGATTTGACCTATGGTGAATCTGGTGCTGCTACCATTGTTGTTTTCCCATGCAACAAGTCCAGCCGTATTTCAGCCAACACGGGTGAAGCTCTGAATGATAGCGCATATTGGTATCACTTCGCAGTTGTCGGTTCTGAAAATGGTGTCCGCTTGACTATCACAAACTACAAGAGTGGTGAGACTGTCGTCAAGAATGCACTTGTTTCCGAGACCAATGTCAATCCGACTGCATTTAATCTACGTCCAGGTTCAGCTGGTGCTGTTGCTGTTGACAACATGACCCTTGACATCTATGTGGCTCCAACTATCGCTACATTGTATGACTATTCTTTCGACGACGCAACTTCACCTGAAATGGCTCTTGATGGAGATAACGCCGATCGTGGTACCTTGGATTATTCTCATACGTCAGTTGTCAGTGAAACGACGTTCCTCAATGTCTGGGGTGCGAACAATACTAACGGATCGAAGATTGTCAACTTCTCGGAAGATTTGTCTTCTTATGAGTTCTGGACACTTGATTTCGATTGGGCAGGTTACAGTGGATGCAATGGAAAGGCTGGTTTTACGAGCCTCGTTGCTGGTGAAACTACATTGTTCACATTGACTGATGCCGCTGGTTGGGGCAACACTTTCGCCTTGGCTTATGGCTCGGTTACGGATGCGTCTCTCGCAGTTTATCCATGTAATAAGGCAAGTCGTATTTCTGCTTCCACAGGTGATGCTTTGAACGATGTTGCATATTGGCATCATTTCACTATTACAGGCTCTAATGATGGAGTTTTGATGACCATCACCAACATCGGTAGCGGTGAGGCTATCGTCAAGAACGTTGTCCTTTCTGAGACCAATGTCAATCCTACCGCGTTGAACCTCCGTCCAGGTTCAGCTGGTGCTGTTGCTATTGATCAGTTGAAACTCAATGTCGCTACTTATGAAGAGGTTATTCAGGCTCCTGTATTTGCTGTAGAGGGTCAGACCTTTACTTCAAATCTGGTGACATTGACCACTAAGACGGCAGATGCTGAAATCTATTATACAACGGAAGAAGGTCAAGAGCCAATCCTTTATACTGAACCAATCCGCGTGTTCGCAACTACAGCATTCACCGCGTGGGCTTCTAAGGAGGGTAAAACATCTCCAGTTGCTTCTCGTACAGTAACCGCAGGTGTGATTGAAAAGCCAGTGGCTGCTGTTGTCGGAACATTTGATAACAATCGTTGGGTTGTCATGTCAGATGCTACTGAAGGTGCTTCTATTTACTATGGTGAACAATTGTACTCCGATACCATCGTTATCAGCGAGACATTGAATTGTGGCATCGTCGCTAAATTGAAGGATGCTTATACAGAAGAAGTTTTCGTTTCAGATACGTTGTTTGTCAACTTCGAGGCTGGCTATCCTATTCAGCTCAACCAAGTTACATTCAGTGTAACCGAGCAGAGCGACTCGATCTACAAGGTTTTGCTCAACAACAGTAATGCAGATTTGATCGGTGCTCCTGTGGCTGCCATCAGCTATGAGCTCTATCCTTCTGGCGAGAAGTTTGACTACACTGTAGGCGACACCTTGAAGGTGGCTACTCACCAGCGCATCACCGCCGTTGCCAATGCTGAAGGTTATGCAACCAGCGAACCTGCTGTCATGTGGACTCGCGAACCTGCTAAGCTGGAGTTCGTCTGGGCTGATGACTTCAAGTCTGTTTCGGAAGAATTGATTGCCGATGGTAGTGACTATGGCTGCGTCTTGCAGGATCCAACCTTCACTGCTACCGGAGCATATGGCACTTACGATATGTGTCCGGTGCAGTATTATGACGGATATGTATCGAACGCGAACTTCGGCGTGCAGTCTGGTACAAGCTGGTTGGAGCGTCATAAGAGCGGTTATGTTGGTATTTACAACTTCAACTCTGGTCCACGTCGCTTCGGTATCAACAACTTGCGCAAGACTCAGGTCGTCAAGTTGACCGTACAGGATCCTGCTCAGGTTGCCGTCGAGAATGACGTGCTCGAACTCGATGCAGCCAACTCCGTAGGCAACACACTCTACTACAACTGTGTGAAGGATGGTGCTGCTGTGCTCAGCATGACCCGTTATTACTGCATCTGGGCTGTCGAGGTTTACAACAATCCGGACGTTACACCTTCTCCAAATGTCTATATTGCAGGCAAGGAGGAGAGCGGCGAGCGCGACGTGGTTGTAGTTCCTGCAACTTTCCCATACGAGGACAATGCTTGGACCTACTATGCAGTTGCTAATGGCGTACGCTACGACTCAACACTTGTGGCTGAGGCTACCGAAACGACCGAAGCTGTTTACGACGTTGACACCGTAACCGTATTCGGCGACTTCCAGCTCTTCACCGAGCCAATCAAGGTGAGTGCACCGAACAACACTATTGTGGCCTACACCGAGTATGAGGGCAAGGCATCGGAGATGAACTACGTCACCATCGACTGCGATTCCATCTTCCAGTTGTCAACTCCTGTCATCACTTGGGTTGAGAAGACCGACGAGGGTCACACCTTCACCATCACCGACAAGAACTTGGTTGAGGCTGGTCTCTACGCTGATTTGAACTATACCTACAACGATGAGATTGGCATCTTGAACGGCGAGACAAACACCTTGACTCTTGCAGGCAATGGCTGGTTGACCGTTAAGGCTGTATTGCCAGGCATGGATACCGCATACGTCGTTTCACGCTACGTGGCTTCGGCTCGCGAATCGTACAACGAGACTTACGCAAGCATCATTGATGGCGATACGCTGACCCTTTCTAACATCAGCGGCGACTTCGAGTCGGCTGCCGGTGCAAATGTCGTCGGTGAATATCCTGCATCTAAGATTGCTGTTGGCGGTACTCAGTATGTCCATGTAAATGTTACAGACAACTATACTGCATTTGCTGCTCCATTCGCTATCTCTATCGGTACGAATGTCATCACCAATGCTTCGGGCGAAGCTCTCCAGCTTGGTGTCGATTACCAGATTCTGACACTTCATGTACGTACGGCTCAGAACTCCGTATCGAACAAGGATCTCACCCAGCTCGTGAACAGCACAAACATTTCGTCTGCAGTTCGCGCAGAGGGCGTTGAAGTTATGGCTGGTGTACCTATCATGATTCAGAGCCTCAGCGAAAAGGTCGGCAATGAAATTATCATCCAGAATTATGCTTCTGCTCCAGTTGCAAGCGCATTCGGTAGCACAACGGTTCCATCCAATGGCGGCTGGCGTCTGTTCGCAAATGGCAACTATCAGAAGGCTGCCCTTACGTCTTCGGCATACGTGATGAATGAGGATGGAACGAAGTTCGTCTATACCGAGAATCCAACCGTTGAAGGTCTTGGCGTTGCAATCATTGTCGATCCAACTGCTGTTGCAACTCTCGGTCAGGAGATTGACCTCGTTGCTGATCCTGCAGGCATCGAGACTGTTGTCGAGGAGGTTGAGGCAGGTGCCATCTTCGACGTTATGGGTCGCAAGGCTCAGAAGCTCCAGAAGGGCCAGATATACATCTCTAAGGGTGCTACTGTAATCGTTAAATAATACCGGATTCCTGCGCCACAGTGTGCTGGAATGATGTGAAACTCAATGGGAGAGGGCGGAAATCGTAGGGTTTCTGCCCTCTTCGTTTTTTCTGCGTTGCCGATGGCGCATCCTGACATTATGACAAATTTTTGCGGCTTGTGGTGTGATTTGTCTTGGTTACGGCTTTTTTCAACTTGATTTGGTCAACATTCTCGTTTTATTGTTAACTTTGCGTCCGAAATTTTTAAAAATACTATCTATATGGCTGACTACAAATGGACTTACAGCCGCATCGGCGGCGTTACTCGTGTCTGCATCGGAAGCGGCGAAGACATCGCACACCTTGCAGAACTTGACATAAAGAAGTGGACCGTCCTTTCATGCCCTGTCAAGGGACTGGAAATTGACGAGGCATCGCTCAAGTATATGGACACCAACAACGACGGGTCGATACGTCGTGACGAGGTGGTAAGTGTGGCCAATTGGCTGACTCGCGTGCTGAAGGACAAGGAAATCATCCTCGAAGGGCGTGACACTTTGCCGCTGGACGCTCTGAATCAGGACGACGCCGACGGTAAGGCGTTGTACGATGCCTCGGTGAAGATCTTGAAGGAGTTGGGCAAGGCCGATGCAAAGGAAATCTCGTTGGCCGACAGTTCAAGCTGCCTCGCTACGTTCCTGAAGAACAAGCTGGAGGCTGCATTGGCCGCAATCGACAAGAGTGCCGAGCTTGAAGCACCGTTTGGCGACCAGACAGATGCCGTCGAAGCTGCCTACAACGCATTGGACGCAAAAATCAAGGACTTTTTCATGCGTTCGAAGTTGGCCGAGTTCTCGTCGGAAAGCACATCGGCCCTCGACGTGCAGACCTCGCGCATCGAAGCCATATCGGCCGACAACTTGACCCAGAAGATGGACGAGATTGCCTCTTATCCGATCGCCCGCATCGACGGTTCGGCCGAGTTGTCGCTCAAGGCTGCCATCAATCCGGCGTGGGTTGCGCAGTTCAACGTCATCAAGGGTGCGCTCGACCCAAAGGCAAAGGCTTTGACCGAAGCCATGTGGGCGGAAATCGGCGCAAAAATCAAGGCATATCGCGATTGGCAGGCCAGCGTGACTGTGACCGAGGCCGACATCAAGCTGGACGATGAGACGGCTGGCGTGCAGTTGGTTGACAAACTGTTGCACCTGACGCGCGACTTCTACACCTTGTTGAAGAACTATGTTTCGTTCCAGGACTTCTACAACGTCGAGAAGAAGGCGATTTTCCAGTGCGGCACATTGGTCATTGACCAGCGAACCTGCGATTTCTGTGTGAAGGTGGCCGATGCTGCAGCCCTGACAGCCCAGGCTCCGAAGTCGGGCATGTTCCTGGTGACTTGTGCAGTGACCAGCAAGGTTTACAACGAATCGTACAGCATCATGGCTGCCGTGACCGTCGGCGACGTCGATGATCTCTTCGTCGGCAAGAACTGCATCTTCTACGACCGCAAGGGTCGTGACTTCGATGCCCGCGTAACGGCCATCATCGACAATCCGATCAGTATTCCGCAGGCTATGTGGCGTCCGTACAAGAAGATGATTAAGCTCATCGAAGACAACATCGAGAAATATGCAGCCGAAAAGGATAAGGCTCAGTCGGAAAGCGCCGCTGCCGCAATCAACCAGAAGAGCGAGGCTGTGAAGTCTGATTTGAGTGCGGTCGAGAAGTCGGAAGTCAAGAAAAACGAGGCTGTGGCCGGTACATTCGACATCGCAAAATATGCAGGCATCTTTGCCGCCGTCGGTATGGCTGTCGGCATGATCGGTTCGGCATTGGTAGCAGTCGGTTCTGGCATTATGGGCTTGAAGTGGTGGCAGTTCCCATTGGTCATCCTCGCCATCATGTTGGTGATTTCCGGCCCGTCGATGTTCCTCGCGTGGTTGAAGCTGCGCAAGCGCAATCTTACACCGGTGCTCAATGCCAACGGCTGGGCAATAAATGCATCGGCCAAAATCAATATTCCTTTCGGCGAGACTTTGACCCAGCAGGCCGTTTATCCCGTCGGCATGAAACTCAAGGATCCGTATGCCGACCGCAAGATGCCTTGGTGGAAGAAGGTGTTGCTCTGGATCGTTTGCATCGTGCTCTTTGCCCTGTTCCTGCTTGTCATCAACAAGCATTACGGCTGGATTGAACTGCCATTCGTCGATGATTTCATCCGTATGGTCAGAAATCCGTTTGCAGAATAAAACAGCTTGTCCGCTTCAACCTCTGTTGTTTTAGAGGCGGCGGCCAATGCCATTATCAATAACAATTAAATTGAAATTTGTAATTCAATGATCAAAATCACTTTTCCTGACCAGACGGTCAAGGAGTTCGAGGATGGCGTAACGCCTCTTCAGGTGGCTGAGTCAATCAGCCCACGTTTCGCACAGGATGTGCTTGTAGCTAAAGTCGGCGAAGAAATGTATGACCTTACCCGCGTCATTACTGCCGACAGCACCATCGAGTTCTTCAAGTGGGACAGCCCAGAGGGCAAACATGCTTTCTGGCACAGTTCGGCACACCTTTTGGCCGAAGCCTTGCAGGAACTCTATCCCGGTATCCAGTTCGGTATCGGTCCAGCCATCGAGAATGGCTTCTACTATGATGTCGTGCCTGCCAATGGTGAGAACATCAAGGAGGCAGACTTCCCCAAGATTGAGAAGAAGATGCTCGAACTGGCTCGCCAGAAGGAGCAGATTGTCCGTAAGGAGGTAGCTAAAGCCGAGGTACTCAAGGAGTTCCAGGCCAAGGGTCAGACCTTCAAGTGCGAGCTGATCAGCGAACTGGAGGACGGCAAGATCACTACTTATACACAGGGCAACTTCACCGACCTTTGTCGTGGTCCACATTTGCCTAACACAGGAGCCATCAAGGCCTGCAAGGTATTGTCGGTAGCTGGTGCTTTCTGGCGCGGCAACGACAAGAACCCGCAGATGAACCGCGTCTATGGTATCACTTTTCCTAAGCAGTCCATGCTCGATGAGTATATCAACCTGCTGGAGGAGGCCAAGAAACGCGACCACCGCAAGTTGGGCAAGGAGATGGAACTCTTTGCCTTCAGCCAGAACGTCGGTGCCGGTCTGCCACTTTGGTTGCCGAAGGGCACTGCTCTCCGCAACCGCTTGCAGGACTACCTGACCAAGATTCAGAAGCGTTACGGCTACGTGCAGGTCATCACGCCAAACATCGGCAACAAAAACCTCTACGTGACCTCTGGCCACTGGGCTAAGTATGGCAAGGACTCGTTCCAGCCTATCTCGACACCAGATCCAGACGAGCTCTATATGCTCAAGCCAATGAACTGCCCTCACCACTGTGAGATCTACAAGACATCGCCACGTTCCTATCGTGACCTGCCATTGCGTCTTGCCGAATTCGGTACCGTTTACCGCTATGAGCAGACCGGTGAGTTGCATGGTTTGACCCGAGTACGTTGCTTTACTCAGGACGATGCCCACCTCTTCTGTCGTCCCGACCAGGTGAAGGAGGAGTTCTTGAAGATTATCGACATCATCATGATCATCTTCAAGGCATTGGATTTCCACCAGTTCGAGGCACAGATCTCACTGCGCGACAAGGTGAACCGCGACAAGTATATCGGTTCGGAGGAGAACTGGCAGAAGGCCGAGCAGGCTATCATCGAGGCTTGCCAGGAGAAGAATCTCCCAGCTAAGGTCGAATATGGCGAGGCTGCTTTCTATGGTCCAAAGCTCGACTTCATGGTGAAGGATGCCATCGGTCGTCGTTGGCAGTTGGGTACCATTCAGGTGGATTACAACTTGCCAGAGCGCTTCCAATTGGAATACACTGGTGCCGACAATCAGAAGCACCGTCCAGTCATGATTCATCGTGCGCCATTCGGTTCTATGGAGCGTTTCGTCGCCGTATTGTTGGAGAACACCGCCGGCAAGTTGCCTTTGTGGTTGGCTCCCGACCAGGTCGCTATCATGCCAATCTCCGAGAAGTTCAACGACTATGCTTACGAGGTGCGCAACACCCTCGACAAACTCGACATCCGTGCATACGTTGATGACCGCAACGAGAAGATCGGCCGCAAGATTCGCGATAATGAGATGAAGAAAGTTCCTTATATGCTCATTTTGGGCGAGAAGGAGCAGGCTGAGGGCAAGGTCAGCGTCCGCAAGCAGGGTGCTGGCGATGGCGGCCAACTCACGGTCGATGAATTTGCCAAGATGATTGTGGCCGAGGTCCAGTCGCAAATTGAGCACTCCAGTTATTAAAATCGGCTAATTTGGAATAGTTTTTCACGGATTGCTGTGTCAAAAGCATAAAATCTGTGAAAAACTTTCTATCTTCGCGCCCGATTTGGATTCAACCTAATCATAATATTAACAAGAAGTTAAATCAAGCTATTGCACTGAATGGCATTCACTCCTCACGGAAACGGCGGTTATCGCCCCAAACCAAACCCGGCCTCACGTCCTCAACAACGTGACCAACGCAACAACAACACTAATTCTAACGGAAAGGATCAGCATCGCATCAACGAACAAATTCGTGGTGTGAAAGAGGTTCGTCTGGTGGGTGACAATGTCGAAATGGGAATCTATTCCATTCAAGATGCGTTGCGTATCGCTGAAGAACAGGAACTCGACCTCGTCGAAATCAGCCCAACAGCAGCACCTCCAGTCTGCAAGGTAATGGATTATCAGAAATTCTGTTACCAACAGCGTAAGAAGGCAAAAGAGGCTAAGGCCAATGCTGCAAAGGTCGTCGTGAAAGAGATTCGTTTCGGGCCTCAGACCGACGATCACGACTACGAGTTCAAACTCCGCCATGCCAAGGAATTCTTGCAGGAGGGTTCGAAAGTCAAGGCGTATGTATTCTTCAAAGGTCGTGCAATCCTCTTCAAGGAACAAGGTGAAGTGCTTTTGGCACGTTTTACCCAGGACTTGGAGGAGTTCGGAAAGCCTGATAGCTATCCGCCGGTACTTGAAGGAAAACGCATGATTCTGATGTTCAGCCCAAAGGCAAACTCGGCTAAAAAGCCTTCGAAGCCTGAGGCTGCAAAGTCTGAAGAGTGAAACTTCCTTGTTGGACGCAAATTTGAAAGAAAGGCCGTGAGTTCGGCTCTGGTCTCTATATTTAATACATTAATTTATAAACAAAATGCCAAAAGTTAAGACTAACTCCGGTGCTAAGAAGCGTTTTGCGCTCACCGGATCAGGACAGATCAAGAGAAAGCACGCTTACAAGAGCCACATCTTGACCAAGAAGA
>DFJU01000134.1 GCA_002373755.1 Bacteroidales bacterium UBA3663 | reverse complement strand
CGATACGGCCGAAACCGTTAATAGCGACTTTAGTCATCTTTGTAATTTTTTAAATTGTTATTACTTGAAAACAATGTAAATTGTTTATTTGCCTTCAGAAAAGCGGTGCAAAGGTATATAAAAATATGCCGTACAGCATCTTTTTGCTTGAAATACTTCGTTGGCGGTATTCATTTTCACAAGGATTGCCAAATAGCGTTTGCATTTTTCCAAATCCTAATGAAACAGTATGCTGGAATCGCCGTACGAAAGGAAACGGAAATCGTTTTCGAGCGCGAATCGGTAGATGTTGTGCCAATTCGTTCCGGCCAGATTGTCGCCATCGACGAAAGCACTTACAAGCAGCAGAAGTGTGCTTTGTGGCATGTGGAAATTGGTGACGATGGTGTCCACTACGCGATATTGGAAGCCCGGAGCAATCAGTATCTGGGTGGCGGTGACGAGGTTCTCCTGCCCTGTGGCGTCGAGATAGTCAACGATGTTCTGCAACGCATCGACCAGAGGCAGCTCGTGAGGCGCGTCGTACGGCTCCCATTGGCCGACAACCAGTTCTTCCGGATGGGCGTGAGGGTTGGACTGCAACTTTTCGCCGATGTAGTAGAGGCTCTCGAGCGTGCGCACCGAGGTCGTTCCCGTAGCCACAAAACGAGGTTTTTCGGCCGATGCGCCTTGTGCCTCTACCCTTTTTTTGAAATCAAGTATGGCCGAAATCACGCTACGCGGCACCGAGATGAATTCGGTGTGCATTTCGTGGCCCTCGATGGTGGCCGACTTGACAGGCTTGAAGGTTCCGGCGCCGACATGGAGCGTCAGATACTGCAAATCGACCCCTTTTTCGCGTAGTGCAGCCAATTCCGTTTCGGTATAGTGCAATCCGGCCGTCGGAGCCGCCACACTGCCCTTTATGCGCGAATAGACAGTCTGGTAGGTGGTCTTGTCGCCCTCTTCGGTGGCGCGATTCAGATATGGCGGGATGGGCAGTTCGCCGATGGCATCGAGTATCTGGGCGAACGATAGTGCCGGCTGCGCCGAACCATCGGCCGAAACAGGCTGGTCCCAATAGAAACGAATCTTCTGCGATGCGCCCAAATCACCTGCGCGCTGGCAGAAAAGCGTTGTCCGACGGCCATCCTTCAGCGTCACGTCCATGCTGAGGCTTCCCTCCTTCCACTTCTTGCTGTTGCCCACCAGACAGGTCCACACACATTCATGCTCGGATGCGAAATTCTGCTGATAGTCTTTTGGCGATTCGGGTTCGAGGCAGAAGACCTCGACCATGCCGCCGGTCGGCTTGCGGAAATGCAGCCGCGCTTGAATGACTTTCGTATTGTTGAACACGACCATCGAGCCTGAAGGCACAAGCGACGGCAGGTCGCAGAACCGTTTTTCCTCGATTGAGCCATCGCGCCACACCAGCAGTTTCGACTGATTGCGCTGCGGCAACGGGTATTTTGCAATACGATGATCGGGCAATTCGTAGTTGTAGTCACTGATTTGAATCTCTCGCGGATTGATCATTTTATGTACGATTTTTTTGAAAAAACGGCCACAAAGTTACTGAATTTATCCCATTCGGTGGCATCTTGCTGCCAAAACTTTTTCTGACGACGCATCGGCATCGCCCACAAAAAAAACCCGCGGCAGAAAACTGTTCTGCAACGGGATAGCGTCTCTGCCCACATCAGGACATGAACTTACACGAACTGCAACTTGAGTCGGCGATTCGAGTTTTTAAGCTCATCGAACTTTGCGCGGTTGAGCCTGTAGTTCACATTGCGGCCGACAGGAACCAGGCGGTCAAGCACGCCCGACATGAGTACCTTGCGAGCGAAATTGCGGCGGTCGAATTCCTTGCCCAATATCGTCTGGTAGATTTCCTGCACCTGCGTCATGCTGAACGTTTCGGTGAGCAGCAGGAAAGCGACAGGCTCGAAACAGATGTCGGTGCGCAACTGATTGAAGGCGCGACGGACGATGTCGTCGTGGTCGAAGGCGAGGAAACGCATGCCCGACGGCATACTGTCGATGGCCGTCAGTACAGATTGAAGCGGCACCCACATGGCCTTGCGTGCATCGTCGCCACCACGCACAGAGACGGGCGAGGCCAGCGCATAGAAGGCATCGGTCACCGTCACGCCTCGCGGATCGCGGCCCGGGGTGCTGAAGGTTCCGACCTCCTTCATGAAATTCACTTTCAGGCCGGTCTCCTCCTCCAACTCACGGCAGGCGCAAGCCTCGAGCGTTTCATTTTTTTCTTCGATGACATTTCCGTCGGCATCGGTCTTGGTCTCGATTTCAAGGAAACCACCGGGCAAGGCCATCTTGCCCATGTACGGGTCTCCGCCACGCTCTATCAACAGGATTTTGAGTTCTGCCTCCCTGCCATCGAAGCCAAAGACGACAGTGTCGGCCGTAAGCGCCGGACGCGGATACTGATAAGAATAAGTCGATTTCATAGGTTAAAGTTTTGAGTCAGGTTAGATTTGTGGTAGATTCTCACAATTCGCATTGATTTGCGCTGCGAACGATTGCAAATTTAGTCCTTTTTCGTATGCAATGCAAAACATACCACGAAATTTAACACAAAAAAGCAGCAAAAGACAGAACCTCAGCGCATAAAATTCGCGTAGTATCCGTTATTGCAGACATCTTTTATGCCAAAAAAGTCAATCGTGGTGATACGGTTCGCCCCGCATGATGGTGAATGCCCGATAGACCTGTTCGACGAGGAAAAGCCGCACCATCTGATGCGAAAAAGTCATCTTCGAGAGCGAAATCTTGCCCTGCGCCGCCTCATAGACGCGCGGCGAAAAACCGTATGGCCCGCCGATGAGCAGCACCAGTCGCTTTGACACGGACTGCATCTTCTGCTCCAGGAATTGGCTGAACTCGCGCGACGTGAACTCGCGGCCCTTTTCGTCCAACAGCACAAGCACATCGCCCGCTTGCATCCGCTCGAACAGCATGTCGGCCTCACGCTCCTTCTGCTGCTCCTCGCTCAGATTTTTCGCATTCTTGAGGTCGGGAATTTCTTCAATGCTGAAAGGCACATAGTGCGACAGGCGCGACTGATAGTCAGCGATGGCCTCCTGAAAAAGCTTTCCAGTTGTGCGGCCTGTGAAAATGACGTGGATTTTCATTTCAGCACTCCGATTTCACGCATCCAGTCTTCGGCAATTTGTGGCCAATGCGCCGTGCTGCCCGGCTGGTTGCGGACGGCGATGCTGTGTTTGCCGAACGGGAAAATGTGCAACGAACTCTTTTTCACGCCGTTGGCCATCAATGCCTCGTAGAAGCGGACACTATTAAGCGGCGAAACGGCCGGGTCGTCGCTGGCGTGAATCATGAGCGATGGCGGATTCTGCGCATTGACATGCAGCTCCATGCTCCAACGGTCGGCGAAGGTCTTGTCCGATGCGCGGTCCTTGCCCAACAGACAGAGCTTGCTGCCACGGTGCACAATGGCATCAGACATCGAAATCACTGGGCTGACCAGAATGGCGAAGTCGGGACGGAAAGCGACCGAATCGAGCGAATCGCCAACGCTTGCCATATCGTCGGCAACGGTGCTCACGCAGGCCGAAACGTGTCCACCGGCGCTGCAACCCATCACGCCGATGCGGTTCGGGTCGATGCCAAGTCGCGTAGCGTTCGAACGGATCCACTTGATGGCGCGCTGGGCATCCATCGTCGGCGCGGTCGAACTCTCTTCCACATCTGGCGATGCCGGATTGCGATGGAGCAGCACAAACGCGTTGATGCCCAAACTGTTGAGCCACTTTGCGAAGGTAATTCCAGCCGTCTCGTATGCTTGTTTGATATAGCCGCCGCCGGGGATGACGAGCACCGAAGTGCCGGTCTGTTCGCTCTTGGTGGCCATGAATGCGTAGATGCGCGGTTGGCCGACCATCCAGATGCGCTGGCGGGCAATGCTGTCGTGCACCTCAACGCCACGGCTGTTCGGCATTTTCCCCTCCGGCCAGAGCAGCACCATGCCATCGGCCGCAATCAGATTATCGACGGGGACGATGACCTCGCGGGGAGTTGCCGTTTCGGTCGTTTTTTTCGTTTTTACCTTGGCTGCGACCGGCATTGCGGCCATCAGCGCGATGGTCAGGATAAGAAGGTTTCTTACTCGGTTCATGGTTGTTTGTTTTTGGATTTCTGTCAAATTGTCGCTGCGGCATATTGCCGAACAGACGGTCGATGAGGTCGCGTCGCCCCATTTTCTGCAACTCGGCACGCAGCGTCGGGACGTTTTCGCGCTGGTACCAGAAGAAGAAAGCGCGCTGCTTCAGCTTTTCGGCCGGATTGTGGGCGCAGTAACAGGGCTGCAACGTGTAGGGATGCAGGCCGGTGTAGTAGATTTCGGTCGATACCGTCATCGGCGTCGGCGTGAAGTCCTGCACCTGTTCGAGCTGGAAGTCAAGGCTTTTCGTCTCGGCGGCGAGCTCGGCCATTGCCTCTTCGGTGCTTCCCGGATGGCTGGAGATGAAATATGGGATAATCTGTTGGCGCAACCCGTGCTTGCGGTTGATTTCGTCGAACAATGCCTTGAACTTGTGGAACAGTTCGAACGGCGGCTTGCGCATGATTTTCAGCACTTCGGGATTGGTATGTTCGGGTGCAACCTTCAATCGGCCTGAGACGTGGTTGCAGATAAGCTCTTCGGCATATTTCATGTTGGCCGCCTTGAATTCGCCATCCTTGCCGTCGTTCAGAATCAGGTCATAGCGCACACCCGAGCCGATGAAGCTCTTCTTCACGCCGGGCAGGGCATCGACCGCCTTGTAGATTTCGAGCAATGGCCGATGGTCGGCGTTCAGGTTCGGACAGACACCGGGCGCGAGGCACGACGGCTTCTTGCACTTCTCGCACAGCGACAAGTCCTTGCCCCTCATCCGGTACATGTTGGCCGATGGTCCTCCCAAGTCGCTGATGTAGCCCTTGAAGTCGGGCATCTTGGTCACCTGAATGGCCTCGCGCACGATGCTCTCCTTGCTACGCGACGCGATGAACTTGCCCTGATGCGCCGAAATCGTGCAGAACGAACAGCCGCCGAAGCAGCCACGATGCATACAGATCGAGAAACGGATCATCTCGTAGGCCGGAATCCGTTTTCCGTTGTAGCGCGGGTGCGGCATCCGCGTGTAGGGCAGGTCGAAACTGCGGTCAACCTCTTCGGTCGATAGCGGCGGATATGGCGGATTGACCTTGATGAACACATCGCCCGTCTGCTGCCACAGGCACGAGGCATGCCATTTGTTCGATTCCTCCTCGATGTGGCGGAAATTCTCGGCCTGCGCGCGCTTGTTCTTCAGACATTCCTCAAACGAGTGGAGCACGATGTCATCGCCCGTCTCCTCAATCACCGGCCGACGGCACACCAGCTGCGGCACATCGGCAATCAAGCTGACCAACGCCTGACGCTCTACGCGACTTTCGCCGCTCTCATTTAAATAATGGTCGATGCGGCAGGCCACCTCGGTCATCGGTTTCTCGCCCATACCGTAGCAGAGGGCATCGGCCGCACACTCGCACAGGATGGACGGACGCAGACGGTCCTCCCAATAGTCGTAGTAGCTCAACCGGCGAAGCGATGCCTCGATGCCGCCCAGCACGAGCGGCACGTCGGGGAAAATGTCGCGTAGTATCTTTGAATAGACGATGCTCGGCATGTCAGGACGCTGTCCGGCACGACCATCCGGCGTGTAGGCATCATCCGAGCGGCGACGGCGTGCCGCCGTGTAGTGATTCACCATGCTGTCCATCGCGCCGGGCGAAATGCCGAAAAACAGGCGCGGACGACCCAGCTTCTTGAAGTCGCGCAGGTCGTCCCTCCAGTTGGGTTGCGGCACAATGGCAACGCGATAGCCCTCAGCTTCGAGCACACGGCCGATGACCGCCGCGCCGAACGACGGGTGATCAACATAGGCATCGCCGCTGAACAGAATCACGTCCAGCTGCTCCCAACCACGCATTTGGACCTCCTTGGCCGAGGTCGGCAACCAATCCGTTATCAAGTTATCAACACTTTTTTTGAGCGTTCCGCTCGTTTTTAGGCGCAAAATTAAGGTATTTCGCGAAAAAACGCAAAAAAAAGGGTATTAAACGACTTTTTTTGAAACAAAAATTTGGAAAGAGCAAAAAATTCAAATACCTTTGCACCCGCAAAAAAACAGTAAAGGTCGCTTAGCTCAGTTGGTTCAGAGCG
>DFJU01000070.1 GCA_002373755.1 Bacteroidales bacterium UBA3663 | reverse complement strand
GTGCTGCTGCTCAACGCGACGCTCACCGTGCAGGCCGGCATGGCAGGCAGTCATCAGGGCAAGGGCTGGGAGACCTTCACCGATGCGGCCATCGCAGCCGTTTCGGCCCAACGCGAACACGTCGTCTTCCTGCTGTGGGGCAGCTACGCGCGTCAGAAGAGCGTCCTCATCGACCGCAGCCGCCATCTTGTGCTCGAGGCACCGCATCCGTCGCCCCTTTCGGCCTATCGCGGCTTCTTCGGCTGCGGCCATTTCATCAAGGCCAACCAATATCTGGAGCAGCACGGCATGTCGGCCATAAATTGGTAGCAGACCATCGCCCCAATCGGCACAAAAATGGAAAAAGTTTTCCCGCACATACTCAGCATCACAGGCAGCGACGGCACAGGCGGCGCAGGCATCCAGGCCGACGTGCAGACCATTTCGGCGTTAGGCGGCAAGGCTCTGACGGCACTCACCTGCCTCTCGATGCAGAGCGCGACCGACGGTTTTACGCTCTACGACGTGCCGACCGACCTCATTGTCGCACAAGTGCAGTCGCTGCTGGCCACATTCCACCCGTCGGCCGCAAAAATCGGGCTTGTGCGCGATGCCGATGCAATCCGAGCACTGCGCTACGAACTGGCCGGAGTGCGGCAAGTGGTGTGCGACCCCGGACTGCTCTCGGCACGCGGTGCAAGGCTTATGGACGATGCCGCAGCGCTCGCCTTCAAGACCTATCTGCTGCCCATCGCCAACGTGCTTGTGATGCGCTGCGACGAGGCCGAACTGCTGCTTGGATGCCGCATCGGGAGCGACGATGAGATGCTCGATGCCGCCCGACGGTTGTGCGCGATGGGGCCGCAATGGCTTCTTCTGCGCGGCGGCCGATACGACGGCTCACGCCTCACTGCCCTGCTCTACGGCGACGGCAGCCACCGGTTCTTCTCGTCGCACAACATCGAGGGCTGGCAGCAGCACGGCGTGGGCGGAGCGATGTCATCGGCCATAGCTACGCGACTTGCAATGGGCGACGATGTGCCATCGGCCGTCGAAAATGCGCACCGATATATGCACAATCAGGTGATTTTCAGCCAATCGGCCGATGCAGAACGCACTCGTCCGGCCGACCTCTACGACCGTTTTCTTGACATCATCGCACAGAACTACACACTTGCGCACGACGTTCACTACTACGCGGATCGGCTCAACATTTCAAGCCGTTATCTGTCGCAAATCACGGCGCGGATGTCGGCACAATCGCCCAAACAAATCATCGACGACTACCTGATTATCAAGGCAAAAGAGCTGCTGGACAGCAGTTCGTTGTCGGTTCAGGAGATTTCATACAGGCTCGGATTCGCATCGCAGGCACAATTCTGCCGACTGTTTACTCACGTAGCAGGGATTCCGCCGACGAAATATCGGAAATAAAGCCGCATCATTTATCAATTTCGGAAACAAATTTAACAGAACAGGAACAGCATTTGCGCTGCTCCTGTTTTTCGTCCATACCTTTGCGCCTCGAAAAACAAACAACCAAAAAACTGAAAAAAAATGGAAGATAGAACACTTTTGAACCGTCAGCTTGCCCAGATGCTCAAGGGCGGCGTAATCATGGACGTGACAACCCCCGAACAGGCACGCATCGCCGAGGCCGCAGGTGCCTGCGCCGTCATGGCCCTCGAACGTATTCCGGCCGACATCCGTGCCGCAGGTGGCGTGTCGCGCATGAGCGACCCGAAGATGATTCGCGGCATTCAGGAGGCCGTCTCGATTCCCGTCATGGCCAAGTGCCGCATCGGCCACATCGTCGAAGCACAGATACTCGAAGCCATCGAAATCGACTACATCGACGAAAGCGAGGTGCTCTCGCCGGCCGATGATGTCTATCACATCGACAAGCGGCAGTTCAAGGTGCCGTTCGTGTGCGGTGCGAAGGACTTGGGCGAGGCTCTGCGACGCATCAACGAGGGCGCGACGATGATCCGCACCAAGGGCGAACCCGGCACGGGCGACGTGATTCAGGCCGTACGCCACATGCGGCTGATCCAGAGCGAGATACGTCGCGTAGTGTCGATGCGCGAAGACGAACTCTATGAGGCAGCGAAGCAATTGGCCGTACCCTACGAACTTGTCCGATTCGTGCACGACAACGGCAAACTGCCCGTCGTCAACTTCGCCGCAGGAGGTGTCGCCACGCCGGCCGATGCCGCCCTGATGATGCAGCTCGGTGCAGAAGGCGTCTTTGTGGGCAGCGGAATCTTCAAGAGCGGCGACCCCGTGAAGCGCGCACAGGCCATCGTCAAGGCTGTGACCAACTACCAAAATCCGAAAATCCTGGCCGAACTGAGCGAAGACCTCGGCGAAGCGATGGTCGGCATCAACGAGCAGGAAATCGCCCTCCTGATGGCCGAGCGCGGAAAATGATATTGGCCTCAAAAAGGTAATTTGTAATTCGTAATTTGTAATTATTGCTGATGACAATCGCAATCCTTGCCCTTCAAGGCGCATTCATCGAACACGAACAGGTGCTGCACCGTCTTGGCCACGAAACGCTGGAAATCAGGAACTTGGCCGATTGGCAACGATACTGTTCCGAAGTGCCGGAAGCTGACCGCCGTCTCGTCATCCCGGGCGGCGAAAGCACCGCCATGACCCGCATCATGCGCGACGAAAACCTGCTCGAACCGCTACGCGAGGCCATCCTGCACGGGATGCCTGTGCTTGGCACCTGCGCCGGCCTCATCATGCTCGACCCTCAGCACCTCGCCACAATGGACATCCACGTGCGTCGCAATGCCTACGGTCGCCAGTTGGGCAGCTTTACGGCCAATGCCACAGTCGCCGGACTCCCATCGGCCAACGAAAAGCCATTTCCGATGGTCTTCATCCGTGCGCCCTACATCGAGTCGGTGGGCGACGGCGTCGAAGTCTTGGCCTCGGTCGATAGCCACATCGTGGCAGCCCGCCAAGGCAACCAACTGGCCGTCGCCTTCCATCCCGAACTTACGGACGACACACGCCTGCACGAACTCTTCCTTTCACTTTGATTTATAGATGATTATACAAAATCGAGTGGATTCCCGTCAAATTTCGCGTAGCAGAAAAAAACTGCAACCTCCACGAAAATGAAGGTTGCAGTTTTCTTGATTTTTGAATTACAGCTACGAGTTGTTTTTCCACTTGTCCTTGTCCTCTTTTTCTTTATCTCGCTGGTTCGCCCGATGCAGCAGATAGAGACCTAAAACTGCCCATACCATACCGCCTAGCGTATGCCCGGCCAGCAATGCGCCCATCGTTGACATTATGCCAAAAATGAGCAGAATCCATCCCCATATTCTCATTCCTTATCTTTTTTGTCTGCTTCAACAAAATCGACATCTTCAAGTTTTTTTGAGCAGAATACGACAATAAGTGCGATAAGAAGGTTGAAAAGGGCGAGGACAAAAGCCCACCAGAACCCGATTTTTCGTTTCCGTCCCAAACAGCCAACACCATAGGCAAGAAGCAGGGCTATCGGCAATAAAACAATTTTGTCCATAATACTCTCGTTTTGTGGTTAATATTTGTTGTCAGTTACTTTTATTCCCAATTTTTCAATGGCTTCATCCCGAATTTTCAGCAGTTCCTGATAGCGGTATTTGTTTTCTGTCAGACGCTGGAAAATTTCGTTGGCGATTTCGTTGCGTTCGTCATGGAAAAGGTCTGGATGGCATATCCTTTTCAACTCATTGTAAAGTCGTTCTGCCTTTTTCCATTCGTTCAATGTGTTGAAGCCCACATCGGCGGTCTCGTTCATTATCTTGTCTTTGACTCTCCGCTTTTTCTTGTCTCTGAAAATGTACAATACAAGTGCAAGCACGGCAAACAATGTCACCGAAATAGCCACAATGCTCCAAACTGACCATAGTGTTGTTGCTTCAACATTGTCCGTAATATTCTGTTGGACAACTGCGGCCGTATCTGCTATCTGTTCCATATTAAAAACCGTTGATTAAATTTATTTTTGTGGTAAAGTCTGTCAGCCGCCATTTCAATCCATAGACGCCTTCGCTTCCATGGATTTCCAAGGTGTCCCATCCGAGGACGATAAGCCGTCGGACCAGTTTTTCGTCGGCAAGAATGACATTGCCCATAAACTCCAATTCCGCTCTTGACAATTGGCCTCCCGTAAAAACCATGACGCGGAATCCAGACCCGCTCCATCGAGCCGAGAATTCATGCGCATAATTCGGATCGCCTCTCGATATTTTGGCTTTCAACATTACCGGCGCATCGCCCGACATATAGGCTTGACGTGCCGACTCGTTAAAACTGCTGATGACTCGGCTTCTTTCACTTCGGTCCCGGAACCAGTCAACTATAGTATTCCAGATGTTCATAAGTTAGATTTTATTTTTGATTGCAATTGCAGAGAAAACCATTATGATAATAATGGCTATGACTGCCAATAATATATCGATATTCACTTCCATATATTCTTGTCTCTTTCGTTCCTCTTCTTGTTTCCTGATTGGCCTAATAATTTCCCGTAAACGAACTGTAGAATCGGCAATTCTTTCAAGTGCGACAATGTTGTCTGCGTTTTCAAGGATTTGTGGAAATACTTTATTGGCTATGGAAAGTAGCTCACTATCGTATCTTTTCCCTGTAAAGTTTTTGGGGTTACAATAGTCGATAAGTTCCTCGTAGAGTTTTTGTGTTGCAATCCGGATTCCCAATTGCTGGATTGCCCGATTACGCAATGCAATCAGTTCTTCCTCGTCCGCTTCGAGCTCCAAAACTTGATGATAAATCTCGTTGCTGATTTCAACTTTCTCAGCATCATATGGATCCATGAAATTTGCAGGGTCACATTTCGCGCACAACTCTCCATATAGAGAGGTGTAATTCCCGGGTATGGGGGCTTTGCCGATATTGGTATTTGTATCTGGTTTTGAATTGGATTTCGTTTTTGCAATGGGCTTCGCCTCTACAAAAACGTGGTAATCATCATCTTCGTATCCCATGGTTTATGCCTGTAATATTGGGGTGCCCGCCGCAATAGTGATTAGATATGGAACAAACAGGCATAAAAAGAGACGTGGGCACTCATGTCGTGCTTATCCCACTATTACGGGCTCTGGACTGCCTTCTGAGGTTAGGATAAGCAACACAGAGCCCACATCGGACTGTATATAGCCCAATGGTTGAAAGACAACGCATCGGACACAATACATCGAGTGGACGTCCTGTTGCCTTATCTCTGACCTCATGGTTCGAATTGTCCAGATTCGTAATAGTCTAAGATAAGACGCGCATTGACGTCTTTTGATATGTCTGCCACCCATGCCTTATGTTCTCAAAACATAAGCACAGATTGGCATCGCAAAGTTTGCAAATTATTTATATATAGCCAAAGATAATGATAGAAATTTTCAAAAAAGGCGCAATCCGTCACTTATTGGGTCGAAAAAAATGTTTCACAAACCGCAGAACACAGAAGTGCATCACAACTCCTTGCTCTTGCCAATTGTCCGCACATAAAAAAATACGACCCCGCCCGAATAAAATCGAGAGGAGTCGTTTTCTGTATATTTATGTCCCCAATTACTTCGCCAACGAATTCAGATAGACCTCCAGATTCGTGTACATGCCGTCGGACGAAAGCAGCGCACCGTCGGACGCAAGATTCGGATTCAGGCCAGGCGTTTCCTCTTCTGTCCCGTCGCCGTGGCGTGGATTGGGAAGAGTACAAGAATGGAAATTAAGTTTTCCCTACTATAACAAAAACAGCCGCCGTCACATCGACAGCGGCTGCTTTCGTTTTTGAATATTTCCTGAAAGGAAAGCGAAATTGATTCAAAAAACCGTATCTTTGCAGGCAGAAAACATTTAAGGCAAAAAAATTATGGCAACAGCAATCAGAATCATCCCAACGCTGCACGGCAAAACGGCCAAGACATTTGAGGCGGAAGCAGCACGCACAGAAAAAAATCCAGGTACGCAGGATTACCGGCGAGAGGCGAAAATTGTGTCCGAATTCCTAAAAACCTGCAACACACTATGACCATTGAAGAACTGCTCAGGCAATGCGACCTTGTTCGCGTGTCGGCAGAAAAATTGGCGAATTGCAAGCCATTCAAATGTGGAGAAGACGATTTGGATGAATTTTTCGCCAAAGATTGTTTGACAAATCAGCAACGATTGCTCGGCAAAACGTATCTCTTCTGTCTGAAAAATCAACCCGACACCATTGTCTCCGCATTTTCTCTCTCAAACGACAGCATCCGCCTGACCAACCGCATCACGGACGAATACAAGGAGCAGTTCCTCGATGACACCGATTTGCGGGACAAAACATTGAAACGATTTCCTGCGGTACTCATTGGCCGTCTTGGTACGAACCGTGATTTTGCAGGGAAAGGTTACGGTACAGCCATTATGGATTTTATCAAAGTTCTTTTCCGTACCAACAATCGCACTGGTTGCCGTTTCCTTATCGTCGATGCGTTGAACCGACCTGAAACGCTTCATTACTACGCGAAAAACGGATTCCATTATCTTATTGAAGATGAACGATTGGAAGCAAAATACATGGGCATCGGCATAGGACATTTACCTTTACACACTCGCCTCATGTATTTCGACCTGCTGAAACTGAACGTCAGCGAAGAATAATTTCAGCATTCCAGCCATCTCATTCAACACAAAAGCAGCCGCCGTCACATCGACAGCGGCTGCTTTTTTCATCTCATTTTCCTTTTGTCAAATACAATCAACGGAATCACAGAATAGTCCTTTAGACCAATCAAATGGTTGGAGCCATCTGTTTCAAAACAAAGACGGGAAAAGACAATCATGAGCGAATCATCCTCATAATTGAGCACCTGATTCTCCCGATGATACAGGATAGGCAACGTTCCATCTTCGTGCAATCCTCCAATTTTCCGGATTTGGCGTTCTTGAATTTGTGCATAGGTAAGATTATATCCATCTGGCAACCTCAATTGTTGGGCATCCGTCCCATAGCCATCAATCAGTGAATCATGGTCAACTACACAATAATCATTATCAGGAATAATCACACGTTCGTTGTAGGACATCGGATAATTGACGACATTCTCTCGTTTTGGTTGTCCCAAATAATAAGTTTTGTCCGCACCATACATAATCATTCTTTTTTCTACAGAATCAAAATATATGTATTTCATGTCAACAACACCGTCCCATTCAATGAAGATATAAGGTGGCTTATAAGAATAGCGGCCATTGACGTCTTTGGTGAAATGACCGACGAAATCCACAGACGAAATGGTTGCGACCACCTTATCATCGGCCATGAACGACAAACGAATCCTCTCGCAAGTCTGATAAGAGCCGTTCATTTCAATGCCAGAAAGAGTTCCTTCGGGAAGATTCGATTCTAAAAAACCACGTAATGCGAAAAGTTCCAAGACGACAGCGACCGACACTGCAACCAACAGTTTCTTTATAAAAGAAATTCGACTCGCCACGCGCAAGTACCAACCCACAATCCGATATGCTATGGTTTGTTCCACACTTTTAGCCATTAAGGCAACCGCCAACAAGATCATTGAAACCTCCCACATCCAATAACCGATGTGAAAAGCCTTTATGGGAAGAACACAACCTCCCTCATTTTCAATTATCTCTCCGACAAGGAAAAACAAAATGCCGAAGAATACCGACAAGTATGCCGCGATTCTCATGCCGAGCGACGAAACGAAATCCTCGTTTCGTTTATTCTTCAGCAACACTTTACAATGCAAAATGATGAAAATTGGATTGGAAAGCCAGACAAAAAATAGGCGATGAAAAATAACAAACCATCCGAAAAGGAACATCCAAATTCCTTGCCCAAATTGAACTTCGTCTAAATGAGTTGAATACACCGGCAAGACAAAAGAAACAATATAACACAAGATGCTCAAACGCGAACATCTTGTGTACATTTTTTGATATTGCTGGTTTTCCATTGTATTGTTGTGATAATCAATACATTTTAAGACATACCTATATCCCCAATTACTTCGCCAACGAATTCAGATAGACCTCCAGATTCGTGTAAATGCCGTCGGACGAAAGCTGCGCGCCGTCGGCGGCAAGGTTCGGATTCAGGCCATGCTCGCGTTCCCAAGCGTCGGGCATACCGTCGTGGTCGCTGTCGGCCGGAGCGGGAGCGGATTTCAGTTCCGGCCAACCGCCCACCTCGCTCTGCGTGTCGATGATGCCGCTCTTGACCGACTTGTCGGCCATGTTGTGCTTCTTCTTGTAGCCTGCGCCCTCGAAAGAGGCCACGCCGCTTTTTGCATCGGCCACAACTCGCTCATCGACCACATCGCGACGGGGAAGCGTGGCACCGGCATTGGCCAAGACCAGCGCATAGGCATCGGCGGCCGATTGCTGTACGATGGGCATCGCAGGCCAAGGTTCGCGGCGACGGATGCTGTCCATCACCTCGGGCAGCTTCGAGTTGGGATGCACGCCGAGCCAGTTGTCGGCCGTAACGCTGTCGCTGCCAACCATCACATTGCCGTCGATGAACCAGTGGCCGCAGTCACCGTTGGACCACGACGGATTGGTGATGCGGTGATGCACCTCGCCCGTCACCGTTGCCGGACCCGGCTTGAAATAGTTGTTGACCATGTTCACGTCGGTGTGGCGGTAGGGGAAGTTGGGGTCGGCTCCGTTCTTGTGGAGCGCGCCGCCGCCGTAGATGCTGTTGTAGCCCCAGTTGTAGATGACGTTGTTGCGGAAATCCACGTAGCCGGAGCCGCCGGCGAAACGCGGGTTGCGGCTGGAGTGACAGGCGATGAGGTTGTGGTGGTAGCTGCCGTTGTTCGAGCCCCAGATGCCGCCGAAGCCATGCGCGCCCTTGGCATGATTGGAGGCGAAAAGGCTCTCGCTGACGAGGCACCACTGCACGGTGAGGCTGTCGCAGTGATAGACCGACATCGTCTCATCGACACTCCACGAGGCCGAAATATGGTCGAGGATGATGTTCTTGTGGTTGCGGGCAGTGACGGCGTCATCTTCGATGCCGGTCTCGTCGCCCATGCGCACACGGATGTAGCGCACGATGACCTGGTCGGCATTTATGTTCAATGGATAGCCGCGCAGACAGATGCCGTCGCCAGGTGCCGTCTGGCCCGCGATGGTGAGATATGGGTTGCGGACAATCAGTTTCTTGGCCAATGAGATTGTGCCCGACACGCGGAAGACGACCGTGCGCGGACCCTCGGCCTCGACTGCTTCGCGCAGACTTCCGGGACCACTATCGACCAACGTAGTGACTTCGAAGACGCGGCCGCCACGACCGCCGACGGTGTATTTGCCGTAGCCCTCGGCTGTGGGGAACGCCAACGGCCTTTCACTCTGTGCCTGAACGATGACGCTTGCCATTGCAAGGCAAATTGCTGCAAAGATGGATTTGCTGTGTTTCATAAAATTTTGAAAAAACGGTTTTGTTAAGTTCGGATGTTTCTGTTTTTATGACGTCCAATGCCATCGAAGCCGCAAAGTACGATGAAAAAAAATAATTGGCCAAGAAATGACCAAATATTTTCAACGAAACAAGCCGCAAAACCTTCGTCAAATCGGCAACACATACGCGCTACGCGACTTTTGCCCCCCAAATAATGGGGTGACCAGACTTCAACAGTCAAGTCGCCCCAGATCATGTATTTAGAAAGTATCAGATTGGAGAATCATTCTTCAACAGCTGCCTTGGCGGCGGCGAGCCGGCACTGAGTATCAGTTACTTACAGAGTTAGTGTAAAGCACTGGCACCTTAAATCCATCACATTCTGCGCGTTTTTACACGCTCATGGCAACGATAAACGTGTTTTACGGAAGAAATTTAGATAATGTTTCGAAGTTTGTCATAGAGATAATACCATGTGAATTGTAGTTGCCGTATGGCCTGAATGACCAAGGCGAGAAGGCAGTTTCACAAAACCATGACGGGCATACATCTTCACTGCATCGGCAAACTCCGGGAAAGACTCAATGTAGAGATGTGTATAGCCTGCTTTCCGTGCTTCATTGATGACCAGTGAGAAAAGTTTTGAGCCATACCCCTTCCCACGAGCTTTCGGGGAAAGATAGAATTTTACCAGTTCTGCATACCCTTCAGGCAAGCCTTCTGTTGGATAGAAACCACAGCCCCCCATCACCTCACTATCTTCGTTGACGACCCAATATCCGGCATTCACGCCCTGCAAGGATTCCCATATATGCCATGTGCGGGAATCATCATAGA
>DFJU01000158.1 GCA_002373755.1 Bacteroidales bacterium UBA3663 | reverse complement strand
ACAAGAACATGGTTCCGTTCGATTCACGTTCGGCATTCCAGACTTCGGGCATTCGTCTCGGCACTCCAGCCATCACTACCCGTGGTGCCAAGGAGGATCTCATGGTTCAGATTGCAGCATGGATTGAAGAGGTGCTCAACGACCCAGAGAACGAGGCAGTAATCGCCAAGGTTCGCGGTGAGGTCAATGCCACGATGGCCAAGTATCCATTGTTCGCTTATTGATCGACGCATCATTGACACATTGTGCGGCGCGCTGGAAATTCTGGTGCGCCGCATTATTTTTGTCCGCTACGTCGGCCTGAGACCTGCGTGCGATGTGCATCGGCCGATTGGAGCGGCTCCGATTTGTCGGTCTTGATTTTTTGCAGTATATTTGCGCGCGATAAATAGCGGCACACATTTGCGCGTGTCGAACGACAGCCTAATCAGGCACTTTTCACCTTTTTTGAACTGAAATCAACAATATTTCTATGGACAACGAACTCTACAATCCCGACGACCTGGATTCGATCGAGGAGCTTAACTATATTTCCACCTACGAGGAGGATGCCGTCATCAACGATTTCATCGACAAGCTACGCGAGTGGGGCTTCGGCAGCATCAACGACATGAAGGAGGTGAACGAGCTGTTCTGGTTCTTGGCCAACAAGGGCCTTCTGCTCTCCAAGCTGTATCGCGTGGCCGTCGTGGAGTGCATCGAACAGGAATCGCTCTATGTGCCGTTCCTCAAGATGTCGCGCCACTTCAACTTCTACATGATGAACCACCAGAAGAAGCAGAAGACCGAAGTGACGGCGCTCAACCGACAGGTCGAACAGGCCAACCAGAACACCGAAGAGGTGAAGAAGAAGCTGCTCGACGTGCGCATGGAGAATGTGACGCTCAAGCAGGAGATTACCAAACTGAAGTTGCAGATCAAGCCGCAGTCCGAGAGCGCACAGGTGAACAACCTGCGCCACGAGCTGAAGCGTGAATACAACCAGCAACTGGAGGCCGTGCGCCGCAAGAATCGTCCGTCCAAACAGCTGCGCATCAAGCTGCTGCACGAACTGATGAACCCTGACAGTGCCGTGTTCAGTGCCTACGACCTGACTCTCGACTTCGATGCCGAGGCATACATCGAGTGGTTCCGCGTCGCCCATCGCAAAATCAACAACCCGACGATGGAGAAAATCCGCGAACATTACGAAGGCCGCGACCTTTCAATCTTCGAGGAAATGGTCGAAAAATACAACCTGGAGTGGGCCGATGGCGACTTCGGCGACGATGAGGATTGATTGGCCAACCTTAAAACCTCACCACCTCATAACCTTACATCCTTACAACCTCATTTATGAAACAGACAAACTATCACCTGTTCGACTTCCTGGATTTCGACCCCGACTTGCAGAAGAATGAAGAATTGTGGACAGCCTGCCGCCCGACCCGCGTAGTGGCCACCGGGCATGGAATCGAATTTACAGTGCCGTTCCAGAAACAGCTGTGCCAGAACGACATGGCGGCCGATGCCGACGTTCCGCGCGTGGAGCATCGGCTGTTGTTGCGCCTATACAGCAACGACGTGCTGCGCCTCACCATTAAGCTTGACGACAGCCGTTTGGCCGCCCTCACCGGCGATATGGAGAACGACGAGATGCTCCAGTTCGACCCGTCGCTGCACGTTGAGCCATTGGCCGTAACCGAACCCGAAAAGGGCCTTTTCATTGTGGCCGATGCCATTGGCCGGACCCGCGCCCGCCTCGACATCCGCGAACCGCAACTTGACCCGTGGAGCGACCTGCTGCCGCCGCCGCAGGAGACATTGGACCTGACGCTCTATCCCGAAGGCAACGGCAAGGCTGTCCGGCTGTCGGCCTACGACCACTTCTCGCCCCCGCGCTACGATGCGCTGCCGTTGGCCTTCGTGAAACGGAACGGCGCGATTCAGGGCACGACATTGTCGGTCGAATGTGCGGCCGATGAATGTTTCGTGGGCAGCGGCGAACGCTTCACCAAGATGGACCTGTCGGGCCGCACCTTCCAGCTCAAGAATCAGGACGGACAGGGCGTGAACAACCGCCGATGCTACAAGAATGTGCCGTTCTACATGAGCAGCCGCCTGTACGGAATGTTCTATCACACATCGGCCTACAGCAAAATGTCGTTGGCCGACCACTCGACCCGTTCGACGCAGTTTCTGGCCGAAGAGCCGCAGATGGACATCTTCGTCATCGGCGGCGAATCGCCTGAACGCATCCAATATCACTACCGCCAGCTGACCGGATTCTCGCCCATGCTGCCGTTGTGGAGTTTCGGCATCTGGATGAGCCGCATGAGCTATTTTTCGGCCGATGAAGTCAACCAGATCTGCGACCGTCTGCGTCGGGAGCATTATCCTTGCGATGTGATTCACCTCGACACCGGCTGGTTCAAGACCGACTGGCTCTGCGAATGGAAATTCAACGAGGAGCGTTTCCCCGACCCGCGCGGCTTCGTGCAGAGGCTGTTGGCCGATGGATTCCGCGTGTCGCTGTGGCAGTTGCCGTACGTCGCCGAAGCCGCCGAGCAGTTGGCCGAAGCCGTCGAACATAACTACATCGCCCCGCGCCCCAACCGCAAGAGCAACGGCTCCGGCTCCAATTTCTCGACGCTCGACTATGCTGGAACGATAGATTTCACCAATCCCGAGGCCGTCAAGTGGTATCAGGGCCTGCTACGCGACCTTTTGCAGTTGGGCGTGACCTGCATCAAGACCGACTTCGGCGAAAACATCCACATGGATGCTCACTACGCCGACGGCCGCACTCCTGAGCAGCTGAACAATATCTACTCGATTCTGTATCAGCGTAGTGCGTTCGATGTGACGCGCGACGTGACGGGCGACGGCATCGTGTGGGGACGATCGGCTTGGGCTGGCGGCCAACGCTATCCGCTGCATTGGGGCGGCGATTCGGCCCATTCGTGGGACGGCATGGCGGGCAGCTTGAAGGGCGGCCTGCACTTCGGCCTGTCGGGATTCTCGTTCTGGAGCCACGACGTGCCTGGTTTCCACTCGTTGCCCAACTTCATGAACTCGCCGCTGCACGACGATATTTATGTCCGATGGACCCAGTTCGGCGTCTTCACCTCCCACATGCGCTATCACGGCACCTGCAAGCGCGAACCGTGGGAGTATCCGGCCATTGCGCCCATCGTAAAGCGTTGGTGGCGACTGCGTTACCGACTTCTGCCATACATTATCGGCCAAGCAGAAAAATGCACCGTGACGGGCTATCCGATGGTGCGCGCCCTGCTCTTCCATCATCCCGACGACCCGACCGTGTGGCACATCGACGATGAATATTACTTCGGCGACACGTTCCTCGTCTGCCCCGTGATGAACAGCGACAACTGCCGCGACATCTATCTGCCTGAAGGCGAGTGGGTTCACCTCTTCACCGGCGGGCATTGGCAGGGCGGCCGATGGTACAAGCGCGTCAGTGTCCCATTGGCCGAAATGCCCGTATTCGTACGTCCCGGCAGCGTCATCCCGTACTATCCCGACGACGTCGATTGCACCGACCAGATGGATTTGTCGCGTAGTGAATCGTTGCGCATCGACACAGAGTTCCGTGGATTGAATTTTTAATCACAAAATCTTATTCAACTATGAAAACGTGGAAGGAAAACATGGCCGAAACCAAGCAACATTACATTGATTGGTGGAACCATAAAGGCATCGTGCTCAACATGTGGGAGCACTTTCAGGTCGGAGTCAAGCCGCACGGCCCATACGCCGGCGAGGAACCCGTACGCGAGGCGCAATCGACCGGTTTTGGCACGGGCAACATCATCCCGGGCGCACCCGTGCCGAAGGACAATAACCAGAAATGGTTCGACCCCGAATGGCGCGCCGAATACCTCGACTGGTACGTCGGACACTCGTGCCTCAAGGCCGATATGCTGCCTGTGGCCAACACGCAGTTGGGGCCAGGCTCGATGTCGGCCATCCTTGGAGCACAGTTCGAGGGCGGCGACGACACCATCTGGATTCACCCCGACCCGAACTACACCGACGACTTCCAGTTCAATCCGAACCACCCGAACTTCCTGTTGCACAAGGAGTTGTTGCGAGCCTGCAAAAAACGGGCGCAGGGCCACTACTACGTGGGTATGCCCGACCTGATGGAGGGCATCGACGTGCTGGCCGGCATGAAAGGCACCGACCGCGTGATGATGGACATCATCGAACAGCCCGATGTGCTTGAGGCGCAGATGCAGCGCATCAACGATGCCTATTTCAAGGTGTTCGACGAGCTGTACGACATCATCCGCGAGGACGACGAGATGGCTTTCTGCTACTTCTCGGCATGGGCGCCGGGCAAGATGACCAAGCTGCAATGTGACCTCTCGACCATGTTGAGCGACGATGACTACCGCCGTTTCGTGCAACCGTTCATCCGCGAACAATGCCAGCGCATCCCATACACGATCTACCACTTGGACGGCGTGGGCGCGATGCACCATCTGCCAGCCCTGCTCGAAATCAATGAGTTGAAGGCCATCCAGTGGACACCCGGTGTCGGTCAGCCGCAGGGCGGTTCGCCGAAGTGGTACGACCTCTACCGCAAGATTCTGGCGGGCGGCAAGAGTGTGCTCATTTCGTGGGTCACATTGGCCGAACTCAAACCGCTGCTGGAGGCCATCGGTATCGACGGCGTGCACCTCGAAATGGATTTCCACAACGAGGCTGAGGTGGCCGAGGCCGAGCGCATCATCGCCGAGGTGCGCGCCGAAAGACTGCGTCCGCGCGGAACGGCATTGGCCATGAACAGATTCGCATCGGCCGATGTGGCAGCTGCGCCATTGGCCATAGAACGACCGCCGCTGGAGCAGCTGATGCGCGAACGTATCCTGATTTTCGACGGCGCGATGGGCACCACCATTCACGCGTTGCACCTCACCGGGACGAGCGGCAGCAACGAATATCTGAGCATCGAGCGGCCGGAGGTCATTGCCGACATCTATCGCCGGTTCCTCGCCGCCGGATCGGACATCATTACGGCCAATACGTTCAACGCACAACGCTGTTCGCTGCCCCAGCAGTTTGCCGGTCAGGTGCGCGAAATCAACGTAGCGGCCTGTCGGTTGGCGCGTCAGGTGGCCGATGCCTTCACGTTGGCCAACCCAAAGAAACCGCGCTACGTGCTGGGCGGAGCGGGTCCGACGCGCGAAACGATTTCGATGGACGGCGCGAAACTGACCTTCGAGCAGTTGGCCGAAATCTATCAGGAGCAGTGCGAGGCGCAGTTGGAAGCTGGCGTCGATGGCCTACTCAACGAGACCATCTTCGACACGCAGAACTGCGAGGCATACCTGCACGGAGCATTGGCCGCAATGCAGAAGACCGGAATCCGCGTGCCGCTGATGCTGAGTTTCACGGTGCGCACGGCCGAGGGCTACAACATGGTCGGCCAGAACGTCATCGACTTCTGCAAGCAGCTGCATCCCGACTATCACGTGCTCTCGGTGGGCATCAACTGCAACCCCGACATTCCGATGGTGACCGACCTGACGCGCCGCTTGGCCAACGAGACGCCGTACTTCATTTCGGTGTTCCCCAATGCCGGAATTCCCGATGCCGACGGTGTCTTCCCCACGCAGCCCGACCTCTTCCAGAGGCAGATGTGGCCGATGTTCGACGAGCATCTCATCAACATCGTGGGCGGCTGCTGCGGCACGCACGACGGTCACATGCACGCCCTCGCCGAACTGGTCGAGACGGCGCCCGGCTGCTACGTGAGTCCGCACATTCCGGGACGTGTCTCATCGGGCAACACGACACAAGCCACGACCGATGCGACGGCAACGCCATCGGCCAACAACAATCTCTCGCCCTTGCAGCAGGCCGTTTTGGGCGGCAAGGTGGCCGATGCAACTCGCGTAGTGAACGACCTTTTGGCCGATGGTAAGGCTGGCGGCGACATCATCAACGGAATGATTGAGGCAATGAGCGTGCTCGGAACTCGGTTTGAGGAGGGAAAAGCCTTTGTGCCACAGCTGCTTATGGCGGGCAAGACGATGAAGGCGGCCATGGCCGTCATCAAGCAGTTTCAGTCGGAGCACGGCACTTCGTCGCAGGTGGAAAGCCTCGGCAAAGTGGTGGTCGGTACGGTCAAGGGCGACCTGCACGACATTGGCAAGAATCTCGTCATCTCGATGCTCGAAGGTGCCGGTTTCGAGGTCGTTGACCTTGGTATCGATGTCCCTGCCGACAAGTTCGTCGAAGCTGTAAAGCGCGAGAAGGCCGACATCCTGAGCATGTCAGCCCTACTCACCACCACCATGACCTACATGCCCGAAGTGCTTCAGGCGCTACGCGATGCCGGCATCCGCGATCAGGTCAAGGTGATGATTGGCGGCGCTCCCGTTACGCAAGAGTTCTGCGACCGCATCGGCGCCGATGCCTATACCGACAATGCCAACCAGGCCGTCGCCTGCGCCAAGGAGTTGATGAAGAAAAAGCATTAAACTTCAAGGAAGTGGTCGATAAATGGCCGATAAAAGGCAAAATGGTCGATAATTTGAATTTATGCCTATGTACAATTTTAACGACGAAGAACCTAAAGAAGAGTTGGTTATTCCTATCTATAATGATAAAGATTTAAATTGCCTCGAAAAGGATAATGGAGATGAATGCCATTACAAGACAGAGTTTCATGTTTTCAATTTTTCTGAACTGTTAGCAATTGCATCTAAAGGTTCCTATAAAGGTCACCACTTGTCTCGAGGTGGAGCTTTAGTTTTTGTTAGAGATAGGGAAGAACCATTTATTTCACGAGACGATTATAGTGTTAAGAAGATAATAGATAATCTTGAAAAGAACCCTTTAGCTTGTCTTTCTGGTTTAAATAAAGCTGGCTCTTCGAATATATATTGTAATTGCGACTATAAAATAAAAAATGATATATTGATTTTGCCCAATGGAGCACATCTGTTTCTAACCAAAGAAGCACGTAAAACAATAGAATACATTTACGATATAATGAACAATGGTCCAAAGAAAACTTGTTTCTTTGAAACCAGAAAGAAGATTCGAGAAAGAAATCGCATACAATTAATACGTAAGAAAATGTGACCTTTTCCCGAAATTTGTAATCTTGTTAGAAATGGAGCATCTTTGCACCGGATAATTAATCATATCCGATGGTAATAGCGAAAATCCAGCAAAGAGTAGCAAAACTTTATTTTTTTGATTATGAAAAGATCAAGAAAACCATGTCCAGGACCAAATTTCCCTTCGACAAAGGATGGCGTACCGAGTGGCCCAAACCATAATGGACCCAAAGGGAAATGACAGACAAGTCCGCAATGCCAAATTCCATAGCATTGCGGACTTATTTGAGGCGTATAGCTCATTTTGCAGGAT
>DFJU01000029.1 GCA_002373755.1 Bacteroidales bacterium UBA3663 | reverse complement strand
GAGGCCAACAAGTGCAAGGAGACGGGCGAAGAGAAGGTCATCCTCTTCAACCTCTCAGGTCACGGCCTGATCGACATGACCGCCTACGACCAGTACCTCTCCGGCTCGCTCCAGAACTACGTTGTGACCGACGAGATGGTCAGCAAGAACATCAGCGAACTTGAAAAGATTGTCTGAAAAGGCATTTTTCACAAGTCCGACTGAAACGGCACTGAATGCGGCGAAGACTCTCCGACCGACGGAAATCTTCGCCGCACTGTTTTTGCCAGATGCGACAAATCGACCGCGAAAAAAGCCTGCCGGATTCTATTTTCGTGCAACATCGACCGTAAAAATGGCAGGCCGAGGTTAAAAAAATCGCGTAGCGCAAAGAGAATCAGACAAAAATGAGCGATTTTGACTGGCAGAAAGGCGCATCGAACGCAAAAAAGACTACCTTTGCGCGCTGATTCCGAGTTGAGGCTCATCAAAGCAAGACCCGACGTTTGGGGATTCGCCTCGCGGAGAAACTATTAAAGTTTTATTGAACAAATGTTCGCAATTGTTGAGATTCAGGGCCAGCAGTTCGCTGTTGAGCCAGATCAGAAAATCTGCGTTCTGAACATCGCAGATGCAAAAGTTGGTGACGAGCTCACTTTCGACAAGGTGCTCCTCGTGAACAACGAAGGTGCTATCACCGTAGGTACTCCAGTCGTAGCAGGTGCCAAGGTCGTAGCAGAGGTATCTCAGGTAGAGGTACGCGGTAAGAAGATCAAAGTGTTCCACAAGATCCGTCGCAAGGGCTTCGACAAGCTCATCGGTTCACGTCAGCACTTTACCGAGGTGTTAATTAAGTCTATTGTTGCATAACCAAGCGGTTTCGCTTATTAAAAAGAAAGGAAACAAGCACTATGGCACACAAAAAAGGTGTAGGTAGTTCGAAGAACGGCCGTGAGTCACATAGCAAACGACTCGGTGTTAAGAAATTTGGTGGCGAAATCGTCAAGGCTGGCAACATCCTCGTTCGTCAGCGCGGCACAAAGCACAACCCAGGCCTCAACGTAGGTCTCGGCAAGGATGATACCCTCTTCGCTCTCATCGACGGCAAGGTTGTATTCACCCGCAAGCGCGAGAACAAGTCGTACGTCAGCGTAGAACCACTGTCATAAACGACAAGTCCACTGAAATTAACAAAGGACAATTGACATCTGAACACTCAGTTGTCGGTTGTCCTTCTTAAATTTTCTACCAATATGTTAACAATGAAATTGATCACCGAGCAGTACGATCGCGTTATTGCCGGTTTGAATAAGAAGCATTTCAACAATGCAAAGGAGGCCATCGACGCCGTTATCGCCAAAGATCAGGAGCGTCGCGCCACCCAGAAGGAGCTCGACGAGAACTTGGCCAAGAGCAACCAGCTCGCCAAGAGCATCGGTGCCCTGATGAAGGAGGGCAAGAAGGCCGAGGCCGAAACTGCAAAGGCCGAAGTGGCCGAGCTGAAGACGGCAAGCAAGGCATTGGACGAGAAGAAGGCCGCCCTTGAGGAGGAGATCGTCAAGATGCTCTGCCAGATTCCGAACATTCCATACGACGAGGTGCCGGAAGGTTCGTGCGCCGAAGACAACTGGGTCGTAAAGTCGAACCTGAAGGAATGTGTCATCGGCAAAGACACCGTCGGCAACTGGGACACCAACCCGGACTACCCCAACGCAAAACTGCCTCACTGGGAATTGGCCAAGAACCTGAACCTCATCGACTTCGACCTTGGCGTCAAGATTACCGGCGCAGGTTTCCCCGTCTATCGCGGACTTGGCGCCCGTCTGCAGCGCGCACTCATCAACTTCTTCCTGGCCGAGGCATCGAAAGCCGGCTACGAGGAGATCATGCCGCCAACAGTGGTCAACCAGGCTTCGGGCTATGGCACAGGTCAGCTGCCCGACAAGGAGGGTCAGATGTACCACTGCGAGGTTGACGATTTCTACCTGATTCCAACGGCCGAGGTTCCTGTCACCAACATCTACCGCGACGTCATCATCGACGAGGCTCAGCTGCCTATCAAGAACTGCGCCTACACACAGTGTTTCCGTCGTGAGGCCGGTAGCTACGGCAAGGATGTGCGCGGCTTGAACCGTCTGCACGAGTTCTCGAAGATTGAGATTGTCCGCATCGACACTCCAGAACACAGCGCAGAGAGCCACAAGGAGATGCTTGCCCACGTTGAAGGCTTGCTCCAGAAGCTGGGTCTGCCATACCGAATCCTGCGTCTGTGCGGCGGCGACCAGTCTTTCACAAGCGCCATCTGCTACGACTTCGAAGTATATTCAGCAGCCCAGAAGCGCTGGTTGGAGGTATCGTCCGTTTCGAACTTCGACACCTATCAGGCCAACCGCTTGAAGTGCCGCTACCGCAAGTCGGCCGACAAGAAGATTGAGCTTTGCCACACGCTCAACGGCTCGGCCCTGGCTCTGCCTCGCATCGTCGCCTCAATCATGGAGGACTACCAGCAGGCCGACGGCACAATCAAGGTGCCGGAAGCACTCGTTCCTTACATGGGCGTTGACGTCATAAAGTAAATAAACTGAAATAAAAACAAAGGCTCCCCATCGGTTTTGTCCGATGGGGAGCCTTTAGCCTATATTGTTCATTTTCACTTTCGCTCAAACAAGTGACGGATGCGCGAAAACATGCTCTGACGCCTCTCTTCCGTGGGTTGCATGTTGGCCGATGAACGGAGCGACTCGATGGTCTTGCGCTCGGCATCGGTCAACGTCTCAGGCACATAGACCAACACATTGACGATGAGGTCGCCCTTGCCGTAACCGTCCGCTTTCGGCAGACCTTGTCCCTTCAGGCGCAACATCGAACCCGACTGCGTGCCCGGTTTGACCGTAAGACGAACACGCCCCGTCAAAGTCGGAACCTCGGCCGTACCGCCCAATGCCGCCGTGCAGAACGGCAACGCAAGGTTATAGACCAAATCCTCGTGGTCGCGTAGCAACTCCTTGTCAGGAATCTCTTCGATGTTGATGAGCAGATCGCCCGGTTCTCCGCCTGCGTATGGCGATGGATTGCCCTTGCCCGGGATGGTGAAGACCTGTCCTTCACTAACACCTGCCGGCAATGGGATGGCGATTTCCTCGCCTTGTATCTTGCCCTTCTTCGTGACGCCGGTAGCGACCTCCTGAAGCGTGACCTTCAACGTGATACGACGGTCGGCACCCTTCATGCGCTGTCGGCCGAAACCACCAAAACCGCCATTGCCACTGCCGAAGTTAAACGTAGCACCGTCGAAGCTGAAGCCGCCGAAGTTGCCACGGCCACCGCGTCGGCCACCAGCACCGCCAAAGAAGGAGTTGAAGATGTCCATCGGGTCGAAATCGGCACTGAAACCACCGTAGCTGGCACCTCCATTGCCGCCGAAACCGCCGCCAGGAGCATTGAAACCGAACTGGTCATAACGTGCGCGTTTCTGATCGTCAGAGAGCACATCGTACGCCTCGGCAAGCTCCTTGAAGTTCTCTTCGGCCTTCTTCTTTTCGGCTTCGGATGCCTGCTGCCACTTGTCGGGATGCCATTTGACAGCCAACTTGCGGTAAGCCTTCTTTATTTCATCGAGGCTGGCCCCTTTCTTGAGGCCGAGCACCTCATAATAATCTCTCTTTGCCATTTCTCTTTCTATTTATTTGGAACGCGTTTGACGCAGATTTAACATGTAAAAAACTGATTTTTTTCACTGCTGACCGATGTCGGACGGTCAAATCTCAGTTCAAATCATTGTGTCCACATCTTCTGCGTTCAAAAAAAGACAAGAACTTATTCGCCGACAACGACTTTGGCAATGCGGATGACCTTATCCTTGTACTTGTAGCCCTTGGTTGCGCAATCGACGAGCTTGCCCTTCAACTCCGGTGCCGGAGCTGGACACATCGTGATGGCCTCGTGCACGTTCTCGTCAAATTCGTCGCCAGCAGCGGCAGGGATGACGGTCACGCCATTTTGCTCCAAATAGGTGCGCAACTTGCCGTAAATCAACTTGAAACCTTCGCGCAGAGCCGCAACATCTTCAGTCTTTTCGTTGTGTTCGACGGCGCGTTCGAAGTCGTCGATGATTGGCAGCAGCTTCTTGAAAGCCTCCTCGCCGCCGTAGGTCAGCAGGTCGTTGGTCTTTTTCAGCTGGTTCTTTCGATAGTTGTCGAAGTCGGCCATCAAACGCAGATACTGGTCTTTCTGAGCGGCCAATTTTGCTTCCATCTCGGCCAACGGATCGGCCTCTTCGACGGGCTTTTCGGCCTCATTTTCAGCGGCTTGTTCTGCAGCATCCGATGTTGGTTCCTGCATTTCGGTCTCTTTCTTCAACTCTTCGTTTTCGATTTTTTCGTTCTGTTTCATTTTATTTAGTTTTTATGTTTTTAATCTGATTTCTGGTGGTGGCCGATGCCATTGCCCCACACGGGGTACGACAAGCCACAACTATTTATAGCAATAATCATACCAAAAATCGCAAAAGAAGAAAGTATGCCATTTTGTCAATTGCAAACTTGTCTGGATTGTTCGGATTTGCTACCTTTGCGCCGCAAATCCAATATCAAATATGAACGATAAAGTAATCGCATTCCCCAACGCGAAAATAAACATCGGCCTGTTCGTGTGCCGTCGTCGGCCGGAAGACGGCTACCACATCCTCCAGACACTCTTCTACCCCATCGATTGGCACGACGCGCTCGAAATCCTGCCCGAAGGCGAGGCTGGACATTGCCGGCTTGTGCAGACGGGCATCGCCATCGGCGGCGACCCCGAACAGAACCTTTGCGTGAAGGCCTACCGCCGATTGCGAAACATCTTCCCCACACTGCCTGGATGCTGCATCCATCTTGAAAAGCGTGTTCCTTTCGGTGCCGGATTGGGCGGCGGAAGCAGCGACGGAGCCTACACCCTGCTGCTGTTGCGCAGGCTTTTCGACCTGCCTTTGACCGACGACGAACTCGTCCGCGAAGCCGCCGCAATGGGTGCCGACTGCGCCTTCTTCATCCGCTGTCGCTTCCTGCTCGACGAACCGGCATCGGCCACGGCACAGTATTGCGAAGGCATCGGCCATGAACTGGCTCCGCACCCGCTCTCACTACGCGGAAAATTCATCGTCGTGGTCAAACCGCCTTTCGGCGTGAGCACCAAGGAGGCCTACAGCAACGTGCATCCGGCCGAGCCTGAAACATCGCTCGACGAACTCTTGCAACTGCCCATCGAACAATGGAAAGACGCCGTGCGCAACGACTTCGAGGCATCGGTCTTCCCTCTCCACCCCGAACTGGCTTCGGCCAAAGATGCACTCTACGACCACGGCGCGCTCTATGCCGCGATGTCGGGTTCCGGCTCGGCGATGTTCGGCATCTTTGCCAATGCTCCAGCTGACGTAAGCAACTGGTTTCCTGCCGATTGGGAAGCCCGCGTGACCGAAGCGATGATTTGAAGACAATGAAAAAAGCGACCCGAAAGTCGCTTTTTTTCGTTTGGTCATAACCAACAATTCTCAATTCTCCTCATAATAATACGAATAGTCGATGCCCTTCATGAAGATTTCGCGGTCGTCGATACGGTCGGTAAGCGCATTGGCCAGCAACCCACGAATGGCCGAACTGTCGGCACTGCTCCGTTCCATAGCACTTAGATAGTCATTTTTGTTGATTCGGCTCCAATCAACACACCGTTTCAACCGCTTTTTCAAAATCAAGTCGAGCCAGATGCGGGTGCTTCGGCCGTTGCCCTCCATGAAAGGATGCGCCACGTTCATCTCGACATATTTATCAACTATCTCGTCGAACGTATTTTCGGGCATTCGGTCGATGGTCTGCAATGCCTGTTCCAAATATTGCGCAACGCAAAAGGTGAATCCACCCTTCGAAATGGTCTTGGTGCGGATTTTGCCCGCGAAATCATACAATCCACCGAACAGATAGGCATGAATCTGCTGCAGGCCCTTGGTCGTGCCGACATCGCCATCGTCCACAAGGTTGCCCTCCATAAATTCGTACGCCTTTTTCTTGCTCTTGCCGTCGATGGTGTTGTCGCTGTAGGTGAACCAGTCAAGGAAGCCAACGGACTTGTCGTTTTTGATTGTTTTGGCCAATGCTGTAATTCCATCAAAATCAAGCACATCCGACAATCGCATCTTTCCATCCGGTGCCATCAATTTCAACTGGGTAGTGACACTAACCAGTTGATTATTTTCCTGTTTCAGCTTGTTTTTCAGATACTTCCAATAGTTACGATTTTTTGCATAATCGTCCTGCTCATTGATTGCGCCCACCACGTCAAGCACGGAGAACCACCACTTGGCACGTTCATCGTCCCAAATGGCACGCACTTCGCGGTCTTTATAGAAGCGGATGGAGGTCTTCATTGGTTTAAGGATTTAATGCCATCGGCCACAAATCATCACTTGATTACGCGGATATTCATGCGCACATCCTTGCGTGGACGGTCGGCCGCATTGGTTTCAAGCTCGGCAATCTTGTCGATGACGTCCAAGCCCTCGACGACCTCGCCGTAGATGGTGTAGTCCATATAGAGGTGATAGGCGCCGCCGACGGTGCTGTAGGCCTCAAGTTCGTCGTCTGTGAAGAAACGGGTGCCCGGTGTAGCGCGCGCCACGCTGTCAATCTTCTGGTTCAGCGAGCGCACATAGTCGTTGTATTTTTGGCCCATGGCGTTGCTCTCCTCCTTGACCTGCTGTAACTGCTTGATCAGCGTACTGTCGGTCACAACGGGTAAGCTAATCAGCATGTTACGCACCGTCTGGACGCTGTCTTTCATCAGTTGGATGCTGTCCTTCAAGACCTGCATACGCGCTTTTACGGCCGATGTCATCACCTTCTTCTTGGCGGCATTGCGCGCATCGGCGTTGTTGACCTTCTCCCAGCCTTTCCAGTACTCCTTGCTCTGCACATAGCCCTGCACGATGAAGAACATCGACATATCGCTGTTCTTGATATGTTCGCGGTGGGGTGCGGCCAATGCTCCTTTCTTCGGGATGTGGTTGGGGCGGATTTCGCCGTCGATCTCCTCGTCGATGTCGCCATAGCCGAGGCTCCAGCCAGGACCGGCGTTACGCGAGTCGGGCGCACCGCCCTGAATCATGAAACTCTGGATGACGCGGCCGAAGAGGGTCTCGTTGTAGTATCCCTCGCGCACCTTCTTGAGGAAATTGGCCGTCGTATTCGGCGTGTCGTCATAGAGCATCACCTTCATGTTGCCCATATTGGTCTCAATCATCACGTAGTGCGTCTGGGCCTTGGCCGATGAGATAATGCCATTGGCCAAAAACAGAAAGAGCAGGGAACGCAGGAAATTTTTCATTAGAATCAGATTTTGAACGCGTAACTCTTATTTCTTAACTCTTAATTCTCAACTCATAACTAAAACGTAGCCCCCTGTCGATGGACAAGGGGCTGCGTCATAATTATCGTCTTACATTGATGGTGCAGAATAGTTCGGAGCCTCCTTGGTGATGGTGACGTCGTGCGGGTGACTCTCCAGAATGCCCGCGTTGGTGATGCGGGTGAACTTCGACGTAGCGTGGAGCGTCGGGATGTCCTTGGCGCCGCAGTAGCCCATACCGGCACGCAGACCGCCAATCATCTGGTAAATCACCTCCAGCAGAGTGCCCTTGTATGGCACACGGCTCACGATGCCTTCCGGAACGAGTTTCTTGACATCGACCTCGCCCGACTGGAAGTAACGATCCTTCGAACCGGCCTGCATGGCATCGAGCGAACCCATGCCGCGATAGGCCTTGAACTTACGGCCGTTGAACAGGATGGTCTCGCCTGGCGACTCCTCGACACCGGCCAACAGACCGCCCAACATGACGCTGTAGCCACCGGCGGCAATGGCCTTGACGATGTCGCCCGAATAGCGGATACCGCCATCGGCAATCAACGGAATGCCTGTACCCTTCAGGGCCGATGCAACATCATAGACGGCCGAGAGCTGCGGCACACCGATACCGGCCACAATTCGCGTAGTGCAGATGGAACCAGGACCGATACCGACCTTGACAGCGTCAGCACCTGCATCGGCCAAATACTTTGCAGCTTCGCCGGTTGCGATGTTGCCGACAACGACGTCAATGCAGTCGTAGGTAGCCTTGATCTTCTCCAACACACCGACCACGCCGGCCGAATGACCATGAGCGGTATCGACCACGACAGCATCCACGCCAGCCTCGACGAGGGCAGCTACGCGATCCATCACGTCGCCCGTCACACCGACACCGGCAGCTACGCGGAGACGGCCCTTCTCGTCCTTGCAGGCATTGGGCTTGTCCTTGGCCTTGGTGATGTCCTTATAGGTGATGAGGCCGACCAGACGGCCGTCGTTATCAACCACAGGAAGCTTCTCGATCTTGTTTTCCTGAAGGATGTCGGCCGCAGTAATCAAGTCGGTTCCGACGTGGGTTGTAACGAGGTTGGTCGATGTCATTACCTCGCTGATCTGACGGTTCATGTCCTTCTGGAAACGGAGGTCGCGGTTGGTGACGATGCC
>DFJU01000008.1:7889-13493 GCA_002373755.1 Bacteroidales bacterium UBA3663 | reverse complement strand
CGAGCTTGATGTAGCCCAGTCCGACCTTTTGCAGCGGGACGAGGCGGCGCACTACGCTCGGCTCGTCGGCAAAGAAGGCGACCGCCTCATCGACCGTCATGTCGAGCACCTCGGCGATGTTCTTGCCGTGATATTTCACCTCGAGCACGTCGCTGTTGAAGCGTTGGCCGTGACAAGCCTCACACTCCATCACGAGGTCGGCCATGAACTGCATCTCGACCGTAATCGTGCCCTCGCCCTTGCACTCCTCGCATCGGCCGCCCTCCACGTTGAACGAGAAGGTCGCCGCCGTCATGCCCAGCTGCTTGGCCATCTGCTGGTCGGCGAACACGCGGCGGATTTCGTCGTACGCCTTCAGGTAGGTCGCAGCGTTGCTGCGGGTCGATTTGCCGATGGGGTTCTGGTCGATGAATTCGATGTGGCGGATGCGTTTCACGTCGCCCTTCAGGCCCGAGAATGCGCCCGGAGCGTCGCCCGCCTCGTCGAGCTGGCGTTGCAGGCCACGGTAGAGGATGTCGCGGATCAGCGTCGATTTGCCCGAGCCCGACACGCCGGTCACCACCGTCATCACGCCCAGCGGAATCTTCACGTCGATGTTCTTCAGGTTGTTTTCGACGGCACCGCAAACCTCGATGTAGCTGCTCCACGGACGCGTCTGCTTCGGCACGTCGATGCGTTCCAGTCCGAGCAGGAAACGTGCGGTGTAGGACGCTGCTACGCGATTTTTTTCGTCGGCCGATGCCCCATTCTTGAGCCACGACGGGTCGATCGGACCTTGATAGACCACACGTCCGCCATTGGTTCCGGCTTCGGGGCCGATGTCAATCAGATAGTCGGCCGCACGTATGATTTCCTCGTCATGTTCGACGACGATGACCGTGTTGCCCAAGTCGCGCAACTCGCGTAGCACGTGGATGAGCTGGTCGGTGTCGCGGCTGTGGAGGCCGATGCTCGGTTCGTCCAGGATGTACATCGAGCCGACCAGTGCCGAGCCGAGCGACGTGGCCAGGTTGATGCGTTGCGACTCGCCGCCCGACAGCGAATTGCTCAGCCGGTCGAGCGTCAGGTACGACAGGCCGACCTCGTCGAGGAAGTGCAGGCGGTTGCGTATCTCGGTGAGCAGACGCTTGGCCACCAGACGGTCATGTTCGTTCAGCTGCGCGTCGAGGCCGTTGAAGAACGGAATCAGCTCGCGCACGCTCATGCGCACCACTTCGGTGATGGTCTTGCCGCCCACGTGCACATATCCGGCCTCCTTCTTCAGGCGGTCGCCGTGGCACGTCGGACATACCGTCTTGCCGCGATAGCGTGCCTGCATGACGCGGTACTGGATCTTGTAGAGGTTCTCCGACACCATCTGGAAAAAGTCGTCCAAGCCATACACCACCTTGTCCCAACGGTCCTCCTTGTTGGTGCCCAGCACGGGCGGATAGCCCTTCCACAGCAGGTCTTTCTCCTCTTGTGTGAGCTGGTAGTATGGCCGATGGATGGGGAATGTCTGCCCGTTGCTGAGGGGCACTTTCTGCACGCCCTGGATGAAGTATTTCTTCCATTCGCCCATCTTCTCGCCGCGCCAGCACACCACGGCGTCCTCGAACACCGAGAGCGTCTTGTTCGGGATGACCAAGTTCTCGTCGATGCCCAACACCTTGCCGAAGCCTTCGCACGTGGGACAGGCGCCGATTGGCGAATTGAAGTTGAACATCAGCTCCGATGGCTCTTCGAACGTCATTCCATCGGCCTCAAAACGCTTCGAGAAGAGGTTTTCGCTGATGCTACCGTCGGGCAGCCACGCCTTGAGCATCATCTCGCCGTTGCCCTCGTAGAATGCGGTCTCGACCGAATCGCCGAAACGGCTCAGCGCGGCAGCATCGGCAAACGGCACCTTCAGGCGGTCAACCACCAGATTGAACGGCGCGGCTGCGACCTCCTCAAGGCGGATGAAGTGGCCGTCGCTCTCGGCACGCGCGAATCCCGACTTCGTGAGCACCTCGATATGTTCGGCCAATGTGCGACCCTCGGGCACCGTGACGCGCACCAGCAGCGCTACGCGACTTCCTTCGGGCAGGCGTTGTGCACATTCCACCACATCGGCCGTCGTGTGCTTCTTCACCTCAACGCCGCTCACGGGCGATATGGTCTTGCCGATGCGGGCGTAGAGCAGACGCAGGTAGTCGTAGATTTCGGTCGATGTGCCGACGGTGCTACGCGGATTTCTGACGATGACCTTCTGCTGTATGGCAACGGCCGGCGGCAGTCCGAGGATGTAGTCGCACTCTGGCTTGCCCATTCGTCCGAGGAACTGGCGCGCATACGACGAAAGCGACTCCACGTAGCGGCGCTGCCCCTCGGCGTAGAGCGTGTCGAAGGCCAACGACGACTTGCCCGAGCCCGACAGTCCGGTGATGACCACCAGCTTGCCGCGCGGAATCTCGAGGTCGATGTTCTTCAAGTTGTTGACGCGTGCGCCCTTGACTATGATGTTGCCTTCCGCATTGGCATCGTGCGGGATGCTTTCGGACTTGGCCTGCTGGCGTAGTTCGGCGACGGATTTTATTTTATTGTCCATGATGCTTATGGGTTTCCAATCGAAATAGTGTGCGAAGATACGAATAAAATCCGACTTTAGCGTTGTGCCTCAATAGCATTTCTTTTAAAACAGCGAGGCACGCCGTTGTTGACGTGCCCCGATTTATTCCACATGGCTAAAACTGGTCCGAATGAGTTTCGTCTGCCACGATCCGTCTTTCGCCATTTATCGAAAAGTCGTAGCCGTGTGTCGGCATTATGATGTCGTCACCCAATGCCACAGCAATTTTTGCAATTGTGGCGATGGTAAGATTGTGAGTTCCGCTCAGCCATCGGCTCACCTCTGTTTCGGTTTTCCCGAGCATGCGCGCAAGATCGCGCTGGGTCATCCCTTTTTGTTCAAGGATGGCATACACTCGATTGGCGATGGCGACACAAAGGTCAACCTGCTTGTTCACTTCTGGTGGCGTTTCCTGACGCACCATATCCATGATTCTATTCGTTTTCATAGGCTTCAGTCGTTTATAGTGAATGTTAATGGACCAATCAACTTTGTGCCGATGATGGTGACAATCTGTTTATGCTCCTTGTGTTTGATTTCGATGTCTATCTTTTGGAGTGTCTGGACGCATCTGTGCAGGTTGGCATCTTCTTCGTATGTTTGCGTAGTTTTTTCTCCGCCATTGCCAATGATTAGTACCTTATGGCTCAGATTGAGGCAATACAAACGGAGTCGGGCAGTGTCCAGATATGACGGAAGTCCCATCACTCTGTCATGCGTCGTGCCTTCATATCGAAAATAGCGGTCATCTGCTCCATTCTGTTTGATGATGTCAAGACGACGGATGATAATCTGCACATCGCTGGGATGGGAGTCTTTGTAGGCCAAAAGGAATTTTTCAAATTCAGTATATTCTTCGCCTTCAAAGCGAGGTGAATAAAGACTGACTTTTTCGCCCTCTTCCAGCAATTCGATCAACAGTTCTTTCTCCATTTTTACATCTGTTTTAGCGCAAAAATAAACATAAAAGTTGATTTTATCAGATAATATCCTTAAAAATTAACTTTTATGCTCACTTTTGTTCCTTTAGGTAATCAGATTGTCCAAATCGCCGCATAAAAACAAAACAGCGAGGCACGCCATCGTTGACGTGCCCCGCATATTCAAAATAAATCCGAATGAGTCTTAGCCCAAAATCTGTTTGAGCAAATCTTCGGAATTCTTGGCTTTATAGACATTCCCCTTCCGGATATCATCGAGGCCTTTTTCAATGCCGCTTTTGCGCTCCCGCTTGAGCGTCCATCCCATTTTTTTTGAAATGGCACGCAGGAACCCCATATCGACATTGGGAAGTGTGAGTTGTACATTTTCTGTATAAGTCTGCATAGCCTTTATGTTTTACGTTTGTTTTTCAGCGGCAAAGGTAGTGTTTTTTAAGCACTTTCGGCCAACGTCATTGAAAAAAAGAGCTGGGCAACATCGCCGCATAAAAACAAAACAGCGAGGCACGCCGTTGTTGACGTGCCCCGCATATTCAAAACAAATCCGAATGAGTCCCCGTATCGACAAGTATGAGCCGAAGCTGGTTGTCATCCTGTTCCCAGACAAGCAGCCAGTCCGGTTGGAATTTCGATGTCGATGTCCTTTACGATGTTGACGCGTGCGCCTTTGACTATGATGTTATTGCCTTCAGTCATAGTAAAATTGTTTAGAATAGGACAACTATTCCAAGTCCGTTATTACGGGTCTTTAGGTAATATATAAAATCTTTTTTCCTGTTGTTTATTTTGCGATGAAATGACAATGCTTTACAGCCGCCTGTGATACATGCAACAAATCCAACTGATGCTAAACCGATAGTCCATCCCAATTCTCTATCTTCTTTTGAATAATCAGGATTGTCACTAAATTCTTCATCCGAATTTAGGTACATAAATAAGGGTATAAAAGCAGTACATTCAATAGCTAATCCAGTATATGCAACAGAACTCCAAATCTTACTTTTTTTGGAAAGTTTATTTACATCATCAAGATAGTTATTATAAGCATTCCTCGTTGCTGGATTTTGTTTCAAAAGATTGTCATCAAAACGGATTTTGTCCAATTTGTCGTCTTCTGACTCACCTGAGACAATAATAGGCATGACATATGTAGAAGAATTATATTGAGCTTTGCATATAATACTCATCAAGCCGAACAAAACAATAAAGATAGAATGCTTCATAATTGTATATGCATAAATATGTTTTTGCCTACGGATTGAATAATTCGTAGGCAAAAACTTTATTGGAAAATTATTTTTTTTATTTCTTCTTGATGTAATCGACGATCCACTGGCCGACCTCCTTTGTGCCGTACTTGACACCGCCCTCGACCTGGATTTCAGGTGTGCGGACGTTCTGGTCCAATGAAGCATCGACGGCCTCGCGGATGAGCTTGCCCTCCTCCTTCAGGTCGAAATACTCGAACAGCATAGCAACCGACAGAATCTGGGCCAATGGGTTGGCGATGTTCAGACCCTTGCCCTGTGGCCATGAGCCGTGGATTGGCTCGAACACTGGAGTGTGTTCGCCCGTTGAGGCCGATGGCAGCAGACCCATCGAGCCGGTGATGCACGAACCCTCGTCGGTCAGGATGTCGCCGAAGGTGTTTTCGGTGACCATGACGTCGAAGAAGCGTGGCTCCTGAATCATGCGCATCGAGGCGTTATCGACATACATGAAGTCGGTCGTGACGTCGGGATACTGAGGTGCCATCTCCTGGGCGATCTTGCGCCACAGACGGCTCGATGCCAGCACATTGGCCTTATCGACCACGGTGAGGTGCTTGCGGCGCTGGCGGGCGTACTGGTAGGCAACCTTGAGGATGCGCTCGATTTCCGGGCGGCTGTAGTAGTTCGTGTCGAATGCGTCCTCAACGCCGTTCTCGTTCACGCCGAGTTCCTTCTTCTGGCCGAAGTACATGCCGCCGGTCAGCTCGCGGATGCAGATGAAGTCGGCACCCTTGACGATTTCGTCCTTCAGCGGTGACTTGTGGACGAGGCAGTCGAAGGTGGTGACAGGACGGATGTTGGC
>DFJU01000008.1:0-7816 GCA_002373755.1 Bacteroidales bacterium UBA3663 | reverse complement strand
AGAGGCCCAACTTCTTGCGCATGGCCAACAGACCCTGCTCTGGACGCACCTTGGCGTTCGGATTGTTGTCAAACTTCGGGTCACCGACGCTGGCGAAGAGCACGGCATCGGCCTCCATACAGGTCTGGAAGGTCTCTTCTGGGAATGGGTCGCCCACCTTGTCGATGGCGTCAGCACCGCAGATTGCATACTTGTAGCTCAGCTCGTGGCCGAACTTCTCGCAGATGGCCTTGGTCACAGCCAAGCCCTGCTCCATGATTTCGGGTCCGATACCGTCGCCCGGCAGGACTGCTAATTTCAGTTTCATGTTCGATGAATATTTTTAGTGAAAAATGTTCGCAAAAAGCGCCGCAAAGTTACTCGTTTTTCACGATTTATCCAAACAAATCCTTGTGGAACGCCGGCTACGCGATTTTTAGCCGGTTTTCGACACAAAGCGAACACGAACCTTACAAATCCGGTTGCGTGACGTGTGTCCGGTTCGTCCGATTCGTGTCCGATGCAGCTCCATTCGCGGAACTGTTGTCTGCTGAGGCTTCGGCCTATCGTACAATCAGTTTCTTGGCCGTGCCGGCGTTGCTCCTCACGATGTTGAAGCCCGATTGCAGCGTGCCGATGCGGATGCCTTGCAGCGTGTAGATTGCGTCGATGGCTGTCGGCTCGGTGTCGGCAGTGTGGCTGATGCCAGTGTCGCTCGATGGGCGTGTGATGCTGAGCGATGTGATTGTCGGCTTGGCATTGCCACGGCTGATGCAGAAGGTGCTCATTCCGGCATATTGGCTCGTGAAGGTGAACTTGTTGCCCGTGATGTTGTCGGTCGCATCCTTCGAGGCTGCAACATCGACCAGACCGCCGTCGCCGCCTGTTGTGGTGAGCACGTCGCCCTCCTTGAGTGGATTGTCGAGCGTCACTTTGAGGTATGAGCCGCCGCTGTTGCCCACGTAGAAGCCGCCGTTGCGTACCAGGTTGGATGCGCTCGATGCGTGGCCGTTGTGCAATGTGGCCGAGCCGCCGGTGATGGTCGCGTAGTTGGCCAGGTCGAGGTCGGCTCCGGCTCCGACTGAGATGCTTTCGATCGTGAAGTCGGTCATCGAGAAGAATGTGCCTGTCACGCCGCTGTCGTCAATCTCCTCTTCCTCCTCGTCTTCGCCGTCGTAGGTGGCATTGGCCGTGCCGTCGATGTTGCCCACAAAGCTGTAGTCGAAGCTCGTGCTCTGGACTCGCGTAGAGGTGCTCTGCGAGTTTTTGATGTTGCAGCTGTTCTTGAACGTGATGCCTTCGCAGTAGGCCAGGAACATGCCTTTTGCGGCCGATATCTGCACGTTGTCGAACGTCACATCGTGGACTTTGCTGTTCGGACGGCCGAGGATGAAGACCGGGAAGTAGTGCTTCACGCTTGTGTTGTAGGCTGTGCCGATCGACGTGATGTTCTTGAACTTGATGTCGTGGAACTCCATGGTGTAGGGCGTGATTGTGTCTGCCTTGCAGGTGGCATCGCCGGGCGTCGGATGCGTGTCGTACCACATCGTGATGTAGATCGGATCCTGCACGCCGGTCATTGTGCAGTTCTGCATGGTGATGTTATAGACGTTGCCCGAGCGGTCGTAGTTCGACTTGAGGCGGAAGCCTGCGCCGGTGCCCTTGAAGGTGATGTCTTCCCACAGCAGGTCGTGCACATTGGAGGTGTAGCTGCCCATCGATGCGCCATGTCCGTCGCCGAAGGTGCAGTTCCAGACGTGGCCGTACTGCGAGTTGCTGTCGAACACCACATTGTCGTCGCCCGTCGAGATGTTGCAGTTGTAGATATTCACGTAGGGACCCCACACCGGGATTCCGTCGGTGTTGTGCGATGGGTTTGATGCACTCGACGACGGTGCCGAGATTGTCACGTCGTGCACGGTGAAGTGCTTGGCGTTGCCGCTCTGTCCGAGGGTGAGGTTGGTGCCCGGCGAGTTGACCATCTTGAAGTTGCGGAACAGGAACGCTGAGCCTTTGCCGAGGCGGATCAGGCAGGGACGGGTGCCGATGGACTTGTAGTTGGTCCACCATGCCGCACCCTGTCCGTCGATGATGGATGTCGTGCCTTCGCCCTCGACGATGACGTTGCTGATTGTCTCGCCGCCGTTGGTCATGAAGCCGACGTAGTTGTAGTTGCCCGACGAGCCCGACTCGATGGGATATTTGCCGTCGCCCGCTGTCGGCACGACGTTGACGCCGGCGAATGGCAGCAGTTTGATGGTCGCGCCTGCCGAGATGTGGAACACCACGTTGCTCTTCATCGTAATCGGACCCGACAGCCACGTTCCGGCCGGGATGACCACCATGCCGCCGCCTGCGCTGTTGGCTGCCGTGATGGCCTGGTTGATGGCCGATGCGTTATCGACGGCCGATGTCGATGCACCGTAGTCTTCGATGCTGAAAGTGTTGGCCGATGTGATGGCGGCGATGTTCGGCAGCTGCACTGTCGGCCAGCCCTTCGGCGTGTTCTGTTCGCTCTTTTCGGCTGTGACGTCGCTGTCGGCCCAGACGGTGCCGATGCATGCGGCCATACCGAGCAGCATTGCGGTAAGGAATGTCTTTTTCATAAGTAAGCTATGTTTTGGTTGGTTATTCCACAAGTGAGATTTCTTTTTTTGCGTCGTCGGCAACGATTGTGCACGATGTTTTTCGCGCGCAAAAGTCGAAAAAAATATTGAAAAAAGCAAGAAATTGGCTGCTTCCGATGCGTCGGCCGATGCAAAATCCGCGTAGTGCGGCGAATGGCTCCGATTTTTGCGGTTGTGGCCGATGTCGCATCGGCGGGCGGCGTTGCTCCTATTCGTAGTACGATATTTTGAGCATGTCGCTCAGGTCGATGTCGTCGTGTTCGCCGTCGTCGTACTGGTAGATGAGGCGCAGGCCGCGATAGACGGCAGGCACTTGCAGTTCGTCGAGCACGTGCCATTTGGGCACTCCGAAGTCGTATGAGCTGCGGCTCAGCACGATGCGGTTGGTCACGTAGTCGAAACGGTAGTATCCGCCGCCGATGCATTGGTCGCCCGGTTGTAGCAGGTCCTTGTGCATTTCGACCATGCCGAGCCGCAGATGTCCGTCGAGCGTGATGATGAATTTGGGTTGGGTCATAATGGCGTTTTATTCACAGAAAAACACGGAAAAATCTGAAAGACACGGGAAATATACTAAATTTTCTGTGCTTTTCTGTTTGTTTCTGTTTATTCCGTTGTAAAAAAACAAAAACGGGGCATCCAATCCCCGTTTTCTGTGTGTTATCTGTCCATTTCCAGCAGGTTGAGCATCTTGATGGTGGCCTTGATGGCGGCTTCCGTCTGGTCGGCATCGAGGCCGCGTGTGCGATAGACCTTGCCTTCGTACTCCCACGAGATGGCGGTCTGGACGAGGGCGTCGGTGCGGCCTCCGGGCGGGATGGTGACGGCGTAGTTGGTGAGCCATGGGAAGGTGCGGCCAAGCTTGAGGCGGTAGATGTGGCGTACGGCGCGCACGAATGCGTCGAACATACCGTCGCCCGTTGCACTCTCCTCGTAGGCCTGCCCGTCGATTTCGAGTTTGACAACAGCCTGTGGATGCAGTCCGTAAGCCGTCGAGACCATGTAGCTGAGCAGCCGGATGCGGTCGGACGGGGCTTCGTGGTGCAGCACGTCGGCGATGATGTATGGCAGGTCGTCGATGGTGACGTGCTCCTTCTTGTCGCCCATCTCGTTGATGCGCTTGGTGACGCGGCGCATGTCGTCGTCGCTCAGGTTGATGCCCAACAGTTTGAGGTTCTGTTCGATGTTGGCCTTGCCCGACATCTTGCCCAAAGCATATTCGCGGCTGCGGCCGAAGCGTTCGGGCAGCAGGGCGTTGATGTAGAGATGCCCTTTCTTGTCGCCGTCGGCATGGACTCCGGCCGTCTGTGTGAAGACGTTTTCGCCCACGATTGGCGTGTTGGCCGCTGTGGCGATGCCCGAGTAGCTCTCGACCATGCGGCTGATGGAGTTGATGCTCTGTTCGACGACGCCGACCTCCACTTCGGGCAGCATGTCGTTGAGCACTGCCACCACGCTGCTGAGCGATGCGTTTCCGGCACGTTCACCCAGACCATTGACCGTCGTGTGCACACCACGGCAACCGGCTTCGGCTGCTGCAAGCACGTTGGCCACAGCGAGGTCGTAGTCGTTGTGCGCATGGAAGTCGAAGTGGAGCGCGGGGAAGGTCTGCACCATCTGGCGCATCAGCTTCTTGGTCTGGTGAGGTGCGAGGATGCCGAGTGTGTCGGGCAACATGAACCGTTGGATCGGCAGGTCGCTGAGGGTCTCGACCATCTTCGTCACATAGTCGGGCGAGTGGAGGATGCCGTTGCTCCAGTCCTCGAGGTAGATGTTGACCGACAATCCGGCCTTGCGTGCCATGAGCACGTTTTTGCGCACGTCGGCCCAATGCTCTTCGGGCGTTTTTTTGAGCTGCGCCGTGCAATGCTTTTCCGATCCCTTGCACAGCAGGTTGATGGCACGTCCGCCGGCACGGCAAATCCAGTCGATGGAGGCACCGTTGTCGCAGAATCCGAGCACTTCGATGCGGTCGATGTAGCCCGATTCCGTAGCCCAGGCGCACACTTTCTTGACGCACTCGAACTCGCCGTCGCTCACGCGTGCCGATGCGATTTCAAGGCGGTCAACCTTTACCTCTTCGAGCAGTTTTTGTGCGATGGAGAGCTTCTCCGGCGCGCTGAATGCCACCCCGGAGGTCTGTTCGCCGTCGCGCAGCGTTGTATCAAGTATTTCTAATTTCAAGTGTAGGAAGTTTTTTGGAATATTATGGTGCGGGATTTTGCTGTCGGCCGACGAAAAATCGCGTAGCGGGTGCGACACGACAGTCACACAAAGAATAAAAAGGGAGCTAAGGAAACACTCCGTTTCTTTACCTCCCTTTTTTATGGTTTAGCAGCACTTGCTTTTTTCAAACTGCTCGATGGCATCCTTCTTCGAGAGGAGGTAGTCGATGTCGTCGTAGCCGTTCAGCAAGCAATACTTCTTGTAGCCGTTGATTTCGAACTTCTCCGAGTGGCCTGTAGTCTCGTTCGTGACGGTCTGGTTAGGCACATCGACCGTCACCACAGCATTGGCGTCGTTGGCGACGGTGGCCAACAGCTCCTGACGGAACTCCTCGCTCACGATGACTGGCAGTACGAAGCAGTTCAGGAGGTTGTTGCGGTGGATGTCGGCGAACGATGAGCTGATCACTACGCGGATTCCGTAGCCTGCGATGGCCCATGCGGCGTGTTCGCGGCTTGAGCCTGAACCCCAGTTCTTGCCGCCGATGATGATTTCACGCTTGCCCTCCGACGGTACCTCGTTGAACGGAGCCTGATTCATGATGAAGCTGGCAACCGGCTGGTTGTTGGCGTCGAAACGGATGTCGTGCATGAAGGCGTCGCCGTAGAACTTTGGGTCGCGGGTCGTGAAAGCCAGATAGCGAGCCGGAATGATGTTGTCCGTGTTGTTGTTGTCGATGTTGATTGGCAGGCAGGTCGATTTTACCACGTTGAATGCGCGGTGAGCCGACTTGGCACCATCGGCCTTTGCGGCTGCGGCCTCCATCTTCTGCGGGAAAGCGCAGTTCGGGCAGTTCGACGGTGTGGCATCGACCACCTTGCGTACCTCGGCCGGAACAGGCAGTTCGCTGATTGTGACGTTCTGCGGGTTGGTGACGACGCCGGTTATGGCCGATGCAGCTACGGTGAGTGGCGATGCCAGGATGGTGCGTGCGCCAGGACCCTGACGGCCCACGAAGTTGCGGTTCGACGTCGAGATTGAGAGCTTGCCTGCGGGTACCTTGTCCGGGTTCATGGCCAAGCAGCTTGAGCACGATGGCAGACGGAGCTCGAAGCCGGCATCGGCCAAGATCTTGTCAATGCCCTCGTCGATAATCTGCTGGCGAACCAACCACGAACCCGGCACGAGCCATGCCACAACGTCAGGATGCTTCTTCTTGCCCTTGACGACCGATGCAAAGGCGCGGAAGTCCTCGATGCGGCCGTTGGTGCAGGCGCCCAGGAAGACGTAATCGACCTTGTGGCCCTCCAGCTTCTCGCCGGGCTTGAACTGCATGTAGTCCAACTGGGCAAGGAACTGCTTCTTCTCGCTCTCCGACATGCCGTCGGTGGTCGGGATGCATTCGTCGATGGCGATGCCTGCGCCAGGATTGGTTCCGTAGGTGATGCGAGGCTTGATGTCCTCGGCGCGGTAGGTGACCTCCTTGTCGAATACTGCATCAGCATCGCTCTTCAACTCGCGCCACTTGGCAACGGCGGCATCCCATTCGGCACCCTTAGGTGCATATTCGCGGCCTTTGAGGTAGGCGAAGGTGGTCTCGTCGGGTGCAATCAGACCTGCACGCGAACCCATCTCGATTGAGAGGTTGGACAACGTCAGTCGGCCCTCCATCGACATCTCGCGGACAACCGAGCCCGCATATTCGACGGCATAGCCTGTAGCTCCCGAAGTCGTCATCTGTGCCATGATGTAGAGAGCCACATCCTTGGCCGTTACGCCGGGCTGGAGCTTGCCCTCCACGTTGATGCGCATCGTCTTCGGCTTGCTCTGGAGGATGCACTGTGAGGCCAATACCTGAGCCACTTCCGACGTGCCGATACCCATTGCGATGGCACCGACAGCACCGTGGGTCGAGGTGTGTGAGTCGCCGCAGACGATGGTCATGCCCGGCAGCGAAAGTGCCTTCTCTGGGCCGACTACGTGGATAATTCCGTTGTCCTTCGTGCCCATCGAGAAGTGCTTGATGCCGAATTCTGAACAGTTCTTGGCCAATGTCTCGACCTGCTTGCAGCCGATCGGGTCGCCGATGGCGGTCTGCTGGTCAGATGGCGTGTTGTGGTCGGGCATAGCCACTACGTGGTCGGGGCGGAAAGCCTTGATGCCCTTGTCGCGCAATGCGTCGAAAGCCTGTGGCGAGGTTACCTCGTGTGCGTACAGGCGGTCAATATAAAGTTGGGTTGGGCCGTCTTCGACCTTCTGCACTACGTGTGCATCCCAGATTTTGTCAAAAAGAGTTTTTCCCATATTGTTTAAATTAAAATAAATTGGCGATAATACTATCAAGAATCTGAGAATTAAAGAATTATATCATTTCAATGGAATTTTTGGAATGATGGAATCATTCATTAGATTCTCAAATTCTTGAATATTTCTCCCCTTTGGGGAGAGGGTCTTTAGTGCTTGAACTTGTTGATACAGTCGATGTAGGCCTCGACGCTGGCGGTCACGATGTCGGTGTCGGTGCCGAAACCATAATAGATGTGGTTGTCGTGTTCGACCTGCATGTGAACCTTACAGCTGTCGTCCGAGCCCTTCGAGATGGCCTGGATGGTCATCTCCTTGAGCGTCATCTCGCGGCGGATGATCTGCTTGAGTGCCTTGATGGAGGCATCGACCGGACCATTGCCCGTGCTGGCAGCCTGAAACATCTCATTGGCCACCTTCAGACGGATGGCGGCGATTGGCGTGACGCCCTTGCCCGTGGTGACTTGGAGCGATTCGAGCTGGATGTGGCTGTCGCCGGTATTCTCGGCACCGACGAGCATCAGGAGGTCGTCGTCGTTGAGTTCCTTCTTCTTGTCGGCCAACTTCAGGAATGCCTCGTAGGTCTTGTCCAACTTCTCCTGATCCATCTCGATGCCGAGCACGCTGAGGCGGTGACGCAGTGCAGCGCGACCCGAACGGGCTGTGAGGACGATGGAATTCTCGTCGATGCCGACATCCTTCGGATCCATGATCTCGTAGGTCTGTACGTTCTTCAGCAC
>DFJU01000113.1 GCA_002373755.1 Bacteroidales bacterium UBA3663 | reverse complement strand
TCATCAAGGTGGTCATCAAGACGGTCGATAGAATCCTGGGACGCAAGGAGGGCGAAGACCTTGACCTCATCACCTACGTCACCGACCGACTGGGCCACGATGCCCGCTACGCAATCGACTCGACCAAGCTCCAGCGCGAACTGGGTTGGGAACCATCGCTCCAGTTCGAGGAGGGCATCGAAAAGACCGTCCGCTGGTACCTCGACCATCAGGATTGGATGGACAACATCACAAGCGGCGAATACGAAAAATACTACGAAAGCATGTACGCAAACAGATAATACAGACACCGACCAAGTCCCCCTGCGCCATCTGCGGGGGGACTTTTCCCCTTCATTTCCAACGAAAAAACATCGGCCATGAAATCGAAATACAGTTTTTGCTACTATTTTTATCTATTTTTTCCAATTGTTCTTTGGACACTATGCCTATGCATCGACGTAGATGAGTCCGATGCGCCCATTTCGCTTAATATTGCTTCTTTTATTGTCATCTATCTGCTCTTTTATTTCCCGTATCGGAATGATTTCAAGCAGGTGACAATTGCTCGTGACACGATTACCTTCAAATACCTTTTTGGCACCGAAAAAATTCTCCATTTCAATAAATACGATGGATTCATCAATGCAAAAGTAAAACATAGAGGAGGATACACCAATTATATCTACCTTGTGAGAGACCATTGGAAAGAGGATGATGCCATCAACCTCGACTTCTACAAAAACGACACAGAAATCCTTGACAGCATAAACAAACACTTGAGATGCCTCGGAGAAAAAAAGGTCAGTCCTTTCACGCACTTCTTCTTCGGTGGCGGGAGCATTGACTATTGAAAACAGAATACCAGAAAAAACGAATTATACAAACCGCAACAGCAATGAAAAATCGCGTAGCTACCCTCCTCACTGCCCTTTTGTCATTTTTATGGCCGATGACCCTGTTGGCCGACACCAACTCGTTCCAGACACCCGACTTCGCCTTTCCGAAGGAGGTCGAGGCCAATGCATCGGCCGCACTCGACAAGGCTTTGGCCAATGGCGACCAGGCGACAGCCGTGCGCGCCGTGGTGCAGATTTCATTGGCCAAGAGCACAATTTCGCGCCACGAGGTCACGCCGATGTGCCGCAGGATAGACTCGGTGCTTGAAGTGCATCGGTTCTCGCCGGACTACCGCGCGCTGCTCCTCATTCTCAAGGCGCAGATGCTGGACGCACTTATGCTGCCCGAAAAGGGCGACGACATGGCCGATGACATCGCTCTGTGGAGCCGGGCCAAACGCGACAGCCTCACGCTCGACCTGTGCCGCATGGCAGCAGCGCCATTGGCCGACCCCTCAACCCCGATGATGCGCCCCGTCACGGCCTATGATGACATCATGACACGCGGCGACAAGTGGGGCGAACGCTGCCTGCCGACATTGGCCGACTTCGTGATGCGCAAACTCGTCACCATGCTCGACGGCGAGCCGCACAAGGCCGAACGTGACAGCATTTTTAGCCAATGGCTCACGCTCCACGCGGCAGACAAGAACCGCTACGCGACCCTCTATATCGAAAACATGTGGGGACGGATGACATTGGCCGAAATCTCGCAGAAATATGGATTGTGCAAGGAGCTGGGACTGCTGCTCGCCATGGGTCCGCTGAACCGCGAGGAACATTACGACCTGTGCAAAGAATATCTGGCGCGCTACCCGAAGTCGCCCACGGCCAAAGTCATTGCCGAGCAGGTGACAAAATGGGACTACATGCGGGTGAACGTCGAGCTTGGCGGCCTGTTCAGCGCGGCCGACAGCATCGAGGCAACGGTTCAGATGACGCGCGTCGGCCAATGTCAGGTGACGCTCTACCGCCTGCCAGACAGCATCGGCTCAGATGAGAGGAGCATTGCCATCAAAAAATTGCAGACCATCGAGCGGAAGACAATCAAGACCTCGGCCAACGACACCACTATAACCGTGCGGTTCGCGCCTCAGACGTACGGCCGATATGTCATCCTACCATCGTTCAAATCGCCACGCGGTGTGGAAGCGGATCGGACACTCAGCCAATGGGAATTGAGAAACAGTGCGTTGACAGTTAGCAACATACGTTTTTTTGAACAGAAAAGGACGCAGAAAAACCAGATTATCGCCGTCCACCCCAAGGACGGACATCCGTTGCCCGGCATCGAGGTCAATTTCATCGGCCAACGAAATTCAGCACCACACCTGACCGACAGCTTGGGTCGATGCGACGTCACCCACGCCAACCAAAGAGCCAGGTTTACCCTACGGCACGACGCAGACTGTTACCTGCCCGAAGAATACAGCGGATGCGTGTGGGAGAAAAGGGACACGACATCGTTTCAGTGCGAAATATTCACCGACTTGGCAATCTATCGGCCGGGCGAGACGGTGCAGTTCTCCGCCGTGGCCCATCAAGTCACGCCAAACACACGACGCCCGTATGTACCAAGACACGACGTGCTCGTCACGCTGAACGACCCCAACGGCCAGATCATCGACTCGCTGACGGCGAAATGCGACGAGTGGGGACATATTTCCGGCCGATTCACATTGCCGACCCAACGACTAAACGGTCACTTCCAGCTGAAAATGTACATGTTCCTGAACAAACGCATATCACAGGCCAGCCGATGGTTTGAGGTGAGCGAATACAAGTTGCCCACCTTCACCATCGAATTTACCGACATGGCCGCACATCAAGCCTACGGCAAGAGCCTCACCGTGAGCGGACAAGTCAAGACCTTCACGGGAATGCCCGTGGCCAACCGCGAGGTTCGCTGCAAGCTGAATCCGACCATGTTCTTATGGTTCAATCAATTGTCCACTGGATTGGAGCAACACACCTTCACGACGAAGACCGATGCCGACGGCCGCTTCAAGTACGTCTGCCCAGCCGAATGGACAACGACCTCGGACGATGGGACAAGCCACAGGAGGTATGCCTGCCGTATGCAGGTTTCGGCCGAATGTACCGACGCGGCCGGCGAAACTCAAGAGGCCACGACCTACGTCAGCATGGGCAGCGGCTGCACATTGTCATTGGAGAAAAAGGATTTCGACCTGACCGACGGACGACCGCTCCAACTGCCGCTCCAACTGCACTCGGCCGACCCAAGCGTCACCGCCGTGCGCTGCCGATACACGCTCACAGGCCAATCGGCCGTTGTGGTGAGCGATGGCGAATTCTCATCGGCCAATGCCACCATCGACACCCGCGAAATTCCATCGGACATCTACACCCTGCGCATTGTGGGTGCAAAAACGGACGATGTAGCCGAATTGGTGCAGGAAATCTGTCTGTACCGCACGACCGACACGATGCCGCCCACATCGCACGGTGTATGGACGACGTATGGCGGACAGCCCACATTGGACAACGACACGGCCAGCATCCTCATCGGCAATGCCGGCGAGGCATACATCTACTACATCGCGCAATCGCGTAGCGAGGTGGTGGCCGAGGGCTGGCTGCACTACGAGGCGGGAATGCACCGCTTCTCGCTACCAATGCCATCGGGCAAAGACCAGACGCTCAACGTGCAGCTATTAGGCTATCTGAACGGCGTGCCATTGGACGAAGAATTTGACTTCAACTCACCACAGCGCGACGAGGTGCACATTGCGGCCGTCACCTTCCGCGACAAAGTGTTGGCCGGCGGCCACGAACATTGGAAGTTCCGCCTCACGCAGGCCGACGGCACGCCCATCGGCGGCAGGATGATGATTGAACTATACAACAAGGCCATTGACCAACTGGAAGGAAACAGCTGGCATTTCCAGCCCAGCTATTTCCATGCACGCCCCACTTTTACTTTTGTATGGAAGAAATATTCCGCTCTCATGCCTCAAATGGTAGAATATCCAAGTTTTTGGAATATTCAGCCATATTTTTTCGTTTCATTGGCCAAACTGAATCTGTACGGAATGCATTTCGGCGGAGAAAATATGATGATAGGCCGTATCGGCGGCATCAGCAAGAAAGCTAAACGTAATGCCTTCACACCAATGTATGCAGAAGGGTTTGCGGCTGATTCCAAATTGGACGATGACGGAGAAACTTTTGGCGAGATGGTATTCAGCCGTATTGAACGGACAGACAACGCCGTCGTCGAAGAGGAGGAGGAGATCGTCATGACGAAACAAGACAGCGGAGACGACGAGGCATTTGCCCAATTGGCCTCCCTCCCCGTCCGCTCCACGCAGACCCACGTCGCCCTGTGGCGGCCAACGCTCACGGCGGGCGACGACGGCACCTTCTCGCTCGACTTCGACCTGCCGGACGAGAACGCTACGTGGATTTTGCAGGCGTTGGCCTACACCAAGACGCTTGCGGCCGATGTGCTACGCCGCGAAATCGTCGCCCAACGCCCCGTCATGGTGCAGCCCTCGCTGCCGCGCTTCCTCCGCACGGGCGACATGACAACGCTGTTGGCCAATGTGCAGAACGCGACCGACTCCGCACTCCACGTCACCGCCCTCGTCGAACTGTTCGACCCGCGCACCGAGGCCATCCTCAGCTCGCGCACCGAGTCGTTGGACATCGCCGCCCATGGCACCCGGACCGTCGGCATCGAGTGTCGGGCTATGGCCAATGCCCCATACGTCGGATTCCGCGTCAGGGCAGTTGCGGCCGATGGCAACGGCGACGGCGAACAGCAGCGCATCCCCATCCTGCCGGCCACTTCGCCCGTCATCGAGGCGCAGCCGTTCTACCTCGCCGGCGGACAAACTTCGACAACGCTCGACGTGACCCGTCCATCGGCCGAAAATCGACGTAGCACGCTGCTGGCATGCAGCAATCCGACGTGGCACTGCATCTCGGCGCTCCCGTCGCTGGCCAATGCCGATGCCGTCACAAGCACGGGTCTCGCCCACTCGCTCTTCGCCCGCGCATTGGCCGCAACCCTCATCGACACGCTGCCCGACCTGCCGCAGATGTCCGCCCTGCGCCGCAACGCCGACCTCCGCATCGGCACGCTCCAGGCCTCGCCGTGGCTTCCCGACGCCGAGTGGCAGGAACGACGCATCGCAGCCATCGGCCAACTGCTTGATTCTGTGGCCAATGCCGATGCCATCGCCCAGCTGTACGACAAACTGCGCTCGATGCAGACGGCCGACGGCGGTTTCCTCTGGATCGGCGATGCAAAAGGCTCGTCGGACAAGGCTTCGCTCTGGGCAACGACGACGGTCGTCCAGCTCGTCGGCGAACTCTGCAAGCTCGGTGCACTGCCATCGGCCGAAAAGTGGCTCGACATCGTCCGTCCGGCACTGCACTTCATCGACCGCGAGACATCGGCCATCGAACAAGACTTGAAGAAACGCAACGAAAAGGTTGATTATCTGACGTTTGCCGACTACGCCTACACGCGCCAGCTCTTCGACGGCAAGGTCGGATTTGCCTCGGCCGATGCAGAACGCCGCGCATCGGACATCATCCGCCGAACCACGAACGCCCTGGCCGAAAGGTGGCGCGAACTGTCGCTGCCCGACCGCGCATCGGCCGCAATCATCCTGCACCGCAACAGCCGCACCGACGAGGCCCGGCGCATCGTGGAAAGTCTGCGGCAGATGGCCGTCGTCACGCCCCAGCGCGGAATGTACTGGGAACGCATCGGCCAAGGCACGTGGTTCCATCCGGTGGCCTGCACGGCGGCTGTACTCGAAGCCTTCAACGAGGTTGCGGCCGATGCCGAAGCGCGCTCCATCGAGGCCATCCGCCAGTGGCTGCTGCTCGAAAAACAGACCTCCGACTGGGGCACATCGAGCATGGCCGCACACGCCATCTACGTGCTGCTGCGCACGGGCGACGACTGGCTCGGCTCGGCATCCGACACCACTACGCGACTTGACATCCGGCTGAACGGCGCGCCGCTCTCGTGGCAGCCCGAACACGCCGCATTGGGCGACATCCGCCTCACGTTGGCCGACACCGTGCGCACAGTCAGCATCGGCCACAACGCACCGAATCCGGCCTGGGGTGCCGTCGTCCACCAATATGAGGCACCGATGCAGAGCGTCACGGCCGATGCCACCGACGAACTGCGCATCCGCAAGGAATTCTGGGTCGAGGCGGCCGATGGCTCGTGGTCGAAGGCTCCAGTTGCGGCCGATGGCTCGTTGCAGTTCCACGTCGGCCAACGCGTACAGGTGCGGCTCGTCATCGTCTGCACCAAGGCACTCGAATACCTCACATTGGCCGACGAACGCCCCGCCTTCCTCGAACCCGTTGACCAGACTTCGGGCTACCGCTGGGACGGCCAGTTCCACTACCTCGAGACGAAGGACAGCCAGACGCGCCTCTACTTCACGCGCCTCGCCGAGGGCAGCCACGTCGCGACCTACGACTGCCACGTGACCAACAGCGGCCGCTTCGCCGTCGGCATCGCCACCATCCAGAGCCAATATGCGCCGCAATTTGTGGCACATAGCGCGGGAGGGGAGGCGGAGAGCAGGAAGTAATCAGACCTTACCCAAAGCTGCCATCAAGGAGAATTCTATCAAAAAAACCTAATTATCAATATTTGGTGTAACTTCCATAGAGAGGTTACACCAAATTATTTTATGAATAAGTAGTTGTTCAAAATTATTTTATAATATCATGTAGGCTGTCCAAAAGCTATCTTTTTCATTCTTGGGCGCATCTTCCGGCCTTGTCCTCAGGCACAATGTCACATTGCGCCATCGGCCAAAACCAAAATCTGCATCCCAATCTTTGAAAAATATAGTCAAATAATTTTGAACACCTACTTACGAAAATCAAGATGTAAGATGAAGAAACTAAATTTCCTTTGGGAAAAAATTTGGTTACTCTGTTTATAATTCACATCTTTGCACTGAGTAAAATTACTCACTCCACTGAGTAAAAATTATAATTATGTACAGAAGAACTGAATATCAAACAATTACAAGCAGATTAAAAGAACCAAGAAAGTTCATTCAAGTTGTGATGGGGCCACGTCAGGTTGGCAAATCGACAGTTGTAAAGCAGGTGCTTCAAGACTTGGATTTGCCCTATCAGCAGTTCTCTGCCGATAATGTGCCAGCCTCGAATACTGCTTGGGTATCTAACTGTTGGGCTGCTGTTCGTAGTCTGAAGGAGAGCAAAGGCCTTGATAGTATGATTCTTGTAATCGATGAAATTCAGAAAATATCTAATTGGAGTGAGGTTGTAAAGAAGGAGTGGGATGACGATACCTTGCACGATTGCAACATTAAGGTGCTGCTGCTCGGCAGTAGTCGTGTGCTTTTAGAGAAAGGACTATCCGAGTCGTTAGGAGGCCGTTTTGAAGAAATACGCATGACTCATTGGAGCTATCCTGAAATGAAAGAGTGTTTTGGCTTTACGCTCGACCAGTATCTTTTCTTTGGAGGTTATCCTGGTGCTGCAGGTCTGATAAATGAGGCTGACCGCTGGGAGCAGTATATACAGTCGGCAATCATTGATGCGACCATCAACAAGGATATTCTGATGAACACTCCTATCGGCAAGCCTGCCCTTCTTCGTCAGACTTTCGAGCTTGGTGCTTCTTACTCTGGTGAAATCCTGTCGCTCAACAAGATGCTTGGTTCTTTGCAAGACGCAGGCAACACCGTTACTTTGGCAGGATATATCAACCTGCTTGATGAGAGTGGCATGTTGTGCGGACTTCAGAAGTATAGTATCGATACAGCCAGACGTCGAGCCAGTATCCCCAAACTACAGGTTTATAACAATGCCCTAAAGATGGTGTATAATACTCACACATTCGAACAGGCAATTATGGATCGAAAAGAGTGGGGACGCATCTTTGAGTCGGGCATTGGTGCATGGATTGTCAGTCAGGCCTTTGTCCATCGCATTGAAGTGTTCTATTGGCGTGAACTGGCCAACGAAGTTGATTTCATTCTTCGCAAGAAGGGAACAGTCGTTGCCATCGAGGTTAAGAGTAATGCCGAAAAGGACACAAAAGGACTTGGAGAGTTCAGAGACAAATTCAAACCAAAATCTGCATTTATCGTTGGGGATGGTGGTATCAGCGCCGAAGAGTTCCTTTCTATGGATATAATGGGACTTTTCAAATAATGACTTCATACGTATATCGTTGCAGAGAATAGATAAAACAAAAAAAACAACTCAAAATCGAATTATGATATGAATTTATTTGGTCTTTTTAAGAAGAAGGGTAAGTCTGGTTTGACTTATAGTGAATTAGAAACATGGCTGAATGAAGTTATGCAAATGACTATTCCCGATGATGTTGTGGCTTTCTGTTTCAACTTGTATGAGGATGCCAATAAAAGTTGGACTCTTGAATTGATAGGAGCCGGTTCATTTGATACAACAGATAATGACTGGGCATGCGACGAAGTGTTTACTACCAGAGACACTCCTCTTACATGGCGCGATGATAAGGAATGGCAGGATGTCCAGATTTTGACTATAAAGATGATAAAAGAATATATTGAAAAAGGTAAATACGGAAAGGCATTAAAAGAACGTCAAGGATTGGCTGTTGGTTTTGTAGATGGAGATTTAACACTATTGTAAAACACGGTTACTGTTGTCATGAGCATGTAAAATCGCGCACAACACATTAAACTCCAACACTTTGATTATCATTGAATCCAATCTGAAAAATCGGGCATTATCATTATGAAAGTTGAATTACGGAAATGGTCATTGGCCGACAAGGAAGGACTGACGGAATTATGCAATGCCGTTGATCGGACATTCCTGTCCGACAGATTACCGAATCCTTATACGGACGAGAATGCAGACTGGTGGCTGAATATGGTTACCAAAAGCGAGGGCATTGACGGAACTTTCCGTGCCATAGTCGTGGACGGGAAAATTGTTGGCAGTGTCTCCATTGAACGTAAAGCCGACATATACAGGCTTGACGGAGAATTGGGCTACATGTTATTGCAAGACTATTGGAATCGAGGTCTGATGAGCCGGGCCGTGGGACAAGTGTGTGAAATTGCCTTAAAGGAACTTGGTCTCAATCGGATTACGGCCAATGTCTTTCATCCCAACTTGGCATCCCAACGCGTCCTGCTGAAGAATGGTTTTACACAAGAAGGCATCATGCGCAATGCAGCAATAAAATGTGAAAATATTTACGACATACTCATTTTTGGTCTGTTGAAATAGCAATGACAACTAAAAAATCAGTGCATATATCGGAATAAACCATGATAATATTATGCATTATGAAAGACATCCAGAAACGTTTTGCATGGATTGCAGACATCGTGAAGAAATAATGAAAATAACTATGCGTCATATCGTCTTTACCATATTAGTTTGTTGCCTCATTTTGCCAGTTGAAGCACAGCGGTATGCAGGGATCAATAGCAACCCCTCCCTGCGGCCTCGAATCCTGATTTCCACCGACATCGGGGGAACTGACCCCGATGACAACCAGTCGATGATTCATCTGATGATGTACAGCGACTTGTTTCAGATAGAAGGGCTGGTTTCTTCACCGTCGTTTGGCAATGGCACAAAGGAGGAGTTGCTGCGCATGATTGGACTCTACGAGCAGGACTATCCGGCACTACGACGACATAATCCACGATTGCTTCCGCCTGACTCATTGAGGGTGTTGTGCAAGCAGGGGCGGCATGGACTGATGCCACTGAAAGGTTTTGCCTCGCCAACCGAAGGCAGTAACTGGATTGTGCACTGTGCTCGTCGGCAGAGTGACTCTCCGCTCTGGATACTCGTCTGGGGAACATTGGAGGATGTGGCTCAGGCTCTTCATGATGCCCCTGACATAGCCCCACGAGTCCGCATCTACTATATCGGTGGTCCCAACAAGAAATGGGGCGTCAACAGTTATACATATATTGTCCGCAATTTCCCTAATCTGTGGATGATAGAGAACAATGCCTCTTATCGCGGCTTCATTACAGACAATGACAAGATGGAACTCATCGAACAGTACGAAGGGATGGAGCAGGATGCCAACCGTTACGGCACCGGTTACTATGACTATGCCATGAAGGGGCGGGGCACGATGGGACGTGACTTTGCGGGCTATTATAAAGGCATTGTGAAGATGGGCGATACGCCGTCGTTGCTCTATATGATGAGTGGAGAACCGAACGATCCGACGGGAGAGAGTTGGGGAGGTCGGTTTGCTCCCATTAGTCACAGCAGTCACCGTGTCTTTACCTGTCAGACTGCTGACTGTGACACCGTGCCAGTCTATAGTGTTGTGGAATGGCATTTCAAAGGACCCGTCAGACACGACATTGCAGAAGACAGCGTCTGCTTCCATGCTACCATTGACAAACAGCAGTGGGCGGGTTACTATATCGGTGATGGCATCTACATTTTACGTTATTGTCCCAAAGCGCCTGCGAGACTCAACTATGTTCTGTCTTCATCCATTCCTCAACTTGACGGGCTCCGCGGCTCATTCGTTGTCAGCGATGAATGGCCTGGCAATCCGCATCCCGACGATTTCCTCCTTGGACGCTGTTGGTACAGTGACGTGCCAGACCGCTCGCTGTATGAAGGCAAATGGCAGGGTGCAAAGACAACACGACGCTGGCGCCAGACTGTACTTGAGGACTGGGCTGAGAGATGGAGATGGCTAACGGAATAGCCCTTGGTAGTAAATGGAGGCTGGCAGCGTGCTCCCGGAAACGGGCCGAGCCATGG
>DFJU01000041.1:315-30755 GCA_002373755.1 Bacteroidales bacterium UBA3663 | reverse complement strand
CCAGCAACGGAGGGCCTTCTGCAGGGCATTCTCATCGGCGAAATGCTGATAGAGATTGAAGAATCCCACGACGGCCTCTGCCTGCACCCACCAGTGGCGGTCGGCATCGACGTGGCCTGTGTCGAGGTTGGCCTCGTGCGTCATCGAACCGTCGGCGTTCAAGCCCTTTTCCGATGCCTTGGCCACAAGCCGGACGATGGGTTCGACTTCACGTAGCAGGGTCTCGTCGGCCAACACCAGCGCCGCCTCGTGCAGCAGCCACGAACATTCGATGTCGTGTCCGTAGCTCTCAAGCCAGCCGGCACCGCGCGTCCAGTCCATCTCGAAGAAGAGGTCCAGATGGTGCGTTTCGGGGTTGAGGATGCGGTGGCAGAAGATGTCGATGAGGTGGCGCACTGCCGCTTCGAGCCGTCGGACAACGTCGTCGCCCACCTTCAGCGCGGGAAATTCGCGTAGCGTGCGCAGCAGGTTGGTGTATGGCTCGATGATGTGCAGATGCGTGTTCTGCGACTTCGGGAAATTGGCGTCAAGGTCGCTCAGACGCATGTCGGCCAATGCACCCCACTCGCGCGAACAGGCCTCGATGTAGCCGCCATACTGAAGGTCGCGGCTGTGGTGTTCGATGTCGTCGAAGAGGGCGACGGCCTGGTCGATGGCTGCCTGTGCCTCGTCGGCCGGACCTCCGCGTTGTGCGATGGCGCGGGCATATTCTGAAAGGCCGTAGATGGTGAATCCGATGGCATAGAACTGCTTTTTCGTGTCGATGGGGCGGCCGTCGGCATCGACCTCCCAGAATGTGCCGCCGAACTCATGGTCGATGAAGTGGTCGATGATGTAGCGGTAGGCGTTGTGCGCGGCTGCGAGGTATTCGGCATTGCCCAACACGCGGTAGGCTGCGGAAAAGCTCCACAGGATTCGGGCATTCATGATTCCGCCTTTGCTTGCATCCTTCACGAGTATGCCGTCGCCCGTCATGCGGCCATAGAAGCCGCCTTTCTCTTTGTCCTGGAAGTTGAGCCAGAAGGGCATGATGTTGCCCTGCAGCGTGTCGGCAACTTGGTCGCGTAGTGTCTTGACTGTCTGGTCCATAGTTTATTTCTTGATTGGATATTTGTAGGCGAGGAAGCCCATCAAGGCGGCCATGATGGCCGGGAAGATGGAGAACAGCGCCCAAACCATTGTCTTTACCGACTCCTCGTTGGTGATGGTTACAATCGTCTCGCCGGTCGTTTCGTCTGTTGTCGATACAAGGCCTGCAATGCCGAGAAGCATGGCTATGAGCGAGCCGGAGATGGCACCTCCGAGTTTCTGCGCCATTGTGCCCGATGAGAAGATGAGTCCCGTCGATGATTCGCCGAACTTCTCAGTCGCGTAGTCGGCCACATCGGCATACATCGACCAGAGGAGCGGCGAGTAAAGTCCGGCTCCGACGGATGTGAGCACGGAAACGGCAACAAGCAGCCAGATGTACGACGGATCCATCGGGATGAAGAAAAAGATGACGGATGTTGCGATGCAGATTACGGCAGCCCATACGAATGCCATGCGCTTTGAACCGATCCACTTGGTGAATGCCGGCGACAAGCCTCCGAAAATCATGCAGGTCGCCTCGCCGATTCCCATGAAGACTGTGAAGTTGATGATGAGGCTGCCCATTGTGATGTCGCCGCCAAGACAATAGGTGAACATGTAACCGGCCACGGCATAGCGGAATCCGTTGAAGAAGTTGGTGCAGACGGCAACAAGGGTGATGTAGCACCATGGCTTGTTCTTGAACAGGTCGCCGAACTGACGGAACGAGAAGCTCTCGGCACGCTTTGGCTTGATGCGCTCTTTGGTGAGCAATCCGCACGCCATTGTCATCAGGCAGGCAATCAGGCCAAAGGCTGCTCCAAGCACGGCATATTGGTGCTGCTCGTTGCCGCCCACCATCTTCTGAAGGTACGGGAAGATGAACAGCGTGATGAAGCCCATCGCGTATGCTCCGACCATGCGGAACGATGAGAACTGGTTGCGCTCGTCGTCATCGTCGGTCATGACGCCGAGCAGCGAGCCGTAGGGCACATTGACGAGGGTGTACATCGCCATCATCAGGATGTAGAATCCGTATGCCCACACACGTTTGCCCTCGATGCCAAGGTCGGGCGTGAAGAGCAGCAGCGCGAACACCAGGCCGTAGGGAACTGCTCCGAAGATGAGCCAGGGACGGTATGTGCCCCAACGCGTCTGCGTGCGGTCGGCAAGTGAACCCATGATTGGGTCGGTAACGACATCGAACATTCGGGCGATGAGCATCAAGGCTGCGGCATCGGCGAACGTGAGTCCGAATACGTTGGTGAAAAACAATGGGAAGGCTATCGACATGATTTTCCATGTGATGCCGCCTGCTGCAGCATCGCCCAAGGCATAGCCGATTTTTTCTTTCAGATTGGACATAGATTTAGGAAATTATAAATAAAAAATATTAAATGCAGATGAAAGTTGAATCTGATGGATTCTCTTTTTTTGTGATTTCTGAAAATGGTTGAAATGAAGTTTCTGATTATCGACAATTCTCATTATCAACAGTCCGGAGACGTTTCATGAAACGTCTCTACAACAGGCCATTTTTTCTTTCTTCAGAGGTATCGTCCGTTAACTCCATGAGCGAAGCGATAACTTCCGATAACTCCCATTAACTCCTTTTTTCCTCCTTCACTAATTCGTTTCGTTCGATGAGTGCGATGCGCTGTTCGACGCTCAGTGCGGTGCGGAGGCCGTCGGACGGCGTGTTGAGGCAATAATCGACGAGCTGTTCGACGGTCGATGTGGCTACGTGCATACGGGTGTCGCTCGATGCGTAGTAGATGAAGACGCGGCCGTCGTCGTCGATGATCCAGCCGTTGCAGAACAGCACGTTCATCACGTCGCCCACATATTCGTCACCCTGCGGCGTCATGAAGGCTCCGGCCGGTTCGGCGATGATGCGCGACGGGTCGTCGAGTGCCGTCATGTAGAGGTAGAGCACGTAGCGCAGTCCGCTTGCACAGCCGCGCACGCCGTGGGCCAGATGGAGCCAGCCGCGGTCGGTCTTGTAGGGCTGAGGGCCTTCGCCGTTTTTCACCTCCTTGATGGTGTGGTAGTGGCGCAGGTTGATGATTTTCTCGTCGGTCACCGAGGCGTGGGCGATGTCATCGACCAGAGTCCAGCCTATGCCGCCGCCGCTGCCAGCCTCGATGAAACCGTCTTGCGGACGTGTGTAGAGCGCGTAGCGTCCATCGACGAATTCGGGATGAAGCACCACATTGCGCTGCTGCGAACTGGAGCGCAGGTCGGGCAGACGTTCCCAGTTGACGAGGTCGTGGGTGCGTGCGATGCCACAGGTCGCGGTGGCTGCCGAGAGGTCGCCGGGCTGCGAGTCGTCGTGACGTTCGACGCAGAAGAGACCGTAGATCCAGCCGTCTTCGTGGCGCGTGAGGCGCATGTCGTAAACATTGGTGGCTGGTGCGTCGAGGCCGGCGGCGCATGTGCCTTCGGGGGCTTCTGGCATGACTATCGGCCGATCCCAGAAGCGGAAATTATCGACTCCGTTGGGCGATTCGGCCACGGCGAAGAATGACTTGCGGTCGGCTCCCTCGACGCGTACCACGAGGCAGTAGCGGCCGTTGAACTTGATTGCGCCGCTGTTGAATGCTCCCTCGACGGGCAGACGCTCCATGAAGTGGGGATTGGTGGCCGGATTGAAGTCGTAGCGCCACGTGAGCGGCACGTGGTCGGCCGTGACAACGGGATTTTCCCATCGGTTGTATATGCCGTTGCCCTCGATTGGGCGGTTGGTGCGGGTCAGCAGCGCTTCGTGCTGTCGTTCAACCCATTCTTTGCGTTCGTTGAATGTCATGATTTTGGATTTTATCAGAATTGAAGGGGAGTGAAAGGGGAGTAAAGACCCCCTCCCAACCTCCCCGTGGGGAGGTGATAGTCAAGGCAACTCCCAACTCTTATTTCTTAATTCATATTTTTCTAACTCCACTCCCTCCCCATTAAGGGGGAGGGTTGGGGAGAGGGTCTATAGCCAGATGATTTCGGCCGAGTTGCGTCCCGATGCGTCGTAGATTTGCGGTGCGATGTCCTTCAGGAAGAGCAGCTTGCGCTTGGCTTTCAGTTCGCGGAAGTCGTCGGCCGTAGATGCATCGACCGAAGCTCCGAAATGCTCGACGTGCCAGTTGCGCCATGCCAGGCAGTAGCAGATGCTGTAGGGCGAGAGCACGGGCAGAAGCACGCGGCTCCACCAGTCGGGCGTGGGCGAGTTGCGGATACCGCATTCGGTGACGGCGAGCAGCTTGTGGTTCTCGCGGGCGAAGTGATCGAGGAATTCGAGGTCGGCATCGAGCTGGGTGATGAACGACTTTTCGTCTTCCCACTGGTAGGCATCGCAGCCAAGCAGCTGAACGCGGTCGTTGCCCGGATAGCGTCGCATGAATTCCTCTTCGGTCCAGTTGCCTTGCAGGTTTGGCGAGTAGCTCCACACGATGTTGTTGGGCAGTTCGGCGTTTACGAAGTCCTGGAACATTGCCCAAAGCTGCTTGTATTGCTCGTCGGTGCAGCATTTTGTGCCCCACCAGAACCAGCCGCCGTTGGCCTCGTGGAATGGTCGGAGAATGATCGGCACCGAGCGGCCGCGCACCGGCTTGAGCTTCTTCATGAAGTTTGTCAGCTTGCGCATCCAGGTGACGAAACGTTCGTGGTTCTTGCCGCCGGGCAGGATGCTGGCCACGACGGTCGTGTCGCTCACATCCCATGCCGAGCCGTTGGTGGCCGGGTTGCGCGGATGCCAGCTGAGGGTGACGATGCCACCGCGCTTGTAGTGGGCAATGATTTCGCTCTCGATACGGTCGAACGGCACGCCGTCCAGATTGTTCTTCTCCGAGCGTTCAAGGCCACCCAGGTCGAAGCCCATCACGGCGGGGTAGTCGCCTACAAGTTCGTGCGTGTCGGAGCGGCCGGCATCCCATTGCCACGTGATGCCGTAGAAGGTGTCGTCCTGATGTCCGTAGAGCAGGCCGTTGTTGCGCAGCGAGTCCATGCGGGCAATGAGTTTTTCGCTCTGTGTGCGGTACTGGAATTTCGGGGTCTCGCGCTGGCATGAGGTCGTGGCCAACAGCGTAGCGGCGAGCAGCAGGAGAATTGTCTTTTTCATCGGATGAAAGGTTGGTTTCGAGCGCAAATATACTGAAAAAAACGCTCTTTCGCGTGTGTACGTTCCAAAATACGCGGCTGAATACGTGCATCGGGCAAAATGAGCAAACTGCACCGTCGGACATAAAAAGGGAGAGCCGCCTGTTGCCAGACGACCCTCGGAATATAAACATGAAATAGTGAGAGCCTTATTTGATGAAGACGACCTTGCCGCCGCGAGCTTGGAAGCCCTTGCTGCCCTTTGCCGTGCGCTGGCCGAGCAGGTTGAAGGTTGCGGTCGATGCCTCTGCCTTGGTCTCGATGGCGTCCAGTGCCGATGCGTCGTCGGCCGGACGGATCAGTGCGACCTTGGTGATGACGGCGTTGTAGCCAGTGAAGACGATGCCGCCGTCGGTTGCATAGGCATCAAGCACGGCCTGCGTGATGGTTGCATCAACGTAGCTGTCTTCGGTGAACGACGAGAAGCCCTGCCATGCCGAGAATGTGGCATCGAGGTCTTGCCAAGAGCCGTTCTTGCAGGCCACTTGACCCCAATTGGCGATTTCTTCGCTGTTCAGATGGCCATACACGCGGACGACGGTGCCGGCAGCCTCCTGCGACCAGTCGTAGCCGCCATAGGCCAACTCCATCATGGCCTGCTGCCATGAGCCGTCGCACGCGAATTCACCTGTCCAGATGACGGTTTCGTCGCCGTCGGCCGTCGGTTCCGGCTCTGGTTCAGGTTCTGCCTTGACCCAATAGTCGGTGCCAAAAGCGATTGCATAGATGTTGACTGCGCCGACTGGGTAGGTGAGCGTGATGTCGCCGGCCTTGACGCGGCAGCTGAAGTTCGGATAGACCACCTTCTCGTCGTCGTTCACTACGCCCAGACCGTCCATGAGCAGCTCGTCAAGCAGGGTTTCGCCGTTCTGGGTGAGCATGATGTCGCGGTCGTAGGCCGATGACGATGCGCTGCGTGCCGAGATTGAGAGTACGCCGTCGGTCGGCACGGTGATGGTCACGTAGCTGGCACTGCCCGACTTGCCGCCCATCTTGAAGCGCGACTTGTATTCGGCGGCATCGCCACTGGCTGTCGTTTCGTCGTCGAGGCCGAAGAGTGCGGTGTTGGCGTCGATGGCCAGCTTGCTGTTGGTGAACACGGCCTTGAAGCCATCAAGCGACTTGCAGCCTGCCTCGAACGGCGATGCGACGGTGGCTGTGGTGTCGGCCTCTATGACGTAGGCATCGAGCATCGTGCCCTTGACTGTGGTGGTTACAATGTCTTCGCGCGAGGTGTAGTAGAACTTGCTGAGGGTGGCCGTTGCTGGGCTGGTGTAGCGCTTGGGCAGTCCGGTAATCGAGTCAATCATGTACGATGTGGTGTTGCCGTTGACGATAGCAATCTGGCCAACGCCTGGTGAATCCATCGAGCTGAGTGGCAATGCCCAGACGACAGGCTCGTCGGACGGTGCAATCGTGTCGCGGTACAACGTGCCGTTCGGCCATGACTGCACGACGGCGATTGTGGTCTGCTTGACGGAGCTGAACTCAAAGACGATGGTCTTGTAGAGCTGGTCGAGGTTCTCTTCACCAATCCAGCCCGGCGAATTCCAGCCCGAACCGTCCTCGTCGGTCATCTCGACCGTCCAGTCGCTCACCTTGACGGTGGTTTTTTCGCGTAGCGCATCGGCTGCAATCACTTCTTCGAGTTCTGCGGCCGACATGTAGTAGATTCCGCTCACGTCGAGGATGCCGTCGCCTGTCGATTGCAGCACGAGAGAACCGACTTGGTTTGCCCAGCTGCCATTTTCTTCTGTTGACAGCTCGCTTGTCGCTACGGCCGCATAGCCCGCACCTGCGGTAATGGTTCCGCAATCCTGCTGTATGCTCCAGTCATTCTTGACTACGATGAACTTCGCGCCAGTGGTGGTCTGGTTGAATGTCACGACGATGTAGTCGTAGGCCGATGCGTCGCTGTAGTCGTACACGGAAACCCATGTCGAGTCGCTGTGTGCTTCGTCGGCATATTGCCAGTATCCGGACGAGAGGGTTGACTGGCACCATGTCCATGCTTCTACCTTGCCATCTTCGGCGATGTTGCCGAATGAGACATTTTCGCTGAGGTCCAATTTGGCACTCATTGTTGTGACGGCTGCAAATGCCGCCAACGAAAGGAAAAGTTTTTTCATAAGCGTATATGTTTAAGGGGTTGAGTGTTATTTTTAGTGTAGAGACGCGCCCTGGCACGTCTCAGGGAGTGAAAGTGGCGTTACAGCAGACGGCCCAAAACGTGTTTGTAGGGTTCTGCATCCGTCCGCTAACTCCTGTTATCTTCCGTTAACTCCGTGGAATTAACTCCTTTTATGGACTTACTTCACCAGAGCATTGACGATTTCCGGCTCATACCACTTGAGGGTCTTGCGGTTGAACAGACCCATCCACCAGAGTCCGGCCGTGCCGTATGCGTCGAACTTCTGCATCATGTATTGCGCATACTTCACGCGCTCGCCCATCGGCTTTACGTCCTCGTCGTCGTGGATGGCTCCGAACTCGCCGTAGATGTATGGGATGCCGAGGTTGTTGAAGCGCGTGTTGATCATGGCAAACAGCTCGTCAATCTCGTTTGTGCAGCTGGCATCGAAGGTCGAGATGTTCCATTCGTCGTTGTCGCAGCAGAAGTTGTAGGGATCGTAGCTGTGGATTGAGGCCAAGAGGTGTCCGCGATGCACATCGGTCGGCACCTGGAAGTTGTCGAGCACGACCTGCGAGTGGGCTGCGGCATAGGTGTTGACCACGAGGTTGCGGTATTCGTTGTTGCCGCCCGTCGCGCGCACCACATCGACAAAATCCTGTTCCAGCTTTGTGATGGCCTGATATGGTGACGATGCTGTCGGCGGAACCCACGAGTCGTCGGCGTCCAGAATCTCGTTGAATGCCTCGAAGAGGAGGTGTTCGTCGTAGCCGATAAATCGCGTAGCGATCTGCTCCCAGAGCGACTTGAACTTGACCGACGATGCGGGATATTCGTCCATGTCGGCCTTCAGCCAGCCTGCTCCGTCGGTGCGCGAGCCACGTTCGCCAGTGTCGTGCTGCACGTTGAGGATGCAGTATGCGCCAGCATTGATGACGTAATCGACGACCTCCTGCACGCGGTCCATCCAGATTTCATGCACGGTCACGGTGCCGTCTTCGTTCACGTCGAAGTGCGGATGCCACGTCACTGGCACGCGGATCACGTTGAAGCCCTTGGCCACAATCGAGTCGATGATCTCCTGCGTGGTGACGGGCTGGCCCCACGAGGTCTCGTAGTCGAGGTCGGACGTCGGGTTGAACCACTTGCTGATGGCCGGTGCGGCATCGAGCGTGTTGCCCAGGTTGTAGCCCACCTTCAGCGACTCGCGGAAGAGGTAGGCCGTCTGGAAATAGTCGCCCGGATCGGCACCTGCGCCCTGCTGCACGATGGTGACCGACTTGCTCACGTCGCCGCTCCTGAAGGTGATGCTGGCGGTGCGGTCGATGCTTTCGTTGTACTTGAACGAGATTTTTACCCACGATGCGTAGGTCGTGTCGTTGTCGGCCACGTAGCGGTCGGGCGCGCCTGCATGGTTGGAGATGGCAATCCATCGGCTGATGTCGGCCACCTGCGTGGTGTCGCTTGGGTCATATTCGATGCTGCTGTCGTCGATGGTTGCTGTCCAGTCGCCGTCGCAGCTCACTTGCAGCATCTGGAAACCGGCACCGAGGCTGAATTCGAGAGCCGTCTCGACCGATGTGCCGCCGAACTTCACGTCGATGTTGGTGCCTGCTATGGTCGATTCCTTGTCATCGTTGCATGCCGTCATGGCCAATGGCATCAGCAGTGCAAGCAGATAAAAGTATTTTTTCATAAGTCTTCGGTTTTTAATGGAAAGTTCTGTGAATCAGGGGCTGGTCGGCTCCTGATTCGCTGTTTTCGGAGGTCATTGTATGCAGATTATGCGCACGTTGTCGATATAGACATTGACCGTACCCGACTTCGTGCCTTGCGTCATGCTCATGATGCGCACGATGTTGAGTCCCTTCTCGCGGATGTCCTTGTAGGTCAGACCCTTGTACGGATAGCCGCTCACCGCGCCGTCGCCGTCAACCGTGGTGAGAGCGCTGAATGGCACGACCGCGCGGTACCATTGGCCGACGTGGGCTTCGCCATCGCTGTCCTGCAGGGTCGGGCCGTCGGGATTGGTGAATGTGCCGGCTTCGTAGTCGTCCCACGCGAAGTTGTCGTAAACGATGTCGGGATGCTCGGCGTCGGTGTTCGAGCCGGTCCAGAGCGAGTAGCGGAAGTAGCCCTGATAGCCTGCGCCGCCGTTGTTGAAGCTCGAATTGTTGTCATACACCTCGAAAGCAAGGCAGACCTTGTCCGATGTCACGTCGTCGGGAATCAGGTCGCTGCCAGGCAGGCTGTAGCCCGAGCCGCTCCAGTCGCGCTGGAAGAAGGTCATCTGGCCCCACCATTGGCCGTAGCTGTCGAAGTGGGCCACTGTGCCTGTGCCGCCGATGCCGCTCTCGTCGCCCGTCATATAGACCGCGTCCGGACCCCAGCCGAGGTTGACGCTCAGAGGCTGTTCGGCATCGTAGGTGAAGTCGTTGAGCAACGTCTCATACTGGAAGAATTCATCGACCGTAGCCTTGCCGCCCGGGGTGACGATGGTGATGCCGCCCTGGCTCGCGTAGCTCGGCACTTTGGTGATTGGGATACGGATTTCGGCCTCGGTCTCGGCCACGGTGAACTCTTCTGGCTTGTAGGTCACATCGCCCATGACGATCGAGTCGAGCTGGACGAAGTCGTTGCCGCCGATGACCAGTGTCTCTCCGATGACCGGCATGTCGCTCGAAATGCTGCGGATGACCGGCGCGCCCGGACGCTTCGTGTAGTTGATGTAGCGCACTCCGGCGGCACATTCGATGACGAGGCTGCCTGCATCGTAGCTCAGTTCGGGGATGATGAGCGAGAGCTGCGACGTGGTGGTGTAGCTGCCCGTCTTGGAGTCGAGGTAGTGGTCTTGCACGACGACGTCGTAGTCGCTGATTTCAACCTGCTGGCCGCCTATTTCGCTCACGCCGGCAAGGTCGCTGGCTGCGATGTCGGTGAAATAGATGCGGTCGATGCTGACCAGATTCGAGCCGTAGATGTTGAGCACGTCGCCTGCCTTGCGCGGATAGGTTGCCTGAATGCGGGTGATGACGGGCGATGCGGCAAGCACCTGGAACGGATAGGTGGCCGTGCCGTGGGTGGTCTCTACGCGGATTTCCTCGTTCAATGCGGAGTTGAATGCCTTCAGCTCGAAGCCGTCGGTCTCGGCCGGCACCTTGATGATGATGGAATGTGAGGTGTTCATCGTGGTCGAGAACGACACCTTCTGGTCGTTGATATAGACGGCCGTGGCATCGTTGAGGTTCTGGCCGACGATGGCCACAATCTGACCCTGTGCCGACTTGCTGAACAGTGAGTCGGCATATTCGGGGTCGCACACGCGCACTCCGGTGATGACCGGCGTGCCGTTGCCCTCGTCGTCGTTGCACGATGTGACGGCAAGCTGCACCGTCGCTGCAATGGCGAACATCAGTATATGGCTGAGTTTGAGAAACTGTTTCATAGGAAGTGTTTTTTTTGATTATGTTGTGTCCAATGGTTCACTACGCGGATTTTCTGCCGAACGTCCGATGGACTACTTTATTCTCCGAAGTCGTAGCTTTGTGCCGGCTCGTTGAAGTAATGGTTGCGGAGCACGTCGGCCTCGGGGTAGGGCATGAAGATGTTCGCCTCGCTGAGGATGACCGGATTGTAGCCGTCGCAGGCGCGGCTGAGGGCGTCCACGTCGTACGTATATCCGTCGGCCGCACTCTGGACGACCTCGTTGGTCGCGTAGTCGCGTAGCGCGTCGTTCCAGTGGCACAGGCCGTCGGGATGGGCATCGTCAGTGAAGTCGATGAAATACCACGGCGACGACTGGCGGTTGGGGAATGTGCGGTACGACAGTGTTCCGTCGGCATTCTTCAGCACGTCGCCCTCGTTGATCATGAAGGCGCGGTGCTGCTTGTTGTTGAAGTAGTTGATCATGTAGTTCGGCTTCCAGCGGTACCATGTCACCATGTCGTACCAGTTGGAGAAGTCCATGCAGAACTCGATGCGGCGCTCGCGGATGAGCTGTTCGAGGTTGAACGACGTGAGGTCGGCCACACCGGCGCGTCGGCGCACTGCGTTGATGGCGTCGAGACCCTCGGTGCTGGTGCAGACGTCCTGATTGCCGAGGCAGGCTTCGGCCTTGATGAGATAGACGTCGGCCAGGCGCATGATGTAGGTGTTGAGCGGCGATGCCATCTGGGCCAGGTGTCCGTTGCAGTCGGCCTTGGTGCCGACGACCCACTTCTTCAGCTGGCAGTACTTCTTGCTATAGACGTAGCCCGATGGCGTCGGATAGCCGTTGGCCGTGGTCTTGTCGCTGGCAGCCACGAGGTCGTTGCCCGTGTCCATGTAGTCGTAGTAGCAGCCCGGCGTGCAGAATGTGGCGTGCAGGCGGATTGAGTCCGACGGGTCCTGGTTGTAGAAGTCGAGCATATCGACCGAGGCGTAGATGCCGCCCCACACGTTCACGTCGCTCGAACCGCTCCAGCCGAGGTCGCTGAAGTTGGCGTTCATCGAACCCCATTCGCCGGTGAGCGGGTCGGCCCAGTGCATGGCGAGCAGCGTCTCGCTGTTCTGCATGGCGAAGTTGTTGGTTGCATATTTGTAGAGGTCGGCATAGTCTGGCAGCAGTGTGTATGGGCCGTTCTGGATCACGTCGTCGCACAGCGTTATGACTTCGGCCAATGTGGCTTCGTCGCGCGTCGATTTGTTCCAGCCGCTCTGTGCGAGCAGGGCTTTGGCCAGGAGGCCTTCGGCGCTGTATTTGGTGGCATGGTTGCTGGTGCTGCCGGTCGGGAGCAGGTCAACGGCGCGGCGCAGGTCGCGGATCACGAAGCGGAGCACGTCCTCCTCGACTGTGAGCGGGACGACGGGGTCGGCCGTCATCTTCTCGTTGTCTTCATAGACGATGACTTCGCCCCACGAGCGCAGCAGGTAGAAGTAGGCGGTGCCGCGCATCAGGTATGCCTCGCCGAGTGCAAGGTTCTTGATGTCGTCGCTCACGGCGTCGGTGGCATATTCGCTGATGTCGGAAATCAGCTGGTTGGACATCGAGACGACCATGTAGAATGCCGACCATGCGTTGGCCAGTTCGGACGACAGGCCGGTGACGGTGAATGTGGCGAACTCGGGGTTCAGGTAGGGGTTCCAGCCGTCGTTGGCGCGTATGGCGCCCATGCCGATCATGGCGCGGTAGTTGTAGTTGAACCATGCGTAGTTGTAGAGCGGCTCGACGGCTTTCAGCACGGCTTCGTCGGAGGCGTAGTAGGTGGCGGCCACGTAGTCGTTGTTGGGCGTGGTGTCCAGAAAGTCGCTTCCGCAGCTGCTCAGTGCGCATCCGCCTGCGGCCAGTGCCGAAATGAGCAATATATTTTTGGTTTTCATCGTAGATTCGTTGTTTAATGTTGTTAGGTTATGAGGTTTTAAGGTTGTGAGGTTTTAAGGTTTTGAGGATTTAAGGTTGTGAGGATTGAAGCAATCGTCCCTTTTACTCCCCTTTTACTCCCCTTTTTACTCCCCTTTCACTTCTCTTTCACTTCCTTAATTATTAGAATGTCATCTTCAGACCCACGTTGTAGATTCTCTGCGACGGATAGCGGCCGTTGTCGATGCCTTGCAGGATGACGCTCTGGCCGATGGCTCCCACTTCGGGGTCGTAGCCGTCGTAGCCCGTGATGGTGAAGAGGTTCTGCGCGTTAGCATAGACCTGCAACCACTCGATCTTGGCCCTTTGCAGCCACTTCGTCGGCACGTTGTAGGCCAGCGAGATGGTCTTCAGGCGCAGGTATGAGCCGTCTTCCACAAAGCGGGTGCTGACGCGCTCGTTGGCGTTCACGTTGGTGCCCGACGGCGAGATGCGTTCGATGGCTGCCGTCGATGCGTTGGTGATATAGACGTTGGAGATGTCGCTTGCCGAACCGTTCGGGTCGATCAGGCCGATTTTCGCGTAGTTGGCGGCGTAGGCCATCTTGTTGCCCCAGGCCGACGGGTCGGTGTGGTCCTGCCGCAGCACGTTATAGACGTCGTTGCCGTATGAGCCGTTGATGAAGATGTTCAGTTCGAAGTTCCTGTAGGTGAACGAGTTGTTGATGCCGAAGGTGAAGTCGGGGTTCGGGTCGCCGATGAACTTGCGGTCGCTCTCGGTAATCTTGCCGTCGCCGTTCACGTCCTCGAAGATGTAGTCACCCACCCAGATGTAGTTCTGGCCGATGGGGTAGAGCGCGCCGTTGCTGTCAACCGGACGGGCCACGGGCAGGCGGTCGCCGTATTGGTCAAGCAGGTATTCGCCCAGACGGTTTTTCTGGTAGAAGTCGCTCTCGCAGGTGAACATTCCGATGCAGTTGTAGCCGTAGAAGCGGCCGACCGGACCGCCCACTTCCGACATCGTATAGACCGAACTGCCCACCGTGCCGAAGATCTGCGAGTCGTCGGAGTTGAGCTTGGTCAGCTTGTTGCGGTTCATCGAGAGGGTCAGGCCGCTGCGCCACTGGAAGTTGCGCTGTGCCATGTTGACGGTGTTGAGCGTGAATTCGATGCCCTTGTTTTCGATGGCGCCGGTGTTGACATACTGGGCGGAGATGCCTCGGTAGCCGTCCACATCGACCACATACGACGGGAGCGAGGCGCGCATCAGCAGGTCGTCGGTCTTCTTCAGATATGTATCGACGATGAATTCGATGCGGTTCTCGAGCACCGAGATGTCAAGTCCGAGGTTCCAGGCGCGGGTGCTTTCCCACTTGAGGTCCGGATTCGCGTAGTTGGCCGGATAGTAGCCCGTGCCCCATGCCGTCGGGGTGGTCCCCATTGCCACGCCGTATGCGTAGGTCGCTGCATTCTGGTTGCCGACCAGACCCCATCCGGCGCGCACCTTGGCGTTCTTCAGCCAGTTGTCGCAGGCGTCCATGAACGACTCGTTGCTCAGTTTCCATGCCAGTGCGGCCGATGGGAAAGTGCCCCACTTCTTGCCCTTGTCGAACGAGGTTGAGCCGTCGTAGCGCAGTGTGCCGGTCAGGAGGTAGCGGTCGCGGATGTTGATGTTCAGTCGGCCGAAGTACGATTCGATTTTCCAGCCGTCGCCCTGTTCGTCGTTGGTTGCGGTCGATGCGTCACCCACGTTGAGCGAGTGTATGGCGTCGGAGATGTAGCCCTTGCGTCCGGCCGACAGGTTTGCCCAGTTGCCCCACTGCGCTTCGTGGCCGGCCATCACCTGCATGTGCATGAACTTGTCGAAGAGGTCGCGGTCGTAGGTCGCGTAGATCTTGAAGTTCTTGTATTTCGATGTCGCCGACGTGCGTGTGGACTGTGATTCGACCGAATAGAGGTTGTCGGAGCCGTAGGTGTAGGCCGGCACGAAATAGTAGTTGTCGCTCCACGAGAAGCTGCCGCCGTACTCCACGCGCAGTGTCAGTCCCTTGACGGGCGTGATGTTGGCGAAGAGGTTGAAGTCGAGCTGCGACTTCTTGGTGTGGTTGTCGCGCATTGTGGCGTCGAACAGCGGGTTGGACGAGTAGTTGAACTCGTTCTCGGCACCGGTGTCGAAGCTGCCGTCGGGCGTATAGGCCGCCATGTCGGGCGTCTGGCTCAGTGCCGTGCTGATGACCGATGCGTCATCGAACGTGACCACCTGCTGCGTGCGGGCGAAATAGCCGTTGGCACCCACGCGGAGCCAGTCGTTCACCTTGGTCTCGATGTTGGTGCGGAAGCTGGCGCGGGTGAACTCCGAGCCGATGCCGATGCCCTCCTGGTCGAGGTAGCCGCCCGACAGGTTGAAGGTCATGTCGCGCGTGCCGCCGCTCACGCCCAGCTGGTGCTGCTGCATGAAGGCCGTGCGGAACAGCACGTCCTGCCAGTCGGTACCGTCGGTCAGCAGGTTCACATCTTTATATTGTTCCATCTCGCCCCAGCCCCACAGAGCGGCGCGCTCGTTGTAGAACGATGCGTACTGCTTCAGGTTCATCATGTCGAGCTGCTTGGGCAGCTTCTGCCATCCGGCCATGCCCTCGTAGTTCACCTTGGCTTTGCCCTCTTGGCCGCGCTTGGTGGTGATGAGCACTACGCCGTTTGATGCTCGCGAACCGTAGATTGCTGTGGCCGATGCGTCTTTCAGCACCTCAATCGAGGTGATGTCCGACGGGTTGAGCGAGCTCATCACCGAGGTGTTGGCGTCGGTCTGGCCCGACATTGCGATGCCGTCAATCACGTAGAGCGGTTCGTTGCCGCCCAGCGAGTTGATGCCTCGAATCTGGACCGAGATGCCGCCGCCCGGTGCACCCGAATTCTGCATGACCTGCACGCCGGCGATTCGGCCCTGCATCGACTGCTCGAGCGAGGTGTTGACACCCTGCTTGATGAGCTTTTCGCCGATGGATGCGACCGAGCCGGTCAGGTCGGAACGCTTCATCTCGCCGTAGCCCACCACGACCATCTCTTCGAGCACCTTCGAGTCTTCGTAGAGCGTGATTTTCAAGGTTTTCTGTTTGCCGACGGTGACGACCTGCGTGGTGTAGCCCACACTCGATACTTGCAGCTGCGTTGCGCCCTCCGGCATGGTCAGGCTGAAGTTGCCGTCCACGTCGGTCGTTGTGCCAGTATTGGTCCCTTTTACCATTACTGTCGCGCCAATCAGCGGTTCGTAGTTCATGCTGCCATCCAGGACGAATCCCGTCACCTTGGTTTGCGCGTACAGCGAAATGCCGCTGGACAACAGCAGAAGAAACATGGTGATTTTTTTCATTGTATAGTGATTTATAACGGTTTAATGTAATGTTGTGTGTTTTCTTCACAGTCGAATTGGTAAAATTCCACGGGGCAAAGATAAACAAATTCCATCGAATGAACATTTGCTTTTTTTGTCTAATTATTGTATTTTGTTTGGTATTGTGATAGCCGTCGTTTTTTACAATATCGTTGTAGAGCGTTAACCATTGCACATCGGCCGTAAAATGCCGTCGGTCACCGATTCTGTGGTTCCCTATTTTTGGAATTGCCTATTATTCATTACCTTTGCGCCCGATTCAATCCGACCGATTATCATGAAAACTTTTCGCAGCGGCCTTGCAACCGCGCTTCTGATGTCCCTGTTGGCACTTTTCTCGTTCATTTCTGCGGCCGATGCAAAGTCGTCGGGCAGACGGATGCGCCTTCCGGTGAAGGAGCAGGACTCGCTTGTCGCCATCGCACAAAAATTCCTGCTGGCGAACGGGGCCAAGGCCGAAATCAGCCTCAGCGTTGGGACTGTGTGCCGCAATCTGGTGTTTATGAGCGACTGGCGCCACCGCGTCTTCATCATGTTGGCGCGCGACGGGGCTGCATCCTGCTTGGGCAACAACCGCGTGCTGGCCTTCTCGATGGGTGCAACACTTGCGCGCGATGCCAACGACCGCGGCATCAACGCCTTCGTGGACTTCTACGACAACACGTTGCAGGCCATGCGCGACGGCCGCCGTGTGCCGCTACGCGAGTCGCCGTCCGACCCCGTGCAGATGCCCGTCCAGCCGTTGCTCAAGGACATCAAGTGGCGGCAGTTCCGCCTGCGCGACCAGGGCAACGACATTCCGCAGGGCAGCCTGACGGGCTGCGGGCCGACGGCGATGGCCCAGCTGATGACCTATTGGCGCTATCCGGCCGACTGCATCGACTGGACGAAGGTGAGCCGCACATGCCTTTGGCCCGACGGCGACACCATATTCATCACGCCGCTTCTGGTGCGCCTCGGCCGCGCCGTCAATGCCGACTATGGCACCGAAGGGACGGCCTCAAGTATCATGCAGATTCATCAGGCCATGGTCAACGAGTTCGGATTTTCGGTGCGTGCCCGTGTGTGCGACCGCAACCTGACCGAGCGCGAACTGCTGCAAAGTGTCTATCTCGACCTGCGGCGCGGACAGCCGTCGGTGCTGTGCGGATGCGGCCATCTCTTTTTGTGCGATGGCTACTATCGCGGCTACTACCACCTAAACATGGGCTGGAGCGGCAATTTCGACGGCTGGTACCGCTTCATTGCGCCCGACACTCCGCTGCTGCACGGCACGATGCTCAACGGCGGCATTGTCGGTCTCGAACCGCGTCGCGAGGCCGAAACCTGCTGGTTTGAGGTGCGGTGCAGCCAGGCCGGCACGTTGGCCGACAAGCTCAACCTGACGCAGTGCGAAACCGTCGGCAAACTGCGCATTTCCGGCCCGTTGAACGGCAGCGACATTCGTCTGTTGCGCCAGATGGCGGGATTCCTGTCGCCCGAAAACCGCCTGTCGTGGCATGGCTCGTTGACCGCAATCGACCTGTCCGATGCCCGGATTGTGGCCGACACGGTGCCCTTTTGGACGGACGATGAGCTTCGGTCGTCGTTCGGCATCAATGGCGGCCGCGACCAGACCACGCGCGCTGACCATGTCGGCTCGCTGATGTTTGCGGGATGCGGCAATCTGCGCGAATTGTGGTTGCCGCGCACTACGCGGTTTTTCCATGGCTCAGCGTTCAGAAATTGCCGCCAATTGATGTTCGTGCGGATTGCAAAATCGTCGGAACTGAAAATCGGAGCAGTTGACTTGCCCGATGGCTGCCGGCTCGAAAGGTATGAGTGACGGAAACAAAAAAACTCCCAGTGGATGGGAGTTTTTTATAAGGTATGGCGACAAATGCCTGTGTAGAGTTCGCCTCCTGATTGAATTCGATTGATTGGTCAATGTTTGCCTCAGTTGGCCGATTGGCGGAATGAAATGTAGCCTGCATAATTGCCACCGACCTTTTCTCCGCGCCACATATTGATGTCCCCAACACGTTCATTCTGAGTGTCATTCGGCTGAATTGAAATTTCAATTATATTGCAGCTATCGCCCTTCATGACGGCCTTGAACCAAGTAGCCTCGATGGTGTCGCACGTAGCATTTGGCAAAAAAATATTGCTAACGGAATCCGCATCCGCCCAACCGAATTTGCAATCAGTTCTGTCTAAGATGTCAACAGTGAAAATTCCACCATCTTTGGGTACATCAAATTCTTTTGGGATATATGTGACCCCTTCTATGTAGATGCTACGACCCTCATTGCAATTGGAAAAACCGAATACACAGATTGCAGCAAACGCAAGATTTGCAAAAAAATGGTTTGTTTTCATATTCATAATGTTTTAAAATAAAGTTTGTTAAATTTTTTTTAAAAAAGTCCCCTACTTTTGCTTAACGCTTTTCGGATTTGTTGCCATTTGTCTTGTTGGCGCGCTTTGTTTTTCAATTGGCGTGCAAAAGTATGAATTTTAACAAGTGAATAATCTTAAAAATTTTTAAAGCAGTATAATTGTGTCATTTTTTTTACACTAAAACGTATGAAATGAAAATCCGATATAACAAAAAAATCACTCCGTAGCCCACTGAATGGGGTGTGGAGTGAATTTTGCTTTATTTTACAACAAATAACTACACAAATTATAGCGGCTTTTCGACCTTCAAAGTTCTTCTCGTTCCCTCCGTCACCTTGCTCCAGTCGGCCACGCGCAGCCCGACCGTCCAGAAGATCCGGCCGGAGGCATCGGCAAAAATCCACGTAGCGGCCTTCCGGTTGGGCGACAGGTGGGCGTTGGTGAAGAGGTCGGACACCAGTTTCGTCTGCGTCATGCCCAATGGCTGTATGCGGTCGCCCTCCTGCCAGTGGTGCAGCGTGAGCGGAAATTGCAGCGCATCGGCGTCGAACAGTTCGTAGTCGCTCGAAAATGGCTCTTTTCCGTCGATGGTTGTGAATTGGAAGTCCGCTACGCGACTTTTTTGCGCAGCTTCGGCATCGATGGTTATCGTCTCGCGGCTGATGTCACGAATTGCGGTGAAGAACAGCCGTCCCGTGCGCCGCGCATCCGCGTAGCGTTCGCTCCAGTGGTGGAAAAGTGTCTCGGCCATGGCTTCGTCCGATGCGGTCGGGTCGGGCAGGCGCAGTTCGTCCCACTCCACGCCGGCCTCGCGGAAATGTCGCGTAGCGGCGAAGATTTCGTCCAGCTGGGCCTCGGCAAGGGCGCGTGTGTGGCGCAGATGTTGCATGGTGGCGGCGATGCCGTCGCGCGCGTTCGGGTTGATCTGCTCCATGAGCGGCACGAGCCGGTTGCGGATGGCGTTGCGCACGGTGTCATCGACGAGGTTGCTGCTGTCTGTGATGTAATCCAGGTGATTGTCAGCGAGATACGACAAAATTTTGGCACGAGTCCAGTCGCTCAGTGGGCGGACGATGCGGCCGTTCTGCCGAGGGATGCCGGTCAGCCCGTTGATGCCGGTGCCGCGCATCAGGTTCATCAGCAGGGTCTCGATGCTGTCGTCGCGGTGGTGTCCGACGGCGATGACGACCTCGCGTCCGGTGGTGCGCTGCTTTTCGTCGGCCAAAGCCTCCCACCACTCGTAGCGCAGCCGTCGGGCAGCCATTTCGAGCGAGAGATGCTCATCGGCCATGAACTGGAATGTGTCGAAATGCTTGACAACCAGCTCCACGCCGAGCCGTCGGCAAAGCTCCTCGCAGAAGTGCTGGTCGCGCATCGATTCGTCGCCGCGCAGGTGGAAGTTGCAGTGCGTTGCGAGCAGCATTTTTTTGTCCGATGACGAGCACAGCCAATGCAGCAGCGCCACACTGTCGGGACCGCCGCTCAGACCTGTCAGAACGAATTTTTCGGGCTGTTTCATGCTTGTTTTGGGGGGAGAATTTCAAGGTGCGTATTGTAAAATTTGGCAATTCTCGGCACCAAGGTCGCGAAACTAACTATTTTTTCTGGAAAGTTTGTTTTTTACCTCCGATTTTCTTACCTTCGCCGCGCAAAAAATAAGAAATTTCATTAAGATTCATAAGATATGATCGAGAAAATCAACCAGCTGATGGCCGAAATTGAGGGCCTCCAGGCTAAGAATGCAGAGGACATCGAGGCTCTGCGCATCAAGTACTTGAGCAAGAAGGGCGAAATCAGCAGTCTGATGAACGACTTCCGCAATGTTGCGGCCGAACAGAAACGCGAAATGGGCCAGCGCCTCAACGCATTGAAGGATGCCGCCACGGCCAAAATCAATGCGCTGAAGGAGCAGTATCAGAGCGAAGACCACGTTGACGAAAGCATCGACCTGACCCGTCCGGCCTATCCGGAGGAGGTCGGCACGCGCCATCCGCTCAGCCTTGTTCGTCAGGATATTGTCGATATCTTTGCACGGCTTGGTTTCTCGATTGCCGAAGGTCCTGAAGTGGAGGACGACTGGCACGTCTATGGCGCGCTCAACTTCGCCGACGACCATCCGGCCCGCGACATGCAGGACACGTTCTTCATCCAGCAGAATCCGATCGTCGTGCTCCGCAGCCACACTTCCAGCGTTCAGGTCCGTGTGATGGGCGAGCAGAAACCTCCAATCCGCGTAGTTTGCCCTGGCCGCGTGTATCGCAACGAGGCCATTTCGGCACGTGCACACTGCTTCTTCCACCAGGTCGAGGGTCTCTACATCGACAAGAACGTCAGCTTCGCCGACCTCAAGCAGGTGCTGCTCCAGTTCGCCAAAGAGATGTTCGGTCCCGACACGCAGATCCGCCTCCGTCCGTCGTACTTCCCGTTCACCGAGCCGTCGGCCGAGATGGATGTGAGCTGTACGCTCTGCAAGGGCAAGGGTTGCGCGATGTGCAAGGGTGCTGGCTGGCTCGAAATTCTGGGCTGCGGCATGGTCGATCCGGCTGTCCTCGAGGCATCGGGCATCGACAGCAAGACCTACACCGGCTACGCTTTCGGCATGGGCGTGGAGCGTATCGCCAACCTGAAGTACCGCGTGAAGGACCTCCGCCTCTTCAGCGAGAATGACCAGCGTTTCCTCGACGAATTTGAGGCAGCGCATTGATAGTGATGGGTTAGTTATCAGTTATTAGTTAGTAGTTATTGTTTGTTGATAGCTGAATCAAACGTCCTTTTTACCTTGCCCCTCGGCTAAAGCCTCGTCTTCTCGCTGAACAATTATCAATTGTTCTGTTCGCTGCGAGGACCCTTTCACTTCCCTTTTACTCCCTTTCAAATACCCTTCAATAGAATGGACTTGATTCCTTCATTCCAGGTGGATCACACCAACCTCAAGCCGGGCATCTATGTGAGCCGACAGGACACCGTCGGACAAGAGCGCATCACGACGTTCGACATCCGCATGACGGCACCCAACCAGGAGCCGGCATTGGCACCGGCCGCCATCCACACCATCGAACACATCGTCGCCACCTTCCTGCGTAACGACCCGGAGTGGAAAGATTCGATAATCTATTGGGGTCCAATGGGTTGCTTGACGGGTAACTACCTCATTATGAAGGGCGAGCCGACCTGCCAGCAGGTGCGCGAACTGATGATTGAGGCGTTCTCCTACGTGGTCAACTACGACAAGGAGGTACCGGGCACGACGCCATCGACCTGCGGCAACTACCTCCTGCACGACCTGCCAATGGCCAAGTGGGAGGCCAAGCGCTACGTCGAACGGCTCAAAAACAGTTTCTGCTGCGAATATCCCGGCGTTGAACGTCCGCAGGATGCAACGGGAAAACAGTTCTACGATGCGTAAGACAACGGTTTTTACATCGATAATGTTATGTGGTCTGCTCTCCACGCCGCAACTTGTGGCTGAAGAGCAGGCTTTTTCTGTGTCCGATGCCTCCGACGTCGTCGTGCGCCCCTACCGTTCGAAAGGATGGGGAAATCTGCTGTGGAAAGGCGGCATGATCCGCACGCGTGGAGTTGACGGCCAACGCACCGGCTCGCACTACCTGAACCTCGCGCCCGGCACCAGCAGCCTGCTGCGCATGGATTTCGTCAACGGCGTCACCATCGGTCCCGAAGTGACATTGGGCTACGTGACAGAAAAACAGAGCCGCTGGGAGCTGTCGGCCAATGTCGAGTATGCCGCGAGCCGTCACGCCTGGATGGGCGAGGGCGCGCTGCGCTACATTTTTCCGCCTGCGCACGACAGCTGGGTCGAACTGTTCGGCGGCCGACGCACCACGGACTACGACCCCGACCCGCTCCTCAGCAACTCGCAACGGCAAATAGCGGCGGGTCTGTTCGCTTGGAACGGCGGCAAACTCTACGAGGCGGCGCGTTTCGGCCTGAAAATGCACCGTTGGCTGACGCGTGACTTGGTCGTCGAGGGTGCATTTTGGCATGAAGCGCGGTATGAGATGACGAACCATCGGCGCACAAGCCTCTTCGGCAAGAAGCCTGAGAACAATGTGCCGCGTTGTGACATCGGCCAAGACCCCATGATTTATTATTCCGGATATTATTATGGCTACTATTCGGGTTATGGCGGTGGTTATGTAGAATATTCCTCGCCGGACGATTATGATTTTTATGACAGCGATTGGACGAATTCTCCATTGCTGCATTGGCAGGAAGACCATTTGTGCCGTGCCGACTTGACGTTTGAATACACGCCGCACCGCGTCCTCGCCATTGCCGACGACCTGCACAGCGAGGCGAAATCGACCGCACCGACCTTGCGGCTCGCTCTCAAGACGGCGTGGGACAACCGTGCGTTGCTTTTGGGTGGTCAGCCGACGGATTATGCGTCGTCGATAAGTTCCGATGATGATTCTCGGTTGCGCTTCGTGAGCACCGATTTCAGCATCGGCCAGACCATAGTGCGCGATGTGCATCAGGTGGCCTATTTTGCATCGGCAGGACTGTTTGCCGTCGCCAACAATGTCGGGTTGCAGGACTGCCGTCATTTTGATGCGTCGCACTTCCCTTGGGTGGACGATATGAACCGCAGCTTGACGTGGTTTGCCCTGCTTACCAACTACGAGTTTTCGACCGATGGCGCATGGCTTGAGGCGCACGGCGAATATATGCGGCGATATTTGGGCGGCGAGATTGGGCAATATGTGCAACTTCACGGCGTGTCCATTTCCGATTTGGCCCACATCGAGGCATCGTATGGATGGCAGCTGGCAAAATCGTTGCGTCTCGGCGTGTCGTTCGGCTTTGACCATTCTGCGGACGATGGTTTGAGCTACGACGGCATCGGCCTCAACCTGATTGTCGTGCCAGATTGATGTGCAGTGCCGTCGGACATGAAAAAATCGCGTAGCAGATTGAAAATGGGGTCTGCTACGCGATTTTTTTGCGTCAATGCGTTATGCTGTTCGCTCCCCACGGACTGCCCGTCGCGCTGCCCGAATATTTGACGTTTGGCACGTTGCTGAATGCTTCGATGCCGATGGTCGTTACGGTCGATGGGACGTTGAGCGGATTCAGCGATGTGCAGTCTTTGAAGGCGTAGCTGCAAATCGTCGTCACGCTGCCCGGTATGGATACGCCGGTCAGCCCTGTGCATCTGAAGAAGACGTTGCTGTTGATTGTGCTGATGCTGCTCGGAATGACTACGTTTGTCAGACCAGTGCAGCCGGAAAATGCTGAGTTGCCGATGGTGGTGACGCTGCTCGGAATTGTGATTGACGTCAGTGCTGTGCAGCCCCGGAAGGCGAATTCTCCGATGCGGGTCACTGAATTCGGAATTGAGACCGATTCAAGTGTCGTGCAGCCCTCAAAGACATAGTTGGCCAATGCGAGCGTGCCGGCCTTTATGGCGATGGTGGTGTCATTGGCCATTGTACCTTTGTATTTGTAGGCCACCTTGCCGATATAGACCATTCCGTCCGCCTGATTGTTGTACCAGGTTGTCCCATCGAACGCACCTACTCCGATTGACAGTGCCGTTTCTGGCAGGTTAATTGTAGCCAGATTGCCGCAGGCGTAGAAAGCCCAGTCGCCAATCTTTGTCACGCTGATTGGGATGGTGATGTTGGCAACCGCTCCCTTGTTGTAGAATGCCATGTTGTCGATTTCGGTCACGTTGTATGTCGTGCCGGCGTTGATGACGGTTGCCGGAATCGTGACGGTTTCCGAGTTCGGGCCGCTTGATACTTTGACTTCATTGGCCGATGTGGCGGTGTAGGTGACGTTGTTTTGTGTGAATGTCTGGGCGAGCAGCGTGTGCGACCATGTCAGGCAGATTGTTGACAAAAGGATGGTGCGAAGTGTGAATTTCATAATCGGAAAGTGTCGCCTCATCAGCCCCGAAATCGGCATTTGCATTTAAAATAAAAAGACGAGAGCTCCCTATCAGGTCACTTACCCGTCTCTGTGGCTTCTCGCATTGCCAAAATATTTGGATAAGCAACGTTGAAAAGCCCACGCCTTGGGAAAGTATATGCCGACATCACGCCCATGACGGACGGAGATGACAGAGATACAATCCACCAACGCAGACACTTCATTCGTTGCACTATCTTCAAATATTTTGAAATCTTGCGAGAATCTCAGAGACAAGAAGATAATGACGACTGTAGCGTCTTCTGTAATAATAAAACATCATCGGCCGTAAGCCGAATGACTGCGCAAAGATAGCCAAAAAAGGGGATTGGATAAGCATTTGCCTGAAAAAAAGTGACAAAACATGCAGTGAAGCAAAAAATAAAGAGCCTAACATCACTGTCCGGCTCTTTAGCGATTGGCAACAGTCTTGTAACCAATCTTCAGTAGATGTAATTCTACCAGTCGTTAGAGAAACTATTGAAAAACATTTGAGTCTTTAATATTTCTTGCCTTGGGCATCCATGCGCTTGTACCACGCCTCGCGTTCGGCTTTGAGGTCGTAGCCGCGCTTGGCGAGGTAGTTGTTGATGCGTCCTTTGTACTTGCCGAACACCTCGTGCTTCTTTTTGCTCGACTCGGCATCGAGGGCAAGTTCGCGGGCTTCGACGAGCCATGCCATGATCTGCACTTTTTCCTCCTCCTTGAGCGTCGGAATCATGTCGATTGTGGCATCGTAGGTCACTTTTACCACGCCCATCGTGATGCCGTCCTTGACCTGCGCAATCTGCTCGTCGGTCAGGTAGAGGCTCAGTTTGGCGGTCAATGCGAAGTGCGAGCGGTAGAGCTTGCTGTCGCACACGGCGTTGGCTGTTGCCTTGGTTTCGGGGTTCTTCTTCAACGAGTCGCGCTCGGCATAGATGTCGTTGAGCTCGAAGTAGCGGTTGGCCACGATGTTGCGCACGGCAAGGTAGGTGGCCGAATCCTTGAACTCGACGGCCGAGATGTTCTTCGCTACGCGACCCAGGATGACGCGGACATATGCCGTGTCGCGTCCGTCGCTGTTGAGTGTGACATCTTGAGCTGAGGCATTGGCCAATGCCCCAATCATGAGCAGCCCTGTCAGGACGGCCGATAGGATTTTATTTGATGCCATAAGCCTTCAGAGTGTCAAAGTTGTTACTCAAATCGCGCCAATTGATGCAGATGTTGGTCGGGATGCCGTTAATCCACTTCTCGATGTTGGTGTAGCCGTCGCCCGAGATGTCGCCGTTGGCATCGCTCGGGTCGTTGGGGTTCAAGCCATTGGCCAACTCCCACTCGTCGGGCATGCCGTCGCCGTCGCTGTCCTTGCGCGGAGTGCCTTTATACTCGGGATAGCCGCCCATCTGACGTGGGTCGGTGATGATGCCGAGCTTGTAGCTCTCCTTGTCCATGCGTCGGTACTTGAACGAGCCGTCTTCGGCCTGCGACTTGGGAGCCAGTCCGCTCACGTCGCCCTGATATTTTACGGCATCCTTCACGTAGTATGGCTGCTTGGTGCGGACCTCCTCGATAATGCGTTCGTCAACGACGTCGCGACGTGGAACGTTGGCGCCGGCATTGTCCAGGACATAATCGTAGGCCTCCTGAGCCGACAATATGTGCATCCACGGCATTGGTGCTGGCCGACGCTGACGCATGTAGCTGGCGTGGTCGAAACCGTCCTCCACGCAATTCGGATTCTCCTCGACCTGAATGCCGCCGTTCCAGTTGTCGGCCGTGATTGCTGGGTAGCCCTCCATGATGTTGCCCTCGGCATAGACGCGGCCATAGACGTGGTGGTCGAGCTTCGAGCGGCCCGACTCCGGTTTGAGAATTCGGTAGCCGACAGGTTTGTCGGTCGGGGTGGCCGGGCCTGGCTTGTAGTAGTTGTTGATCATGTTGAACTGGGCAGAATAGTCGCCGCCGTCCGATGAGCGGTGTACCCAGTTATAGACCACATTGTTGACGAAGTTGAACACGCCGTTCCAGCCGATGGATGGGTTGCGGCCGGTGTTGCACGACCACAGGTTGCGGATGAATGCGGCATTCTCGCCGCCCAGCGTTGAGCCAAACGAGTGGTTGTAGGTGTCCAATGCCTTGGCCGAAATGGTGTTCTGGATGGTGACGTTGACCGTCGGCCACTTGTGTGCCGTTGTCTTGTATTGGCCCTCGCTTTCGTCGTACATGTGGCGGTAGAACGAGATGTTTTCGTCCAATCCCCATTCGCACGAGCAGTGGTCGATCATGATGTTGCCCACGGGGTTGCCGCCGAAGGAGTCCTCACGGTGCCACACCAGCGTCTCGCCTCGGCGGAAGCGCATGTGTCGCACGATGACATCGTGTGTATCCACCTGAAACGACTCGCCAGCNNTCATGATGTTGCCCACGGGGTTGCCGCCGAAAGAGTCTTCGCGATGTTCGACGCCGGTCTCGCCGCGACGGAAACGCATGTGGCGCACGATGACGTCGTGTGTGTTGACGGCAAACGATTCACCGGCGATGCAGATGCCGTCGCCCGGAGCCGTCTGGCCTGCGATGGTGATGTATGGTGCGCGGATGTTGATGGGTGTCTCCAGACGGATGATGCCGCTCACGTTGAAGACGACGATACGTGCGCCGCCGGTCTCGCAAGCCTCACGGAACGAGCCTGGGCCACGGTCGTTGAGGTTGGTCACGACGATGACCTTGCCGCCACGTCCGCCGAAGGTGTACATACCGCCGCCCTCGGCACCCGGGAAGGCTGGAATGTCGGCTTGTGGCAGGTCGTACGGACGATGAGCCCACTGCACCCACGGACGGCCGTGCTTGGCCTCCTCCTGAATGATGGGCAGAGCCTTCTGCCATGCGATGTTGGACATCGAGTCCTCAAATACCTCTTTCGCTTTCCACTTCGCGCCTGCCTCGGCAGTCTGCTGAGGATATTGGGCAAAGAGGGAAAACGATGCCGATGCGACTGCTGTCAGGGCGGTTAAACATTTGATTTTCATATTTGGGTTATTTTTGTGTGAGTTTTTCTTCCGCGATGGAAGTTTTTGGATGTCTTGTCTGGAAAAGTTTTTACAAGGGAGAATCATTTCGGCTCTCCCTTGTAAAAAAGTTGAATTTTATTCGGCCAATGGGTCAAACGTGCCATTGGCACCGCCGTTGTTCGAGTCTTCCCAGCCGATGGTCTGAAGCAGGCCCGTGTCGGTGTTGAGCGCACCCTGAGGCAGGCCGAGGAAGTAGTACTTCGCGAAGTAGTGCATCGTTTCGGGAATCTGGTTCGAGTCGTACGAGTCGCCCTTCTTCAGCTTGCGCACGAAGTACTGCTGGTAGAAGGTCTTCAACGTGGTCAACTGGTCATCCAGAGCTTTGTTGAGGTCGATGGATGGCTTCGTCGTGATGTAGCTGACGTCGGCTGGCATCGAACTCCATCCGTTTTCTTCGAAGTAGTCGGGATATTCATCGGCCGCATCAGTCCATTTCGGCAGCGAGTCGCCATAGAATGCCAGGAACTTTGGCAGCGGGTCGGATGCCTTGGTCGTAGAGCCGTTGCCCAGACCGTCACACAGGCGGAATTCCATGTTCTCGCGACGTTGGCCGTTGAACTGCTTGAACCCTAACCATGTGCAGGTGTTGCCGTCCCAGCCGGTCAACTTCCACGATGATGGGCAGCCGTCCACCTCGTCGAAGTTAGCACCGCCGTCGAACAGCAGCCAGCGGCGCATATCGTCGAAGCGTTTGCCCTCGTAGGCCAGCTCAATCATGCGCTCGTAGAGCACGGCCGACATACATTTCTGTTCGCTGGCCGTAATGCCGTCCAGCCCTTCTGCTCCTGCGGTATAGCCGGCACGTTGGCGAATCTGCTTCAGGTAGCCGGCAGCCTCGTCCAGATGTCCGGAACCGGCACAGACTTCGGCCAGATTCAGGAGTACTTCCGCGTAGCGCAGTTCGATGTAGGGTGCGCCCGAATAGAGGAAGCCGCTCACGGTGCTTGATGCAGACCAGTTGCTGTAGAGTGGTGATGCATTGACGTCGAGGTCGTCGGTACGTTTGCGCACATACATGCCCTTGCCGTTGCTCAGCAGGTTATCGCCGAAATAGCCCGATTTCTGCACATTGCTGCGGTCATCGTCGTTCTCATACCAGCAGTAGTTCCACAGCTCGTAGTTCTTGCCGGTGTCATACGACGGGTTGTCGGCATCGGCCTTACATGGATCGCCGCTGTATGCCCAACGTACGCCGGGGAATGCGAATGTGCGGTAGAAGCGTGGGTCGCGGTTCATGAACGGATAGTCCGATTCGTAGGCGATGCTCGATGCGTCAAGCTTCGTGTAGGTGCCTGTGCCTGCCGGAATCTTGCCGTCGCTCATCGGGAAGAGATCGACAAGCATGGCCGATGGATTCAGGCCGGAACCTGTTGCGTTCTTCGGACGGATGGTGCGCTCCCACGGGTTGTTTTTCTGTGTGTCGCCGCTCTGGATTGTGTTGTAGAGCGTCACGAACAATGCCTCAGGATTGAAGCCCGACTGACTGAACATGGCTGCGAAGTCGCTGCCGTTCACGTTGCTTGAAGTCTGATACAGTCCGTAGCCGAGATTGTTGATGGTCTGCAAATCGGCAGTCATCACGTCGTAGGCGTTTGTCCAGCGTTCCTTGTTGTTCTCGCGGTTGAACAGAGGGCTTGCCCACAACAGCAGCACTCGACCCTTCAGGGCCAATGCCGTAGCTGCCGTTACGCGACCCCAATTCTCGCCTGTAGCCTGGAAATCGCCCAACAACTCTGCCGAGGTGTCCAGATCTTCGACCATGAACTCAATGCACTCCTTGGTGCTGCTGCGCGAGTAGTGCGATGTCTCAAGCGGCTCTTCTACATTGGTAATGATTGGCACACCGCCGTACCATTTCACCATAAGGTAGTAGCACCATGCGCGGAAGAAGTAGGCCTGACCCAGAAAGAAGTTCTTGTCCTCCTGCGACAGAGATCCGCCGTTGATGCCCTTGATCACGTCGTTGATGTTGCGGATACGTCCCCACACGCTGTTTTGGATGTTGTTGGCCTGATTGTGGAAATAGTCCGGCACGGTGGTTCCCGACATGATGAACATTTCGGCATCGGGATTGACGAACGATCCGAATCCGGAATACTCCTCGGTCGATTTCGATTGGTTGTCGGCGTTGCCGTTGCTCGGATAGTTCCAAGTGTCGCCCGAAACCGTCGTTGGCAAACACCACGAATATAAGTCACTGATGCGGCCGTTTGCACCTTCATAATAATTGTATATGTCGGTGTTCACGTTGTCGTAGTTCTTTTTTTCTTCCAGAAAAGAATCGTCGCACGAAGCGGCCAATGCCATGACAGAAGTTGCCAGAACTGCTGAATATGTTATTTTTTTGTATTGCATAGTTTTTTTGTTTAGAATGTCAGGTTAAGGCCGATGGTCCATTTACGCAATGTAGGATAACTGCCGTAGGTTGTCATCTTGCTCATGAACTTGTCCGGATAGTCGTTGCAGAACTCAAACAGGTTCTGGCCTGTGATGTTGACGCGGGCGTTGTCGATCTTTACTTTTTTGGTCCACTCGCCCGGCACTCTGTAGGCCAAGGTCAGTCGGCTCAGGCGGACGGAATTGTTCTTCACGCGCCAGAAGCTTGAGGTGACGGCGTTGACCGATGCGTGGGCAAGATTCGGATATTTGGCGTCGCGGTTCTCCTTGACGACGAGGTTGCCCGATGCGTCATATACATCCTGATAGGCGTACATGTCTTCGGCCTTCCAGAACGATGGCAGGTTGGCCGTCTCGATGCCGCTGCCGGTTTTGAGCGCGGCTCCCGGAATGGTGGTGTAGCTGCCCCATGATGCGCTGAACTGGCCGCTCAGCGAGAGGTTCTTCCATTCCACCGAGAAGTTGGTTGTGAAGCCGTAAGGATTGCTTGAACGCTTCGACAGGCAGACCTGGTCGTTGTTCTCGTCCACAACTCCGTCGGGGCCTGAATAGCTTCCGTCGGCCTGCTGTGTTCCGCGCACATCCTTGTAGATCAACATACCTG
>DFJU01000041.1:0-269 GCA_002373755.1 Bacteroidales bacterium UBA3663 | reverse complement strand
TAGATCAACATACCTGGACGAACCTTGTCCTTGGTCAAGCCCATGTACGATGTAATGTTGTTGCGGTCGAAATATTCCTCGATGTCCTGGAATGATCGGAACATGCCGATGCACTGCATGCCCCACAGTCCGACGTCCGAACGGTCGCCCTTTTGGATTTGGCGGTACATATATTCCGTTACCCAGTCCATGTTGAGCACCTTGTTGTCGCTGTAGCCGGTGTTGATGCCGACCTTATATCTCCAGTCCTTGCCAATCTTGTCGCGCCA
>DFJU01000104.1 GCA_002373755.1 Bacteroidales bacterium UBA3663 | reverse complement strand
AACACAGTCTGTTTTTTGCCAACACTTTTGTGGCCAACGGCGAAGCCTGCGCAGCCTTCTGCGGTCCATTCTCGGCAAGCCATCACAAGGGTTCGCTGATCATCGGAGTTGAGGTGTCGTTTTACAATGCAGGCTCGGCAACCAACTTCTCCAACCACGCCTACAAGATGGGACCGTTGCACTACGGCACGTTGCAGCGTGGCAGCAAGACGGCATCGGGCGGACACCTGCTCCTGCCGGCACAAATCGGCCCGTTCTCGATGTGCATGGGCAAGATTCAGACGCATCCCGACACGCGGCGTATGCCGTTCAGCTACCTTATTGCTTCGGGCGATGAGACAATGCTGATTCCGGCGCGTGCGATGCTTACCGTCGGCCTGTTCCGCGATGTGGAGAAGTGGCCGAAGCGCGACAAGCGGCCGCTTGACGACCGTCCGTCGCTCATCAGCCACCAGTGGTTGTCGCCATACACGTTGCAGGCCATCCGACAGGGCAAGGAGGACTTGGAGGCACTTCTGAACGGCCATCCCGACACGGAGACTTACCGCTATCATGGTTGCCGCATCCGCCGTCATTCGTTGATGACTGGCATCAAGATTTACGACTTGGCATTGCGTCTGGCCGGCAATCCTGCGCCGACAGAGCCTTGGAGCGACCTTGGCGGAATGTTGCTTCCGTTGGCCGACGAAAAGGCATTGGTCGAGGCTGTCAAATCGGGCAAAATCGCTTCATTGGCCGGGTTGAACGATGCGCTACGCGACATTTTTTTGCGCAATGATGCACCTGTCGAGTTCGATGCCGAAGCCAAAAAGGAATGGTACTCGTTCGTCGCGCTCGATGCCCGCAAGGAATTCGAGTTGGGCGATGTGGACGAACAGGTGCTTGAACAATTTTTGAAAAAACTACAGTAAAACAATTTATTAACTACAAAATCTATGTGTGGAATAGTAGGTTATATCGGCTATCGCAAGGCTTATCCGATTCTGATTAAGGGACTTCATCGTTTGGAATATCGCGGTTACGACAGCGCTGGCTGTGCTTTGGTGACCGACGGGGGCAATCTGGAGATTTACAAGGCGAAAGGAAAGGTCGCCGACCTCGAGGCTGCTGCCGACGGCAAGGACGTTTCGGGCGAATTAGGTATCGCACATACACGTTGGGCAACGCACGGCGCACCAAGCACGACCAATGCGCATCCGCATGTGTCGATGAGTGGCGACATTACGTTGGTTCACAACGGAATCATCGAGAACTACGTGACTTTGCGGACTCAGTTGGAGAAGCGCGGCTACGTCTTCAAGAGCCAGACCGATACGGAGGTGCTCGTGCAGTTGATTGAATTCCAGCAGAAACTGCGCAACTGCTCGTTGGAGGTGGCTGTGCGCTATGCCTTGAAGTTGGCCATCGGTGCATACGCCATCGCCGTGATTGACAAGAAGAACCCGACGCGTCTGGTTGCAGCTCGCAAGGCATCGCCGTTGGCCATCGGCATCGGAGAAGAGAACAAGGAATTTTTCCTCGCATCGGACGCAAGCCCAATCGCTGAATACACGAAGCAGATCGTTTATCTGAACGACGACGAGGTGGCCGTCATCGAGCGTGGCAAGGACTTGCATGTCTTCACGCTGCAAGGTGAGGAGGCTACGGCCGAGGTGAAGGAGGTCGATGTTGACCTTTCGATGCTCGACAAGGGCGGCTATCCGCACTTCATGCTCAAGGAGATTTTCGACCAGCCGCAGGTGCTACGCGACTGTATGCGCGGCCGCATCGTCAACAATATCTATTCGTCGGTGACAGGTCAGGCGCATGAGGTGTCGCTCGATGTTGTGCTGTCGGCTGTGAGCAACCATCGCCGCGAACTGTTGCGTGCACGTCGCATCGTCATCGTAAGTTGCGGCACGTCGTGGCATGCGGGGCTCATCGGCAAGCAGCTGATTGAGCACTTCTGCCGCATTCCGGTCGAGGTGGCCTATGCGTCGGAGTTCCGCTATTCTGACCCTGTGGTCGATAAGGACGATGTCGTGATTGCCATCAGCCAGAGCGGTGAGACGGCCGATACGTTGGCCGCAATCCAGTTGGCCAAGGAGAAGGGAGCGTTCGTCTATGGCATCGTCAACGCCGTCGGATCGAGCATCGCGCGCAACACCGACACCGGCACCTACATCCACGTCGGCCCGGAAATCGGTGTGGCATCGACCAAGGCTTTCACGGGTCAGGTCACGGTGCTGACGCTGTTCTCGCTGGCTTTGGGCATGATGAAGGGAACTGTCGATCAACAGGAATATCAGGATGTTTTGGCCGAGCTGGTAAAGATTCCGGAGAAAATCGAGGTCGTGCTCAAGCAGAACGACAAGATCAAGGAAATCGCCCAGCAGTATGTCAATTGCCGCAACTTCCTCTATTTGGGTCGAGGCTACAACTATCCGGTTGCGCTCGAAGGTGCGCTGAAGTTGAAGGAAATCTCCTACATTCACGCAGAGGGCTATCCGGCCGCCGAGATGAAACACGGTCCGATTGCCTTGATCGACGAGAATATGCCTGTCGTCTTCCTGACGAACCATCATGCTCGCTATCAGAAGGTTATCAGCAATTTGCAGGAGGTAATCAGCCGTCACGGCAATATTCTGGCCATCATCCACAAGGACGATGAAACGGTCAAGAAGATGGTGCAGAACTACATCGAGGTGCCTGAGACGATTTCGTGCCTGTCGCCGCTCGTCTCGGTCATTCCGTTGCAGATTCTGTCATACCATGTGGCTGTCGCCCGTGGCTTGAACGTCGATCAGCCGCGCAATCTGGCGAAGTCAGTGACGGTTGAGTGACATCGGTCAAAATCGGACATAAAAAACTCCGGACAGGCAATTCTGTTCGGAGTTTTTTCGTTTTTGGCCGATGCGGGTCACTTTACGATGTGGGTGCCGAGGCAATATGACTGTTCCATGTTGCCCGTTTCGTTGATGTTTTCAGCCTTGGCCGACAGGTTGTCCAGATAGGTCACGATGACGGCCTCTTGCATACAGGGAACGACGGGCGAACCATATTCCCGTTCGCCGTGGTGGGCCAACACACAATGGATGATGCGTTTGATTTCTTCGGCGTTTTCGGGCTTGATGGATTTCGCATCGCCAGGCACCTCTTCAAATTCCTTTTCGAGCACGTTTTGCAATGTGTGGGCCGAAATGTAGATGTGTCCGAGCAGGTACATGTCCTCCTGTGTGCTGCCGTCGCGGTTGTATTCCTTCAGTTTGCCGTAGTCGTGGAACATGATTGCCAGCACGCAACGCTCGGCCTTGATGGGGTAGGGCAGCACTGGGATAAGTCCTTCGAGCATATGCAGCATCTGGTAGGTGTGGTTCAGCAGGCCGCCCTGAAAGGCGTGGTGCATGCCCGATGCAGCAGGATATTTCGAGTATGGATCATACAGTTTCGACCCGAATTCCTCGATGATTTTTATCAGTCGCGGATTGGTGCAGAACGTGATGAGTTGGCGGATTGACGCATTCCAGTCTTCGCGCTTGATAGGGTGTGGCATGAGGCGATAGTATGGATGGCCTTCGGTCACTTCCGGCCCCGTTGTCATGTCGCGGACGTTGGCCGATTTTTTGCCGTCGCGGTCTTGGATGGTGTGGAATCGGACAACTTGGCCTGGCACAGGACCGGCATCGGGTGCACAATCCCATACAGCTACGTTGACCACTTCGTCGAGGTTGGCACACTTCAGGTTGCAATAGGGTGAGCCGTTCTTGGTTACGCCGTTTGCGCGCGATGTGCAGAGATATTCGAGCATATTGTGAGGTTTTGAGGTTGTAAGGTTATGAGGTTTTCAGGTTAGGAACGTTCAAAAAATAGAGATGAAACGAATCTCAAATTCTTGATTTTTAGAAATTTCCTTTATAAAAGCGGAGTAAAAGAGACTTTCAGATTGTCCCTTTTACTCCTTCTTTTTCCTGAGATGTCCTCAATTGGTGATTTACTTTTCAGTTTCGGCTTCTGGAGCATTGGCCGATGCCTTTTCCTTACCCAAGTATTCAGGCAACTTCATGCCGACTTGGTCGAACAGATCCTGAAGTGGTGGAACGGCCTTGTAGAGGTTCGACACGAAACTTGCGGTCGAGCCCTTGCCGTCGGCTCCTTGACCGCCATCCCAGACAGTGACCTTGTCGATGTTGATGCCCTTGATGGCTTCGACCTGCGTCTTGACGAGTTCCGGCAACTTCTCGAGCAGGAGCAGCGTGTATGCCTTTGTGGCATCGCCTCCGGCAGCCTGAATCATCTTGTCGTAGCCGGCAGCCTGCTTGGTGAGCACCTCGTTCAAGCCGCGTGCTTCGGCCTCCATCTTGGCGTAGATGGCCTCGGCTTCACCCTTGGCTTTTGCGGCAGCGGCGGCACCTTCACCTTCGGCCTTGATGCGGACGGCTTCGGCTTCACCTTTGGCTCGGAAAGCCACGTAGTCGGCTTCACCCTTGGCGGTGACGCGCTTCTGTTCGGCCTCGGCTTCGGCCTCGACGACGATACGCTGTTTCTCGATTTCCTGTTTGACGATGATGTTGGCCTGTTGCGTCGAACGTTCGCGCTCGGCACGCGCCAGCTCGGCTTTCTGCTCGGCAGAATATGACTCTTCGAGAGCCTTTGCGGCGGCAATCTTCTCGGCTGCGGTGGCGCGGCGCTGGGCCTCGGCTTCACGTTCGCGCAGGTCGGCCTCGGAGTTGGCAATTTCGACCTTGGCGTTGTTTTCGCCCTTCACGGCTTCTGCATTGGCCGCAGCAACAGCCTTACGGGTCTCCATCTGGAACTTCGCCTTGCCCGATTCGCCGGCCATTTCCTGCTCGGCCACCTTGACTTTGGCGTCGTTCTCCTTTTCGGCTACCTTGACTTTGGCGTCGTTGATGGCCTTGGCCGCAGCCTCCTGTCCGAGGGCCTCGATGTAGCCCGATTCGTCCTTGATGTCGGTGATGTTGACGTTGATGAGCTTGAGGCCGATTTTCTTCAATTCGATTTCGACGTTCTTCTTGATGTTCTCCTGGAAGACGTCGCGGTCCTGGTTCAGCTCCTCGATCGACATTGAGGCAATGACCAGACGCAGCTGGCCGAAGAGGATGTCTCG
>DFJU01000039.1 GCA_002373755.1 Bacteroidales bacterium UBA3663 | reverse complement strand
TGTCCGGCAGGAAGTTCCGTCCATTCGTCCGATGGGTTGAAGCGGTAGGCAAAGCGCACGTTGGCGGCGTGCAGTTGGTTCATGGTCGATATGTGGATGGCCTGCAATGTGTCAATTCTGGTCGCTACAATCTTGTCCGATGCGTGCGGCTCGTCCAGTTCGCGGCACGACCCGATGATGCAGAATGCGCCGATGCCGCCTAGACAGATGCTGTCGCCCACAATCGTGATGTCGGTGAACGAATCCATGCCGATGTTGCGGTCGGTGGGTTTGAAAGTGCGCGTTGCGCCTGTCTTCGGACTGAATTCGGTGAGCAACATTTCGCTGCGCGTCCAGATGTGTCCGTTTGTGTCTGTTATGGTTTGCGCGGCTTGCTCGTCGGTTGTGAACAACAGTTTTCCGTCGGCCGAAAACGAGACTTGCTGCACAACTCCGTCGGAATCGGACAGCTTTTGCAGCGTCTTTTTCGCGTAGTCGTAGAGCATCACTTCGCGTTCTGTGCCGACAAGCAGACGGCCCTCGCCGACGTCGTTCAATGCCGAAATGTAGTGCGGCATCGTGGCTTCAGGTACTTCTCGCCAATATATTTTCATTCCGTCATGCCATGCGTGGACGAGCCGTCGGCCGTTGCAGGTCCAAACGCCTTTGCCGGTTCTGCAGCGCGACAGTGGCCTTTGTGTGCTGAGAGGTTCCGGCGATGCGTCGTTGGCCATGAAAGCCAGTTGCCCGTTGGTCGAATTGTAGAGCGAAAGTCGTGTCCGATTTTGATATATCCAGTAAAAGTCACCCTCGCAGGTAATTTTGCTGACCATGATTTTGTAGTCGGTCTGCTGCGACATTGCGTTCACCGCATCGCGCCGGATGTGTCCGCTCGCGTAGCTCGATGAAAGGATGAATGTGTGTGGCGAATGTCCTGGTATCCAGACGTTTCCGTGGTTGTCGGCCGTCAGTTTTCCAATCATTTTCTTGCCCGATGGAACGATGCCGTCCAGTGGGAAAGGGGAGAGGCACGGCGCGGCGCTGTCGGCAGTCTCGTTCATCTGGTAGGCATAGATGTCGTCCATCGTCGTGACCCACATCAGCTGTGTCTTGCGGTCAATCCATAGATTGTAAATTTCGCTGCTAAATTTATGGATTCCAGTCTGTTGCGTCGTGGCTGGCTCGACCGTCATTTCTGGATAGCGTACGATGCCGCCGCCCCAGGTTCCGACCCAATAGCAGTGTCGCAAGGTGTCTTCGGCGATGTAGCTTGCGGCCGACGGATAGTTCCAGGGCTGATGCGTGAGCGAATCGTTTTTTGGGTCGATGGTGCAGATGCCGCCTCGCAGGATTGTGACCCAGATTGTGCCGTGCGAATCGAGCATCATTTCGCGGGGTTCTTCTCGCTTGTTGTCTCCGATGCTGAGCCGTGTGTTGTAAGTCCCGTCGGCCGCAAACTTGATGATGCTCTGCTTGAGCCCGACCCAGATTGCACCGTCGGCCGACACGGCGATACAGTTGATTTTGCGGTCGCCAATGTGCTCACATTCAATCTTTTGTATTGATTTGCAGTCTTTGTCGATGAGGTATAGTCCTGCGCGAGTGCCGACCCAGATCTGGCCGCAGCTGTCTTGGGTCAAGCAGGTCACTACGTCACTTTTCATCACGCCGCGTCCCTCGGTTTCGCTGTTGAAGGTCGTCATCCGATAGCCGTCGTCGCGACACACGCCGCCACCTGCCGTCCCGTACCACATGTAGCCGTCCCTGTCCTGCATCACGATGTCGATGTTCGGAGTCGGCAGCAATTGCTGGTTGGGCAGTTCATGGTAGCTGATGCATTGGCCGCAAACCAGAGTCTGCGACGTTGCCAGCATAATGGCGGCGATGACTGAAATTTTCGGAATTTGAAACATGAAATGCGCTTTTTTCTGCTTTTTAGCCCTCAAATGTAACATTTTTGGGCCGATAAATGGCCGTTTGGTACGATTTTATACGTCTTTGTGAGGATTTTTAACGCGGTTGCTTTTCTAAATGTCCACCTTTGCGGCATGAAAATCACATTCAACAATCTGAACATGAAAAAAAATCTGTTTCTTCTGTTTGCCTCGGCTGCCGTTGCTTTTGCAGCCAATGCAGAGACGGCTCCGAAGTCGGCATTCCGCACGCAGTGTGCTTCGTCGCGCATGATGTGGGCGTCGGTCAACAACGTGAGCAATGCCTCGTTGGGCAACTACGCGAGTGAAACCGGCAAGATGCTCATCAGCTGGCGAATGTTGCCGACCGACACTTGGGATACATCGTTCCTGCTTTACACTCGCACGGCCGATGCACCGAATGGTACACTTTTCCGCACCACGTCATCGCCAATCAGCGGTTCGACGTGTTTCCAGACTACAGTGCCGACGTCGGCGCGTGTCTATTATCTTGTGCCCGGCGACCTGTTCGGCGGAACAAATCCGATATCTGTCAGCAACGATTCGCTTAAGTCGGTCATCAAGCAGGCCGCACTCGATTCGATTCTTGTTGACGAACGGATCTACAGCCAGAAACTGCCGTATCTGTCGATTCCGTTGAAGGGAACCGAAGAAATTTACAATACGGATTCCGTTGTATATCAAGCGAATGACGTGAGCGTCGGCGACCTCGACGGTGATGGCCAGATGGAGATCATCGTCAAACGCCTGCAGTGCCAGAAAAATGCCGCAGGTACGATTGTGAGCGATGGCACAGGCGCGGCTTATTCGCGTAGAGACTGCCTTTGGGCTGTAATTTGGGATGCCTACAAGCTCGACGGCACATTCCTTTGGCGCGTGAAGGGCGGTCCAGGTGTAATCTTGGGCAACAGTTCTTCGTTCGCCGTGGCCGATTTTGACGGTGACGGATGTGCCGAAATGGCTATCCGCACCTGCGAGGGTACAGTCTTTGGCGATGGCGCAGAGATTGGCGACACCAACGGCGACGGAAAGGTTGACTATCGCACTTGGGGCAACCTCAATTCGAGCAGTCCTGGTTGGGTTGACCACTACAATTCGGCCGGACCGGAGTTCATTTCCATCATCGACGGCAAGACCGGCCGCGAACTGGCGCGAGACAATTTCATTCCGCGCGAGACCAGCGAATCGTGGGGCGATGGCTACTGGAAACGTGCCTGCTCGTTCCGCGTCGGCGTCGGCTGTTTCGACGAGACAGGATTGCCGTCGGCTGTGTTCGGACGTGGTGTCTATGCGCGCTCGGTCATCGAGGCGTGGGACTACCGCGATGGCCGACTGACCCGCCGCTGGCACTTCGACACCAGCGCCTCGGGCAAGGGCAAGGACGGCAACGCCAACAGCGCATACGCGGCGCAGGGCAACCATTCGATGAACATTGCCGACCTCGATGGCGACGGCCTTGACGAGGTGATGTACGGTTCGATGGCCATCGACCACGACGGCATCGGCCTCTGGACTACAAAACTCGGTCACGGCGATGCCAACCACGTGGGCAAATTCCTGCCCGACCGCGAAGGCTTGCAGATGTTCCATTGCCTCGAAAGCGGCAAGACGATGGTCGCCCTTCACGATGCCAAAGATGGCAGCGTCATCTGGAAAAAGGATGCCGCCAGCGATAACGACATGGGTCGCTGCATGGTGGCCGACATCGACCCCAACCACGCCGGCTGCGAATTCTGGTACTATCAGGGCGACCTGTTCGACCAGAACGGCACTGCAACGGGCGTCAACATGAAGGGCAACGACGTGAGCTGCGCGGCTGCCATCTGGTTCGACGGCTCATTGTCGCGCCAAGGCATCAACGAGAAGGGCGTCATACATAGTTTCGCCAGCGGCCGCACCTTCACGATGTACCGCTACAGCATGGCCATGATCAACGGCACGAAGGGCAATCCGTCGTGGTATGGCGACCTGTTCGGCGACTGGCGCGAGGAAATCATCTTGCCCGATGCAACCAAGTTGGCCGACCTGAAAATCTTCTCCACGTGGTACAAGACCGACTACAAGTTCCCGTTCCTGATGAGCGACCACACCTACATGATGCAGTGCCTCAACCAGAACATCGGCTACAACCAGCCGAACAATCTCGGCTACTTCCTCGGCACGGGCATGGACATGTCGCAGGTGCCGCTCGAAGAGGCCACTGGCATCGAGCAGATCAAGGTTGTGGGCGATGGCATCGGCCGTGAAAATCGCGTAGTTGACCTTTGCGGTCGCGTAGTGAACAGCCCGAAAGCCGGATTTTATGTGAAAGATGGCGTGAAGGTGCTTGTGCGCTGATGCGGCATCGGACAAAACAAACGGGAGGCAAATGCAGTGTTGAAAAAGCATTTGCCTCTCGTTTTGCGTGCTTGCTACGCGGATTTTCGGCATCGGCCGTCACTCAGCGAAGCATGGCCAAGGGTTATGTTCGATGCCGCCTAATTCGAGCATCTGGTCCCAAACCTGTTGTGTGAGCTGTTCGACGGCCTTCTTGCGCGGCAGGGTGAGGTCGGGCATCACCGGAGTGCCGATGTGGCAGGTGATGAGCGGCAGGTTGGCCTTGCCCGTCAGCTTGTAGAAGCCGGTGCGTGGCCGGTAGGTGATGTAGCACGGCAGAATCGGGCATCCCCAGCGGTAGGCCATCGTGAATGCGCCCTTGTGGAACGGCTTGAGCGGCTTGTAGAAGTCCCAGCGGATGCCTTCGGGGAAGAGGTGGATCCAATAGCCCTTTTCGTGCCATTTGTCCATTGCGGCATCATATTTCTTCATGGCCTGCAAGCCTGTCGGAATCGGTATGCCGCCGATGTATTTCATGTGCCAGTAGTCGTCGGTCTTCATGTTTTCGCCATACATCGGGATGAAGAACGAGTGGCCTGTTGCCTGGATGACCGACACCATGTCCCAGCGGTAGGCGTGGTTGCAGGTGGTCAGACAGCCGTTTTTCAGCACGTCCTTGTATTTCTTCAGATTTTCGCGACCCTCCACGCGGAAGCCCCAGATGACGTGTTGCAGGAAGAAGACGAGCGTGCGGCACTTCAGGTAGGCCAGCCAACGGTTCAGCCGGAAGTTGAACGATTCGTCGTAGTAGGGGTAGTTCTCGTCGATGTCGAACGGGTGCGTCTTCGGTGGGTTGACCATGCGCACGGTCGGGTCGTCGGGATATTCGATGCCGACGTCGGGGATGTATACGCCTTGCTTGACGCGCAGTTCCTGATATTGCTTGTTGTCTTTCAACATAATTATTAAATATGACCCTCTTCCGGCCTCCCCGAGGGGAGGAGTTGGAAAGTTACCTATAGTTTGGATGTGTCAGTTGATGCTGGTATCGTCCCTGTCACTTCCATTTCAATTCCTTGTCACTTCTTTTAATTTCCTTTTTTTGTTTCACAGATGTTGTCCGGCTTTCCAGTTGGGCACCTGCACGTTCATGAAGTGGTCGAAGCATTTACCTTCGGTGTCGAGCGTGCCATTCACGATGCCGACAATCTCGACGGCGGCACTGACGCACAGGTGCTTGTCCGACTTGCGGCGGATTTCCTGCTCGAAGATGACGCGCGGCCCGTCCTGACGGATGTTCATCAGGCTGTGGAACTTCTCGCTCGACATCATCGGCTTGATGAACTTCAGGTCAACCTTGGTCACCATCATATCGACGCCGTTGTCGTGCCATTTGCGGAAGGTCTCGCCCATCTCTTCCATGAATTCAAGTCGGGTCACCTCCAGATAGCGCTGCACGTAGGCGTTGGTGGCCGAGCCATAGACGTCGCACTCGTAGTCGCGCACCTTCATCTCGTAGTCGTAGATGACTTCGTCGAGCGGCTTGTCGGTGCGTCGTTTTACGTTGGCCGACGGCATTTCCTGCAAGTTGATGCGCGTGCGGAGCCAGTCGGCAAAGACGTCGCCGCGTGTGAGCCGACCGTGCAGGCCTACCACTACATCGACGCGTGCGCGCATGCACAATTCGCCCGATTCGCGGCGGAAGTCCTGCACATAGACGAAACGTGCGCCCTCGCGGTGCAGGTTCAGGCACGAGCGGAAGGTCTCGCCGTTCTGGATTGGCAGACGATACTGGATTGCGGTTTCATAGACCACAAAGTCGATGCCGCGCTCTTCGCTCCATTGCTGGCGGTTGATGCCTACGCTCTCCAGAAACTCCGTGCGCGTCTGCATAAGCAGGTTGTGGTAGTAGGCATTGTTGACCACGCCCTGCATGTCGCACTCGAAGTCGCGGATCTTGACGGTTGATTCGAATAGATATTTCTTGCTCATAGGACAAAATTCGGCCGCAAAGTTAGTAAAATAAATCAATGCGCAAAACAGGCCAAAATTTAAATTAGGTAAAATTTTTGCAATTGCTATTTTTTGTCGATGAAATGTCCTGGTTCGTTGAAACGGCATTTCTGTGAATTGAAAATTGTGCTATCTTTGCGGCCGTAAATCACGGTTTTATGGCAAAAATAATGCGGAATCTGCTCTTTTTCATGCTCCTTGTGGGGCCGTTCGGATGGCTGTCGGCGCAGCAGGGCACGGCGCGCATTACGCTTCAGGGCTATGTGTGCGACAGCCTGACGGGCGAGCGTCTGGAGTTCATCACGTTGCAGGAGAAGGGTACGTCGAATGGCACAATCACCAACACTGACGGCGGCTATACGCTGCTGCTGCGCGCTAATGGCACGCTGGTCGCATCGTGCGTGGGCTATAGGACGAAAGAGATTGCGGCCAATGGCAAGAGCCGTAAGGTCATCATCCAGCTTGTGCCCAACGACTATCAGCTGTCGGAGGTCGTCGTCCGCCCCAAGCGCGAGCACTACCGCCGTCGCGGCAATCCGTCGGTCGAACTGGCGCGCAACGTCATCGACCACAAGCATGACCACGTATTGGCCGAAAAGGACTATTACAGCTGCGAGCGCTACGAGAATACGACCTATTCGCTCAACAACTTCAGCGGTGCGCTCTATCGCGGCTGGAAAAAGAAGTTCCCCGACATCGACCATTACATCGACACGGCCTATTCGGGCAGCGCGGTGCTCCCCGTGTCGAGCGACGAGAGCCTGACCAAGGTCTATTACCAGAAGGAGCCGCGGCGCACGCGCACGGTGTGTGAAGGCAAGCGGCATGTCGGCCTTGACGAGATGTTGCCCAGCGACCTTGTTGCCAAGACGCAGACTGAATGTTTCCCCGAAGTCGATTTGGACGGCAACGACATCTACATGTTCACCAACAAGTTCGTCAATCCGCTGTCGAACTTCGCCATCGCCTTCTACAAGTTCTACATCCTCGACACGCTGACTTTTGATGACGGCCAACGCTACATCGACCTCGGCTTTGCTCCGCTGATTCCGGAGCAGTTCGGGTTCATAGGCCATCTGTATATCTCGACCGACAGCACCTACTTCCTCAAGAAGGCCGACTTCAGCATCCCGCCCGACATCAACCTGAACTTCGTGCGCAACATGCACATCATCATCGAGCAGGAGCGGTTGGCCGACAGTACGGTCGTCATCACCCGTAAGAAGTTCGAGAGCGAGATGACCGTGGTGGGCGAGACGACGGGCTTGTATGCCCAACGCGAAATGACCTACAGCAAGTTCGACTTTTCGGCTCCCGACAAGCCGACGCAGGCGTTGTTCGACGGTTTTGTGCCGCACCGCGAGGCGACCGACATGATGCACAAGGACGAGACATTCTGGGAGGAACACCGCGCGGGTGAGAATGTCTCGCGCGACAATCAGGTCAACACGATGCTGAGCGAGATGCGCAAGCGTCCGTTCTTCAAATACAGCGAAATGGTGCTCACCTGGCTCTTCAAGGGCTATATCCCGTTGACCAAGAAGCCGTTCGAGGAGAACAGTTTCCTCTATGGCCCGCTCAACACATCGGCCAGCTACAACACGCTCGAAGGTCTCCGTCTGCGCACCGGCGGCCTGACTACGGCCCACCTGAGCCGCCACTGGTTCGGCTTCGGCTATCTGGCCTATGGTTGCAAGGACAAGGAGTGGAAATATGATGCCAAGCTGGAATATTCGTTCAAGGACTGCAAGATTCACAGCAACGAGTTCCCGATGCACAAGCTGACGCTGGATTACAACTACGACACGAATCTCCTTGGCCAAGACCCCACCACGTCGAAGGACAATTTCCTCCTCTCGCTCAAGCGCGACGACAGCGAAAAGATCAGCTACGAGCGGCGTGCCGACCTGACCTACATCCGCGAGTTCTACGGCGGCTTCAGCTGGAAGTTGCAGGGCACGTGGCTGCGCGAGTACAGCACGGAATATGCGCCGTTTGTCAAGGCCGATGGCTCGAGCACGGCGACACCGTGGGGCGATGCGCACTATGACCTCAGCTACGCGACTTTGCAGTTGCGCTATGCGCCCCACGAGACCTTCATCCAGAGCCGTCTGAACCGCACGCCCATCAACCACCAGCATCCTGTCTTCGTGCTGCAACATAGCATTGGCCGAAAAGATATCCTTGGGGCCGATTTCGATTACGAGCGCACCGACTTCACGTTCGAGAAGCGTTTCTGGTTCTCGGCGTTCGGCTACATCGACGCGCAGCTGAAGGCAGGTAAGGTCTGGTCAAGTTCGCCCTATGCGATGCTGTGTCTGCCCAACGTCAACCTGGGCTTCACCATCCAGGAGCACGCCTTCACGCAGATGAACGCGATGGAATTTGTCACCGACCAGTATTGCCAGTGGGATTTGGTCTATTACCTGAACGGCTGGATCTTGAACACGATGCCGCTCTTCAAGAAGCTGAAGTGGCGCGAGGTCGTCTCGTTCCGTGGCTTCTACGGTTCGCTGTCGGACAAGAACAACCCGATGGCGGTTTCGGCCAATGGTTCTCTGCGCAATCCCTCGCTCTACCAGTTCCCCACGTCGGGCACGGTCTATACCGAGATGGACCGCCCCTACATGGAGGCCACCATCGGCATCGAGAACATCTTCAAGCTGCTCCGCATCGAGTACATCCGCCGTCTCAACTACTACGACCACGACCACGTGACCAAGAACGGCGTTCAGGTTGCGGTGCATCTGTCGTTCTAAAAGACCCCATCCCCTTACCCTTCCCCGTTATATAGGGGAAGGGAGTAGAATGCATCTGAAAACCGAAAAAATGGCCAAATCAGATGAAAATCAAAGTCTTTGGCCAACACATATATGTCAACACCCAGTAATCACTCCCTTCCCCTATATAACGGGGAAGGGTTGGGGTTAGGGTCTTATTTTTTTCAAATATGAATAAAGACAGCATTATCGTCCTTTCGGGCGGCCTGGACAGCACCACGATGCTCTACGAGTACCGCGACCGCATCGCATTGGCCGTATCGTTCGACTATGGCTCGAACCACAACGCGCGCGAGATCGCCTTTGCGCGTCTGCATTGCAAGCGGCTCGGCATCCGCCATCTGGTCATTCCGTTGGAGTTCATCGGCCAATATTTCAAGTCGTCGCTGCTGGCTGGGGCCGATGCCATTCCCGAAGGCTCGTACGACGACGAGAACATGCGTTCGACGGTTGTGCCGTTCCGCAACGGCATCATGCTCGCCGTGGCTGCCGGATTGGCCGAAAACTATGGTCTGCAGAACGTCATGATTGCCAATCATGCGGGCGACCACGCCATCTATCCCGATTGCCGTCCGGAGTTCGTCAAGGCGATGGATGCGGCGGTCGAGGCCGGCACCTACAACAAGGCGCGCATCTTTGCGCCCTACACGAACCTGACAAAGGCCGACATCGCACGCCACGGCAAGGCTCTGGGCATCGACTACGCGGAGACGTGGTCGTGCTACAAGGGCGGCGAGCATCATTGCGGCAAGTGCGGCACCTGCACCGAACGGCGCGAGGCTCTGCGCGAGGCCGGCATCGACGACAAGACCATCTACGATGACTGAACGGCCGACGCATCCCACCATGCTCATCACGGGCGGCAGCAGTGGCATCGGACTTGCCACGGCTCGTCTGTTCGCGTCGCGTGGCTACCGTGTCTATGAAATGTCGCGTAGCGGCACTGGGGGCTACGGCTTTGTCCATATTGCGGCCGATGTCACCCGTCCGTCCGATTGTCAGCGTGCGGTGTGGCAGGTCGTGGCCGATGCCGGACGGCTGGACGTCGTCATTTGCAATGCTGGCATGGGCATTTCGGGCGCGGCGGAATTTGCATCGGCCGACGAGATGCATCGCCAGATGGAAGTCAACTTCTTCGGCGCGGTCAATGTCGTTCAGGCCGTCCTCCCGACGTTGAGGGCGCAGCGCAGCGGCCGGATTCTGATGGTGAGCAGCATGGCGGCCACATTCAGCATTCCGTTCCAGGCGTTCTATTCGGCATCGAAATCGGCCTTGAACGACTTCGCACTGGCTCTGCGCAACGAGGTGCGGCCGTGGGGCATCGGGGTGGCTTGTCTGCTGCCCGGCGATGTGCAGACGGGATTCACGGCGGCGCGGCGGAAGAGCGCCATCGGCCAAGATGTCTATCCCGCCATGACGCGTTCGGTCGCCACGATGGAGCACGACGAAAACGTCGGCCAAGATGCTGAACGCATTGCCCGACGTCTGCTGCGGCTTGCCACGTGCCGCTTCCTGCCTGTCTATAATTATGAGGGTTGGGGCTACCGGCTGCTGGCGATGCTGGAAAAACTGTTGCCCGCGACGCTGGTCAACTGGGCGGTTGGGCGGCTGTACCGCAGCTGAAATGCCTCAAAACTCGATTGAATCCCCTTCGTGGCCGATGCTCCAGAAGGGGATTTTCTTTGCATCGGTGTATTCCTTCATCCGCATGGCGCTCTCGATGCCGCTTGTGAAGTGCATCGGCACGAAAAGTCCGACGCTGAACCGTTCGATGAACTGCCGGCCGCCCAACGTGTAGCCGTTGCCGATGCGTCCGTCGATGGGGAACATCACAAGGTCAAAATCGGGCGAAAATTCGCGTAGCGGCATTGACTTGAGGCATCGGCCGATGTCTTTCAGTTCGCCCAGGTAGCGTTTTTCGTCGGCGATGGGGTCGATGAATGCCTCGAAGTCGCTGCTGTAGATTTTTCCGCCATGATAGTCCGGATTGGAGATGAATTTGGCGTACCAGTTGTTCAGGTCGCCCGCGTGGAAGATTCGTCGGCCTTCGCACTCCACGATCCACGACACGCCGCTGTCGTTGCTTCCCATCGCCCAAACCGAAATGTTGCCGTCGCTCCACGTCGCACCCTTGCCCAGCCATGCGTCGGCTTCGTCTGGGGTGGCGCGTCGGTGCCGTTTGATGTCGCTCGACAGCAGGTAGCGGATGTCAGAATGGGTGTCGCGCCAGGCGAAAATGTCGCGATTGAAGTGGTCTTCGTGGAAGTGGCTGCTCAGCACGTAGATCGGTTTGTGCGATGCGAGCAGCGGGGCGACGACGTTGGCCGGATCGTGCCAGAAGTCGAAAATCAGGATTGTTTTTTCGCCCTCCAGTGCAAATCCGCTATGGAAAATGTAGGTCAATTTCATCGGCTGTGATTTTTTTCGGCCGCAAAGATAGTGGATTTTCGTCAAAAAGAAATTGTCGGAAGTGGCCGAAGCGTTTCGCAATCCGTTATTTGTATTTTCACGCAGGATGTCGTATCTTTGCGTCGGTTTGCAATATCGCAAATAAAACTGATAAAACTGAAAGATATGGTTAAACACATCATCTTGTGGAAGTTGCGCGACGATTTGTCCGATGCCGAAAAAGAGGCTGTCAAGCAGGGCATCAAGGCCGGACTGGAGGGCTTGAAGGGGCTGGTTCCCGGATTGCTCGACATTCATGTGCACATCGCCGGACGACTCGATTCGTCCAATGCCGACGTGATGCTCGACAGCACGTTGGAAAGCGTTGAGGCTCTGAAGGGCTATGCCGTCCATCCGGCTCATGTGGCGGTGGCCGACAGCAAGGTGCGTCCGTTCACGGCACAGCGCACTTGTCTCGATTTCGAGGTTTGAGCGTCGTCGCAGATGCATCGAACATGACAAAAAAAGTCGCGTAGCAGATTGTACTACGCGACTTTTTACGTTTTTTGTGGGTGTTATGCGACTTTATTTCATCGCATCGAGCGCATCCATATAGTCCTTGTATTGCTGTTGCTCTTCGGCCGGCATCTTGTTGAATGCCTTGCGGGCCAATGCGACGTAGTGGGTGCGTTTTGTCGGGTTGCCCATGCCGTCGTAGAGGTGTGCTCCAGTGTCGTAGAATGTGAACTGGGTATAGAATTTCGTTGTCGGATGCATCTTTACAAGCTGTTCGAGCTGCACTTCTGCCTTGAGGAATGCCTTTTCGGCCGATGCATAGTCCTTGATTTGTATGCAGGCTTCGGCCAGATTGTTGTAGGCATCGTGGTAGTATTCGGCCATCGCGTCGGGATTCTGCTTGTAGAGCGGTTCGCAGAGATCGACGAATTCGCGTGCCGTATTGGCCATTTCGTCCCATCGGCCGAACATGTAGCAGGCCTGTTGCTTGCGTATCAGGGCTGCGATGTACATCGTGCAGCCATCGCCCTGCGCATCGTTGTCGTTGATGGCGCGGCCTATTTCGCAGGCTTTGTCGGCTATCTGTATGGCTTTGACAGAGTCGCCGCCGTAGCAATGCACGAGGCTTTGGTTGGCGTAAAGCGGACAGAGCATCAGCCGGTAGGTGTCGTCCTGCTGGTTGGCATTGTCCTGCATGCACGTTTCGCACACTGGAATGGCCGATTCGAGCAGTTTGGCCGATGCTTCGACATTGCCGATCCAGAGGTAATATGTGCTGAGCTGCAATTGTGATTCGATCATCGACGCCGTATAGCGGTCGGCATCCTGCTGTGCCAATTTTTCGCGGATGGCAAGTGCCGTCGTGTAGGCCGTCTCTGCGCTGCCGAGTTCGTGCTCGTTCATATAGGCTTGTCCCAGCATCTTGTAGGCCAGAGCCTGTTTGTCCGGTTGGTCGGCCGTCGCACGCATGAAGATGCCGATGTAGCGTTCGCTTTCGTCGAGCATACCTTGTTTGAGCGCGTGGATTGCGTAATCCCACACGGCGTCGAGCTGCGTGGTGTCGGCATCGGCTACGGTCTTCATCAGGTCGGTGACTTTCTGGAAGTTCTCGCGTCCGCCGGCCAGACGGTAGGTCGCGATCTGTCGGCCGATGGCCTGGTACAGCTTTTCGCGCTGGCTGCGTTTTTCGGCCTCGACCTTCATCAACTGAGCCTGTGCGCGGTCGATTTTGGAAATCTCCTCGCATTGCTTCTGATATTGGTCGGGATAGTTGGCCTCTTCGTATTGGCGGATTGCTTCGTCGATTTTGCCTTTGCGCACCAGGTCAATGAGTTTCTGCTGCTGCGCGTTCAGGTCCGACAAGTCGATGCGCGCGAACTGATCCACGTAGTTCTCAAGGTCTTCCAACTGTTGTTGATACTGGTTTTCCAGTTCCTGCATTTTCTTTGCGTAGGTCTCTTCGAGCATCTTGGTCTTCTTGCGTTCGCTGGCCAGCTTTGCCTTCTCGGCATTGTACTGCTTTTCGTAGCTCTGTCGCGCTACGCGATTATATTGGTCGCGCAAGGCCTGCAAACGAGCCGATTGGCACAGTATGATCTGGAACTGGCGTTGTGGCGAGATGTTCCATTGCTCGATGGCTTGTGTGTTGAAAATCTCGTAGCCTGGTTTTTCGATGCGGCGCACGGTCACGCGGTCGCCGGCGTGCAGAGTGCGGAAACGTAGGGTGGCTTCGCCGTTAGGGTCGGAGAGTGCGGCACCTGCATTCAGCACCGTCACGCCCACTTGTGGCAATGGGGTCTTGCCGTCTTTGCCCAGATATTCGCTCACGACGATGCGTTGCTCAACCTGTGCGATGGCGCAGAATGGTGTCATGGCCAATGCCACAGCTATTGTCGATAGTATTCTTTTCATAATGGTTTACTTGTTTTTTTTGACTTCCTCCATTGTCTTGATGATGCTGCCGATGGAATCGCGTGCCACAACTTTCTCCTGCCGAATCACCGTGAGGCTGTCTTGTGTGTTCTGGATTTTTTGAATCTGTTTCGACTGTTCTTGGTATTGGCCGACGAGATTCAGCTGCTCGTATTGTGCGATGGCGTCGTCAATCTGTCCTTTTTGCACGAGTTCGATGATTGCCTGTTCCTTTTCGTTGAGTTCCGACAGGTCGAAATGGGCAAATTTCTCGACGTAGAGGTCGAGGTTTTCCAGCTGTTGGGCATAGAAATCGTCGGCCTGTTGCAGTTCTGCCTTGAACTGCTCCTCCTTCAGTCGTCCGGCCTTGCGTTCCTCCTCCAGACGGGCTTTTTCCTGTTGCTGCTGCTTGGCGTAGCTTTCGCTGGCCACTTGGCTGTAGTTGTCGCACAATGCGCGGATCCTGTCGCTCTTGCAGATGACGAGCTGGAAAGTCTGCTGTGGCGATATGACCCATTGTTCGACAGCTTCGAGGTTGAAGATTTCGTAGCCGGCTTTCTCAATGCGGCGTATCTGCACTTGGTCGCCTGCATGCAGAGTGCGGAAGTTGAGGGTCAGGTTGCCCGAAGCGTCGCTCATGGCGGCTGCTGCATTGTTGACCGTCAGTCCGACACCTTGAATCGGCGTTTTAGCCTCTTTCCCGTT
>DFJU01000126.1 GCA_002373755.1 Bacteroidales bacterium UBA3663 | reverse complement strand
TAGAGCAACAGCCTTCTAAGCTGTGGGTCATGGGTTCGAATCCCATCCGGATCACCAAAAGAGACAACCGAAAACGCCTGATCAGCTGGCTACCAGCAGGTCAGGCGTTTTCGGTTTCTTTTCACTTGCTTATTGCGCTTGCAGCTTCTGCAACAGACGTTTCAGCTGGTCAACGTTGCGCGGGTCGGCAATGGCATCGACAAGATTGCCGTCGCGGTCATAAAGGCGATAACTCGGCCACGACTTCACATCGAGGAACTGCTCGACTGCCATCTGCTGATTTTCCGGCAAATTGTAATGCACTACGTTGTCGCCCAACACGTTGTATTCCTTGATCACGTTTTTCCATGCGCCATCGCCCGAACGGTTGGCCAAGTAGAGATAGACGATGTCGAAGTCCTTCAACGCCTCAAATTCCTCGCGGCTCGTGGCCAATGCACGCTTGCACGGACCGCACCAAGTCCCCCACACATCGAGCAGCACGAACTTGCCCTTGTAAGGCTCAATCATCTTGCGCAGGATGTCGCCGCCGTTGATCATTCCGGCAAACGCATCGGCCGACTTCAGACACTGCGAACCGGAAATGTCGTATTGCTGCTGGAGCGTCAAATATTTTTCGTGCATCTCCTTCACGACGGCAAGAGCTGCCGGCAACTTGATTTCGCTCTCGGCCAACGCAAGCATCGACTCGCTGAGCGGCAAACGCGTATTGTCGATGACTCGGCAGAACTCGCGGCAGAGCGTAATGTCGCGCAATGTCTGTTCGCAGCCGACAGAATCGAGCAACGCAGGCTTCGCCTCAAACGGACGGCCCTTGCTCAATTGGTCCAAATAGTCGGTCATGAACTGGTAGAAATCGCGGTAGAGCGTGTATGGCCGAGCGGCATCGCGCAAAAAATTCCGCGTAACGAAATCCATATAATCAGCCGGCAACGAGCGATTGTCGGCCTCAAAACGCGCCTGCATCATACGCTCGCCCTGAATGTAGCGGTAGAAGCCCGTCACATAATCCACGTAGCGCTGCGAAATGGTCGGACATTTCTCAACAAGCTGCTGAAGTCCAGCCATCTGCGCATTGCGAACGCTGTCGGCCTGTCGCCAATAAACCTTCGGATCGAAGCCCTTTGTGTTGCGCTTGAGCGGTGCGCTGTCCCAACTGTGCGAATGGGCGGCCATCTCGTTCTGGAGACGCACATCGCTGCCCATCCAGATTTTCTGTCCTGTCTTGAAGTCGAACAAAAGGAAATAGCTGTTGCCCGGTTCAAGAATCGTGCTCAAGTGGGTGCGACGCCAATCGAAAAAGAACTGCGTGCTGTTGACCAACGGCACCTTCACTTCAAAACGTCCCAACGAGTCGATTTGCGCGAAGAATGTCGTGCCGAATTTGCCCGTGAAGATGGCATCGGCCGACACCTCAAAGTAGCGGTTCTTGCGCCACTCGCGCTGCGGCATATCCTTCAACCAGCCGGTCACGGTGACGGTGTCGCCCACGCGATAGCCGTTGTCAACGAAGCCCTTGCGCTCGTCTTTGAACGGATAGTCGGGCAACGCCTTAGTCAAGAACGGACGACACACAACGCTCTTCTTGCCTTCGATTGCAATGGTGCGCTGGCCTTTTTTCAGTTTTCCGACCTTGATTACACGGCCGTCGGCCAATGTCACTTCACAGCTTCCATCCTTCTTGTCGAGCCGACGAGCGACATCCCAGACGCGGCAGTCGAAAACTACGTGCTTTTCGGCGAATCCGATGTACCAGTCGCCCGTGGCCACATTGCGCCAATAGGTATCGACAATGCCTTCTGGCACCGATTCCGCATTGCGGATGTTGATGACGTTCCAGCCATGCGGCTCGACGAACTCGAACGATGTGACCTCCATCGGCAACGGCTCGAAGGTCAGCGCGAAATCCATCGTATCGGCCACCATGTCAAACTTCTCGCCGAGCTTAATGACGGTCGCGTCCTTGACGGCATATTTGCGGCCATTGGCCAGCAGATAGCTATCGGCCGCGATGCGAATCCAGTTGCCGGCACGATAGTTGATGCGCACACCGAGTTCTGCACGGTCGCCATAGAGTGTAACTTTGGTAATGGCCAGATTGCTTGTGTTGACATAGCCAGTCACTACGTTGTTCCAAACGGTTTCAGCGTGTGAAATCATGGTCATGGCCGATGCCACAACCCCGAACAACATGGAAAAAAGTATTCTTTTCATGCGTGTGTTCTTAAAATAATTACCCAAAAATAAACTTACCACAAATGTCTGTTAATTAACGATTCAAATTACATTTTCATTCTCCGGCAGGAAATCCGCCCCACCGGCAGAGTGCAAAGATACGAATCTTTCCGCTTTTCTCCAAAAATCACCGTTTGAACGGAGGTATTTCATTGGCCGACAGCCCTATTTATGCACGCGGTCGCCGTTGCGCGCCACGAAATCGCTCCACGACGAACTGCCGCCGCCCGAACTACGCGGAATTTTGGTGCTTTTTCCACCGCCGCCACGCAAACCTTCCGGCTTGCTCGTCATATAATAATGTGTCAAGGCGATGGCAACGGCATCGGTAGCATCGTTCTTGGCATTCATATCGGCGTCGGTCAGGCGCAGAGTGTTGCGAACCATCATCGCGACCTGCTCTTTCGAGGCTGAGCCATTGCCCACAATCTGGATTTTCACCTTGGCGGGCGGATATTCAAAAATGGGAATGTCACGCTCAACAGCAGCTGCCATAGCCACCCCCTGAGCGCGACAAAGCTTAATCATCGACGCCGGATTGATGCCCACGAAGGGCGACTCGATTGCCAGTTCGTCGGGATGATATTGTTCGATGAGGCCCAATACCCGCTCATAGATGCGCTTGAGACGCAGATAGTGGCTCTCCATCTTCTGCAACTGCAGCACACCCATCACGACAAGCGTGGGCTTGCGGTCGCACACCTGCAACACGCCATAGCCCATCACGTTCGTGCCCGGATCAATTCCCAGAATTATTTTCTCCATCGGGCGACAACTGGTCAAATGCGGCCGACGACATTTCCACCTCGCGCAGGTAGTTCAGATGCTCCTGAATGAGCTGGCTGTTCTTCACGTAGTCGCTGAACGGCGCAATTATCTCTTCAAGCTCGGCCGACGATTGTGCCTGAACCGACATCACATTGGCGCAATACACGCCCAACAGGTTATCATCGTTGGCATGATAGATGGAATCCACGTAGCGATTGACAACACCGCTGTATTTGCTGTAAACGACCATGATTTCGTTCTGGTCGAGCGTCTTGCCGCCATTCTGCTCCTGCAAGTTCTGCAACTCGTCATAAAGCTGGTATCCGATGGTATCGACATAGCTCATCATGGCCACAATCTGGTCGTTAACGGCCGTGCCCTTCACCACCGTCGGCTCGCCGAGCACGGCTGTCAGCTCGCCTGGTTCGACGACGAACATTCCCTGTCCATACTCGCCGATGATGTAGGCGAAATACGGTTCCTGGTCTTTGTCGATAACGCCGTTGAAGGTAAATTTTTCGTCGATGATTTGTGCCGAATCAATCGGGTTTCCCTTCAAGTCAGCCAGATAGACATAGCCGACAATCGGGCCGCGCGTGATTACGGAATCACCGACCTGAAAACTCTCGGGTACATCGAAACTACCCTCGATGGTGTAGGTCAACGGTTTTTCTGAACATGCGGCCAATGCCAATGCAGCAGCTGCTGCGGAGATGATTTTCTTCATTGTATTTTCAATTTTTGTATTGCAGTGAAAAGTCGCTGGACGGGAAGTCCCATCACATTGAAATAACTGCCCTCCAGACGAGTGCAGCCGACATAGCCGATCCATTCCTGAATGCCGTATGCCCCGGCCTTGTCGAACGGCTTGTAAAAATCCACGTAGTAGGCGATTTGTTCGTCGGTAAGCGTGGCGAAAGTCACATCAGTGCGGCACACGAAGCTCGTCTCATCGACCACGCTCTTCAAACATACGCCCGTATAGACCTGATGCGTACGGCCACTCAGCTTGTGCAGCATCCTCATGGCATCCTCACGGTCGCGAGGCTTGCCCATCTCCTCGCCATCGCACCACACAATGGTATCGGCCGTCACAAGCACCTCGCCCTTGGCCAACACCAGATCATAGGCCGACATTTTCAGTCGCGCTATGTGCAACGGGATATCGCCGCCCTCCAGCCCGGCGGGATGCGTCTCGTCGATGTCCTTCAGCCGCACCACCTCCATCGGGATGTCCAATCCGGCCAGAAGCTCTTTTCGACGCGGACTATTGGAGGCCAAAAGTAACTTGGTTATGCCCGACACGACTGCCGGCTTCGACGACGTTTCTATAATGTCTGTACTCATCGCTTCCTCATTTTTAAATATGCAGACACATCACCATCCAAATGCGGTTTTGTCCGACATCCATTTGCCATGAGCCTTAAGCACCTGTTCAATGACATCGCGGCCAGCACCCCGTCCGCCGGGGCACGAACTCACGTAGCACGAAATTGCACGAATCTCCGGACACGCATCGCTCGGACAACACGGCAAACCTACCATCTGCATCACCTCATAGTCCGGAATGTCATCGCCCATATAGAGGATTTCGTCCCGCGTCAGCCCGGTCTTCTGCATCAAATCGGCCAAATCGACCGTCTTTGTGTGCGAACCGAGGTAGATATGCTTCACTCCGAGGTATTCAAACCGTTTCTGCACGATGTCACTCTTGCCGCCGGAGATGATGCCGACCACAAGCCCCATCTTGACGGCCAACTGTATGGCATAGCCGTCCTTCACATTGAGCGTGCGCAAAGGCTGTCCTTCGCCGTCCATGGGAATAGTGTTGTCGCTCAACACCCCATCGACATCGAAGACCAGCCCTCGAATTTTTGTTAAATCGTAATTTATCATAAGAAAAATTTGTGCGCAAATTTACACACATTTTGCAAAAGACGCAAATATTACCATGTAAATCATTTTCTTTTTAGACGTTATCGGTCGCTGCCATTCCTCGGCCGTGCAAGCACTTTCAAGGCGAATGGCAGCGACCTGACCCGTAAGAAAACGAAAAAAGCCTACCCTCGCGAGCAGGCTTTCACTATGATGAAATACGAAAACTTAATCGATGATGGTTACCCAACCGTGCGTATCCTCAATGTCGCCATACTGGATGCCGCGCAAAGTCTCGTAGAACTTCGTGCAGACAGGGCCTGGCTGCGTCGATGGAAGGATATTGTAAACCTTGTTCTCGTCCAAGTCGTCGATGCGGCAGATTGGCGAGATGACGGCTGCCGTGCCGCACATTGCTGCCTCGTCGAGGAATTCAAGTTCTTCAACAGGCATCGGACGGCACTCTACCTTATAGCCCAAATCCTTGGCAACCTGCTGGATTGACATGTTGGTGATCGACGGCAAAATCGATTCGGATGCCGGAGTGACGTAGCTGTTGCCCTTGATGCCGAAGAAGTTGGCAGGACCGCATTCGTCGATGAAACGCTTGCTGCGCGCATCGAGATAGATGACTGCGCTATAGCCCTTCTCGTGTGCCAAAACGCCGCTGGTCAACGATGCAGCATAGTTGCCGCCGACTTTTACGCGACCTGTACCCAACGGAGCGGCACGGTCGTAGCCACGCATGATGCAGCAAGGTGTTGCCTTGAAGCCGTCCTTGAAATATGGGCCTACTGGCATTACGAAAACGATGAACTCATACTCCTTTGCCGGATTGACGCCGACCTGTGGACCTGTACCGAAGAGCACCGGGCGGATATACATCGAACAGCCAGTCTCGTAAGGTGGCACAAGATGCTCGTTGAGTTTTACAACCTTCTTGATGGCCTGCTCGAACAAGCCGTCCGGAAGCGGCTGCATCAAAATGGTGCGGCAAGTGTCCTGCAAACGGGCTGCATTCTTGTCCATACGGAACACGCGGATCTTTCCGTCCTTGCCACGGAAGGCCTTCAAGCCTTCAAAACCGGCCTGACCGTAGTGCAAAACGGTAGCGGCCATGTGCATCGTTACCTCTTCACTCTCGCAAACGCGAAGTTCACCCCATGCACCATCCTTGTAGGTGCAACGTACATTGTAAGGAGCCTTGCTATAGCCGAAGCCCAACTTGCTCCAATCAATCTGTTCTGCCATAATCTTATTACGTTATTATGTGTTGTTCAACTTTTCATCGGCCGACAGAAACAATCCATTCAAAATCGATGCGCACGGACCACCTCATCGACCGACAACTTTTCGGACTTGCATTCCATCGCCCTAAAAAAATCGACGGCAAATTTAACCAAATAATCCTTTGGTTGCTCAATTCTTCCACGTTTTTTCGCGAATCTATCATTTTTGCCAATTTCTACACAAAAATCGCTCTGCCACGAACAAACACATAGACGAACGCTGCACTCATTTTTTTGCAAAATGTCCAGTTTCAACAACTTTTTATTCCTTATTTTCTTAAAATGCATATCTTTGCAACCGATTTATTCATCAATCAAAACCAAATCGCCTATGAAGAAATAAAAAATTGTTGAATTAAAAAACATATAATAATATAGCATCCACTTGAATTTTGTCTCCTGAAAATTCGCCAAAATCTAACGGGACAACCTAAAAGTAAAAGCTCGGATGCTCACGCTACGGCGTGGGCTTTTACTCGTATAGGTTGTTAGGTGTTTGGCGATACCTCAGGAGACAATGACGGATAAAATGCCCACGTTTTTGTATTTTCATCCGCCTTTAACCAGAAAAACAAATTACATCGCCAAACACTTAACAACCAAAACAATGAAATTCAAAAACTTAATTCTGACAATGGCCGCGGTCATCACAAGCCTGAATGCAACGCTGGCCAATACGTCGAACAACGACAATGAAGAACTGCAAGCCTTCTCTTGGGCAGAACTGCAGGCAGGAGCGCAAATAACTCCGACAAACGCAAGCAACGGCAAACTCTTCACTCCGGTATGCGCCATTTCCATCGGCCGATTCTTCTACCCTCAAATCGGAGGACGCATACACATCTCCGGACTAAAGGCCAAAGGCGGATTTGATCCTCTCGGCCAATATTACAAGTGGAACTTCCTGACATCGGACATTGACTTAATGGTCAACGTAACAGGCATCGTCAACGGCCGCAACGACAACATTCTGAACCTCATCGCCATCGCAGGCCTTGGCTTGACTGCATCATGGAACAACGACGAACTTCTCGAACTTGACAAGAATTACAAGATACTTGGTAACAGCATGATGTGGAAAGACAACCACAAAGGGCGCAACCTTCGGCTCGGCATACGGCTCGAAACTGACCACACTCGGACATTCGGAGCTTCAGTAGAATTCACGGCCAACAACACCGACGACCGCTTCAACTCCAAATATGCGAATTCAAGCGACTGGATGCTGACCGGAATGTTGGGCGTGAGCTACCGCTTCGGCCGCAAATTCCGCAAGACAAACGGCGAAGCCACGGCCGACGGCACCGACCTCATCGAACGCATAGAACAAACGACACCCGAAGAACCGACCGCATCAGTCGTCGAAGAAACGCCTTCGGCCGAAAAAGAGGTCGAAAAACAGCCAACGACGCGCACCATCGAACGGAGAATCAAAGTCACCTTGCACGAAGAGCATTTCTATGCATACCGCGAGGTGGACAACGCAAGCGACGATGCTCAGATGCGCCGCATTGCCGACTTCCTGACCAAACACCCGGAAGCAACAATTTCTGTGACTGGCTACGCCGACAAAGAGACAGGTACGGCTGCGGCCAATGCCCGATTCGCACGACAACGTGCCGAAATCTTCAAACGAAAACTGGTTGACGGATTCAATGCAGACGGAAACCGCATCACAGTCGTTTCAAAGGGTGACACCGTCCAGCCATTTCCACAAAACGATCGCAACCGATGCGTAATCGTCGAAGGCAAGGCAGAGGAAACAATCATCGAAACCATCACAGAATAAAAAATCTTCTTTCCATAACGAGGAGAAATGTGTCCGACATTGAAACATATTCCTCCTTTTTCATTGGCTATAGACGACTTCTGAAAACCGCAAACAAGGACATCCGAAGCCAAAAAAGCACACTGGACAATAGACAAAAACGGTTGCAGAACAGCGCGAGGAGCAAAAAATAGCAGCAAAATTTTGCAGATTGGCAAAAATTGAATACCTTCGCGCCGCTTTTTAGTTTAAGCCAGTGCGATGGTGTATTGCCTTGCAAAAAGCAATTAGAGTAACACAATTAACAAACTAAACAAATGAAAGAGTATTCACTCGCTGGCACCAAGCGTGCCGAAAATGGCAAGAAGGCTGCCAAGCAGCTTCGCGCTCAGGGTCTCATTCCATGCAACCTCATCACCAAGGAGGGCGCACAGTCATTCACCGTCAAGGCTGCTGACATCCGCAACCTCATCTACACCTCACAGGTTTTCGCTGTGAAGCTGAACATCGAGGGCGCCGAGTGTCTGGCCATTGTCAAGGAGGCTCAGTTCGCTCCAGTCAACGAAGAGATCCTTCACCTGGATTTCCAGAAGTTCGAGGCCAATGAGGCTATCTCGGTTGCCATCCCAGTTAAGCTGGAGGGCTTCGCCGAGGGTGTCAAGGCCGGTGGTAAGCTGGTTAAGCAGGTTCGTAGCCTGACCGTCAAGGGTCGCTACACTGACATCCCAGAGCGTCTCATCGTCGATGTAACCTCAATCGAGTTGGGCAAGACTCTCAACGTCGCTTCTCTGAAGTATGACAACCTCGAGATCCTGACCGCTCCTTCGGTAATCGTCGCTGCTGTCAAGGCTACCCGCGCTTCTCGTCAGAACAACGCCTGATGCCTTTTCACATCGGCCAACACCCGATGAAAGCAAAAGAAAAAAAACGTCCCCTTCCCTCCAACGGGAGGGGGATTTTTCATTGCTAAAAATTGACAAAAAATACTCACGACAATGAAAAGAGAGTTCCGTCTCGCGGCATTGGCCGCAATGATTGCCATCACCGGCTGCACAACGGGCCAGAAGGAAGAGCCATTGGCCAACGACCCGAACACAATCACATTGGCCGACAACCGAACAACCGTCACGTGGATCAAGGACAACCAGGGCGACAAACTCATGCCCCGCGAGCTCTTTCCCGAGGCTTCGGATTCGCTCGTGCAGGCGTTGGGTGTGGCCGATGGTGTGCCTGCCTCGATGAGTGCCTACCTGATGCATTGTGATGGCCAATGGGTACTGTTCGACACAGGACTGGGGGCCGACAAGGGCGGACAGCTGCTGAACGCACTGCAGGCAGTAGGGCTGACGCCGGACAGCATCGGCTATATCTACCTCACGCACTTCCACGGCGACCACATCGGCGGAATGATGCAGGACGGCCAAGCGCTCTTCACTCGCGCCGAGGTCTTTGCCTGCTGCCACGAATATATGGCATGGATGATGGAAATGCCTCTGGAGAAGACGGAGCTGCAACGGAAAGTGATGGAGGCCTACCGCGACCGCACGCACCTGTTCGAGTGGGGCGACTCGCTTCCCAACGGGATATTGGCCATAGATGCCCCCGGACATACGCCCGGCCACACGGTCTTCCGCAAGGAGAACCTGCTCATCGTGGGGGACCTGATGCACGGCTTTGACCTGCAGCTCAACCACCGCTATATCAGCTGCAACTATGACATGGACAAGGAGCAGGCCGCCCAGTCACGCAACCACATCATCAGCATCGCCCACAACGAGCATCTGACCATCTGCGGTATGCACCTGCCGGCACCAGCATTCTTCGAAGTCAACCCGGAGACGAAATAGTTAAGAAATAAGAATTAAGAAATAAGAGTTTAGAATGAAATTTCTCATTGTCGGATTGGGAAACATCGGCCAAGAATATTGGGGCACACGCCACAATATCGGTTTCCGCGTAGTAAATGCTCTGGCCGATGCCCACGACGCCAAGTTTGAAGAAAACCGCTATGGCGCCACTTGCGAGTTCCGCGTCAAGAACCAGCAGCTGCTCCTGCTCAAACCGAACACCTACATGAACCTGTCGGGGTCGGCCGTGCGCTACTGGATGCAGGAGGAGAAGATCGACATCGACCATGTCCTGGTCATCTGCGACGACATCGCGCTGCCATTCGGCACTTTGCGTATGCGTGCCAAGGGTTCGGCCGGTGGCCATAACGGATTGAAGGACATTGCTGCCAAGTGCGGCGGCGAGGGATTTGCTCGTCTGCGTTTCGGCGTTGGTGGCGACTTCCCCAAGGGCGCACAGTGCGACTGGGTTTTGGGACACTTTCCACAGGAAGAAGAGGACAAGATGCCCGAACGACTGGAAGTGACCACAAAGTTTATCGAAGCCTTCTGTCTGGAGGGCTGTTCCAACGCAATGAACAAGTACAATGGCAAGTGAAGTTCGTATTGACAAGTGGCTGTGGGCCGTGCGCATCTTCAAGACGCGCTCGATTGCGGCCGATGCCATCAAGATGGGCCGTGTCACGATAGGCGGACAGAAAGTCAAGGCGTCGCGCAACGTGAAGATTGGCGAAGTCATCGACGTGAAGAAGCCGCCCATCACCTATTCCTTTAAAGTATTGGCATTGGCCGAAAACAGAATGGGTGCCAAGATGGTGCCCGGATTTATGGAAAATGTGACCCGTCAGGAACAGCTCGACCTGCTACAGATGAGCCGTATCTCGGGTTTCATCGACCGTGCAAAAGGTTTGGGTCGCCCGACGAAGAAGGACCGCCGCGACATGGACGACTTCACCACGCCGGAATATGTCGATGAATTCGACTTCTCGCTTGAAGATCTGGATGACCCGGATGTATGGGCCGAGGTGACGGAGGGACTCTCCAACAAAGATTCGGAACTTTAAACAAAAAAAGAGGGTCGTCTCACGACGACCATCTTCACTAACCTTAAATCTTATACCATGAAAAACACGATGCAAAGGTAAAACCTTTAGTACATTAATGCAAGTGTTTATCGAAAAAAATTCATAATTTCGGTCAAAATGAATAAGCAACCCTCTCAAAAAGAGCTAATTTGCCATCTTAATCTACCAATTTTCAACATCATCAGCGAAGAAGCCGATGATTTAGGTCGAGAATGTTACGTGGTTGGCGGATTCGTCAGGGACATTTTTCTTGAACGTCCGTCGAAAGACATTGACTGTGTGACAGTTGGCAGCGGCATCGAATTGGCCGAACACGTAGCAAAACGATTGGGGCGCGGCGCACATCTGAGCGTATTCCGCAACTTCGGGACTGCGCAAGTGAAATTCAAAGGTACCGAAGTGGAATTCGTGGGAGCGCGCAAGGAGAGCTACAGCCACGACAGCCGCAAGCCCGTGGTCGAAGACGGCACGCTGGAGGATGACCAGAACCGTCGCGACCTGACTATCAACGACATGGCCATCTGTCTGAACAAGGCACGCTTCGGCGAGCTGGTCGATCCGTTTCATGGTATGGACGATTTGGAAGCCGGATTGATCCGCACGCCGCTCAATCCCGACATAACATTCAGCGACGACCCGTTGCGAATGCTTCGCGCCATTCGGTTCGCATGTCGCTTCAAATTCAAGATTGTACCTGAAACCTTCGAAGCTATCGCCCGCAACCGCGAACGAATCAAAATCATCTCCGGTGAACGCATCATCGACGAACTGAACAAAATCATGATGTGCGAACAGCCCTCGACGGGCTGGCTGCTGTTGCAACGATGCGGCCTGCTGCAGATCATTTTCCCCGAGCTACAAGCCCTCAGCGGCATCGAGACGCGCGAAGGCCGTGGCCACAAGGACAACTTCATGCACACGCTGACGGTGTTGGACAACGTCTGCCGTGCGCAACAGGAAAGAAAGTCATCGACCAAGAATGAGCCATCGGACAAAAACGAAAAAACGCTCGACACGACGCTGTGGCTGCGTTGGGCGGCCATCATGCACGACCTGGGCAAGGCAAAGGCAAAAGCTTGGGACGATAAGATCGGCTGGACGTTCCACAACCACGACTATCTCGGCTCTCGTATGGTGCCCAGCATTTTCCGTCGCCTAAAATTGCCGATGGGCGCAGAAATGAAATTCGTTGAAAAACTGGTTGCCCTGCACATGCGGCCCATCAATCTGGCCGATGAAGGAATCACCGACTCGGCAATACGCCGTGTGCTTTTCGAGGCTGGCGACGACATTGACGACCTGATGACGCTGTGCGAGGCCGACATCACGTCGAAGATTCCGGAAAAGGTGCGCCGCTTCCTCGACAACTTCAAGGTTGTGCGTCAAAAAATGGTCGAAATCGAAGAAAAAGACCGCATCCGAAACTGGCAGCCACCAGTTGACGGACTGGAAATCATGCAACGCTACAACCTCAGCCCTTGCCGCGAGGTCGGTCTGCTGAAAGATTCGCTGAAGGATGCAATCCTTGACGGAATCTGTGCCAACGATCGCGACGAAGCCATCGCATTTTTGGACAACAAGGCAAAAGAACTCGGAATCCTATGAGCCAGACATACGAATTAGGCAAAAAAGGAGAGCAACTTGCCGCCGAATTCCTTCGGAAGCAGGGATATCGCATCGAGGCCGAACGCTGGAAAATGCGGCATCTTGAACTTGACCTGATTGCCATCGACCCCACAAGCGGCGAAATCGTATTCATTGAGGTAAAGACGAGAAAATCAGCCGCATACGGAACTCCGGAACAAGCCGTCGATTACAAGAAGATGATGAACATGGTCTATGCGGCCGATGCATATATCAAAAAATTCCGCGTAGATCGCGACTGGAGGTTCGACATCATTTCAATTATCGACAACGGCCAACAAACGCCGCACATCGAACATTTCAAAGAGGCATTTTATCCGCCTTTGGGATAAACCGTTCTTGACCGATGCCATCTGCCAAGCATTTTCAATTGTCAACCATCATATTGTTTAGCCATGATTGAATATCTGAAAGGTGAACTCACCGAACTTGAACCGACACGCGCCATCATCGAATGTGGCGGTGTGGGCTATTGCTGCAACATCTCCGTCTATACCTACGACAAGCTGAAGAAAGGCGAAGTGCAGAAATTGTATATTGCGGAGAGTATTCGCGAAGATGCGCATGTGCTTTACGGATTCATCTCAAAGCAGGAACGCGCCTTGTACGAACTGCTCATCAGCGTCTCCGGCGTAGGTCCCGGCACCGCACGTTGCATTCTGTCAAGCCTATCCCCCGACGAACTCGTTGCAATCGTCGCATCGGCCAACGACCGCCAATTGCGCAACGTGAAAGGTCTCGGCCCAAAAACGGCGCAACGCATCATCGTCGATTTGAAAGACAAAGTCGGCAACCTCGGCATCGCCGCAGCGACCGCCAACGACAGCGCAATTGTGGCCAGCAACAAAAATGGTGACGAGGCTGTCCAGGCGCTGGTTGCCCTGGGATATCCATTGGCCAATGCCTCAAAGGCCGTCTCGCAGCTGCTCAGCCAAGACCCGACCATGTCGGTTCAATCGCTCATCAAACAAGGCCTGCACATGATGTAATAGCGTGCAGCACCATAAAGCAATAAAAAAGATGTTTAAAACGTAATTGCGTCCGTCAGCTGGTCGATTACCTGACGGCTCTTTAGGACGTTGGCCAATGCCCATCGGACAAAAATATCCCTGCTCGACTTCCGTTGTCAAGCAGGGATTATTGTTACTTTCTGTGGCCAATGCGGTTATTCGTGCGACGATACAACTGTCCACTCGCCATTCTTTCTCACAGCGACACCTTCCTCTGTGTACTTTATATCCTCGTACTCACACGGAACCAAAAACTCGCCAAGCTCGTTCATAAGTCCCCACAGAGCGTTCATACAGACAAAGAAATAGGTGTGAGTGCCATCGGCGAATACCGGAGTAATGGCATCATAAAGGGGCTGAACAACCATCGAACCGTTCTGCGCAAAGAGGGCACATTTGTCGTCTTTATGGCCAATGGCGAAGTTCGTCAAGACCGTAGGAAGAATGTCGAAATTGTCCCATTCGTTTTTCACCGTTTGCGACCACGTTTCAACATTATCGCCCTTGGTTATCAGTCCCCAACGGTATTTCTTCCCCTTTTTGAGACCCACCGCAATTGGGGCATCTCTGGCGACACACTTCACCGAGTCAAATTTGAAGAATTCCACAGCCTTCTTCACGGCATTAACGCTTCCAATTTTGCCCTTTTTCATGTCAAACACGCCCCATTTGTGCCCCAGCCAACGTTGGATACAGACGGCACGGGAGTTAAACATTATCATACCTGTAAGCGTGGACGCATACGGTTCTTCAAACGCCCATTTCTTGGTATTGTCATCCCAAATGGAGTAATAACCATCAGTTCCTACTGCGACCACAAATCCGTCCGCTTCCCCTCCTGGCACGCCATACAATTTCTGCGCCGCCGCATTCATCTGCATCTGTCGCTCATATTTGCCGGGCAGACTCGACAGATAACTCGACAGCACCGATGTCATCAACGAACCTGTCAGTGACGAAACGGCCGCAGCTGCAGAACCGGATGTTGACGTTGTTTTGGACGACGCTACACCCGGAGCAACAGATTTGCTGGCGTATGGACACCCTGCATTATGTACATACGGATTTTGGCTTTTACAATAAGCACAAACTGCCTTGCTGGCCGGTGGTACACTCGCAGAACCTGCCATGCTTTTTAATTGGCCATAAGCACTCTGAGCATATACACCGTTCAACGTGACAACCGACAGGGCGAAGAATAAGACAAGTTTTTTCATGTTTTTTGGGTATTACGATATTGATGACCAATGCATTTTCAGACGGAATCGATGCGCATTTCATTTGCATAATTGTCGAAGGCAATGGATATCCGGAAGATGAATTCAAAGGGGAGCGAAAAGTAGAAGGCGGCTTGCATTAAAAAACACACGTCCCCTTCTGACCTTTTCACTCCCCTTCAAAACTTACAGCGTAACGCCGTTCTTGAAGATTGAAATCTCGTGGATTCCAGCCTTCTCGTTGTGCGTCTGCTCGCCAGATGCTACACTGAGCACCTTCGATATAAAGGCTTCAAGAGTCTCGTCCATGCTCTTGTCTTCGACAAGCACACCGGCGTTGAAGTCAATCCAAGTAGGCTTACGCTGAGCCAGACCGCTGTTGGTGCTGACCTTCATAGTAGGTACAAATGTGCCGAACGGCGTACCGCGACCAGTCGTGAAGAGCACCATCTGACAGCCTGCTGCGGCCAATGCCGTTGCTGCCACAAGGTCGTTGCCTGGAGCTGAGAGCAGGTTCAAGCCGTTGTTCTTCAGACGCTCGCCATATTCCATAACGCCGCAGACGACGCTCTTGCCCGACTTCTGTGTGCAGCCAAGAGCCTTCTCTTCGAGGGTCGAGATACCGCCTGCCTTGTTGCCTGGACTTGGATTCTCGCCGCAAGGTTCGCCGTGGCTCAGGAAGTAGTTTTTGAAGTTATTGATGAGTGAAATCGTCTCGTCGAGCAACTGCTTGTTGCCACAACGCTCCATCAAAATTGTCTCGGCACCGAACATCTCGGGAACCTCGGTCAAGATCGTTGTGCCACCCTGCGTCTCGCACAGGAAATCAGAGAAAGCGCCCAACAACGGGTTGCCCGTAATGCCCGAGAATCCATCCGAGCCACCACACTTCAAACCGATGCGCAGTGCCGATGCAGGACATGTCTCGCGCTTGAAGGTCTGTGCGTGCTTGACAATCTCGGTCAAAAGTTTGACGCCATACTCAACCTCGTCGCCCTCGACCTCCTGGCATACCATGAACTTGACACGATCCTTGTCGTATTGGCCACAGAACTCCTCAAACACTTTCGGCTGGTTGTTCTCGCAACCAAGACCTACGACAAGGATACCGCCAGCATTCGGATGAAGCACCATATCGCGCAGCACCTTCTTCGTGTTCTCGTGGTCTTCGCTCAACTGCGAACAGCCATAGTTGTGCGGGAAGTCGAAGATGCCATCGACCGTGCCCATTTTACCGGCAAATGCCTCACGGGTCTTCTCGACAATCTGCTTGATGATACCGTTTACGCAACCTACGGTCGGGATGACCCACACCTCGTTGCGGATGCCGACCTGTCCGTCAGGGCGCTTGAAGCCTTCAAAAGTGTACTGCTTGCCGCTTGGCTGCTGTTGTGTAAGGCCTTTCAATTTGATGTCGCTATAGTCAAGAGTACCCGAAAGGTTTGTCTTGATATCGTCATGATTCATAAAGCTGCCCTTCTTGACAGCGTGACGGGCATGTCCGATGGGGAAACCATACTTGATGATGTTCTCACCCTCAGCAAAGTCCTTCAGCGCACATTTGTGTCCAGCTGGGACATCGGTCAAAAGAGTAACCTGCTCACCTTCAACGTTCAGTGTGGTGCCTTTGGCCAATGGCGCAATTGCCACGAACACGTTGTCGGCAGGATTGATTTTCAGAAATTCTTTCATAAGCTATGGGAGAATAGTTGGTGAAAATTACCCCTCCCCGAGGATTAGAGGGGGAGGGGCAAAATGTTTTCTTGATTAAAATATATCAGATTACAGGATGCCCTTGACAGTTTCGAGCATACCCTTCTGCTGAATCTGGTTCAGGAAATCGGTCACCATGTCGGTGAGACCAGGAATCTCGTTGAGGTTCTGCTTGCTCTCCTTCCAGATGACGTCGGTAGCACCAAGAACGCCCTCTGCAACCTTGCGGGTATCGTTGGTAGCCCAAAGTTGGGTCAAGCGATCCATAATCTCCTGTGCGTCGTTTGGCTGGATAGGTGCGCCGTCGGCACGTGTGCCAC
>DFJU01000056.1 GCA_002373755.1 Bacteroidales bacterium UBA3663 | reverse complement strand
GCACGCCGTCGAGATAGGCGATGCCATAGTGGCCCACCATCGCGCCATATTCGAAACTCATGTAGTCCGCGCGGTTGTCACGGCTGTAGTTGTCACCGCCTGCGCCTTCGCTCAGTTGGCTGTATATCAGTTCGTTTGTGGCCAATTCCGCTCCCGTCGCTCCGTCGATGACCGAGATGTAGAACGGTGGATTGCGCCGCGTCTGCGTACGGTAGTCGATGATGCCGTCATTGTCGGTGTCGGCCGATGCACTTCCGCCCACATACGCGCCCCAAGTCTCATGGGCCTTGTCCCAGAACCGCGTGCCGTCCGACGAACGGATGATGACCTCGCATCGGCCATCACAGTTGATGTCATAGGCCAGGACCATGTCGTTCTGGCCGGCGCAGATGTTCACGTTCGGGCCCATATCGACCGTCCAGAGCAGCGTTCCGTCGAGCCTGTAGGCCTGGATCTTGTGGCTTGTGGCCGATGTATTGTCCGACTGGTTTTCAGCGTCATCGCTATTGGCCGCACCCGCAAAGAGACGGTCCACGACCACGGCATCCACCTCGCCGTTGCCGTCCAGGTCCATGGGCCACACGAACTTCGTGCGATAATCATTTCGGCCAATGACCTTATCGTCGAAATCGAAGTCGAACCACACGTTCGGCCACGCCTGCGTCCGATAGAGGAACGGCTCGCTCTTCTCGCCCTCGACGCCATTGACGATGGCCGTGACGGCATATTCCGTATTGTCCGCAAGGGCCGATGGCGCATAATTCGTCACCGCGAGCGGCTGGCTGTTCATCAGCGTCCAGGCCGAGCTTCCGGCCGCGCGCCGATAGACGTTGTAGTTCGTCCCTTCGGGTTCCTGGGCCAGTTTACGCCACGAAATCAGCGAACTGTTCGTCCCGCCGGCCGATGTCACGCTGCGTCCGCCCGAACGATAGACAGCCACCACGCCACGACCCAACGGCTGCTGGAGGCGCTGGGCGGAGGCTGTGCCATTGGCCAAAACCAAAGTCAAAAGTGCAAGAAGGATTTTTTTCATGATGTAATAGTTAAGTGTCGTAATTTTTGCTGCAAAGGTATCGATATTGCCATTCTTCGCGGTTAAAAATAATAACAAAGACGTACAAAATCGTACCAAACGGCACATTTTTGCCAAAAAAAATGTTACATTTATGGCCGAAAACGACCGTTTCTCGCATTTTTATGTATCAAAATCTAAAATCTACCTTTTTTCTCCTCTCCGCGTGGTTCCTGTCATGCAGTGCAGTTCTTGGCCAATGTCTCGGCTATCACATCGCAATGCCGCCGTGACAGCGTGACAGCGTGACAGCAATTTTTTACGCCACATTCTAGTCAGAAAAGGATTTAAATATAAATATTTAAAAATTTATTTACATATTTTTTTATCACTACAATCACACGGCAAAAATCTGCTGTCACGCTGTCACGCTGTCACTCGCACCCCCGATTTTCCAGCATTGAACCAACGCGATTTTTTTTCATACAATTTGTCGAAATCCACCAGTCAACACAATACCTTTGCGTCGTGAACAATCAAGAGAGCGCACCGCAGTCGTTCATAGAAGGTTCATAGAGCCTTCGGGAAATCTCAAACGGAAGGAAAGGCTTTCGTTGTCGGTTTTGAATCGTGTAGAGACGTCACATTGTGGCGTCTCTACGGGCAGATGGCACCACAAAAAAACTGATTTCTGTTGATTTCCATTGTCGGAGAAAACCATCGTTCAAACGGCATTTAAACGTCGTTCAAACGGTAAAAAAATCGCGTAGTGAAAGTATTATCAGGGTATTATTAGGGTATTATTCGCGTAGTGCGCATCGGCCGAAATACAGAATTTGATTTTCTTAATGACATTCATGACACACATTCTTTGAACGAAATCGATAAAAAAACGTGTCACGAATGTCATTAAAATTTTTGGGCGCACGTCTCTCCCCTACTCCTTAGCCCCCGCGACGAATTCCTTTGGCGTCATGCCGTATTCCTTAACGAAGCTCTTGATGAAATAGGACGCGCTGCTGAAACCTACCTGATACATGACCTCCGACACGGAGAAGCGGTCCTGCGACAGGAGTGCGGCGGCCCGTTTCATGCGCTGCTTGCGGATGAAGCCGACCGGAGTCTCGCCCGTCAGGTGCTTCAGCTTGCGGTAGAGCTGCTTCTGGTCGATGCAAAGCAGGTCGCACAACTTCGCTACGTTGAAATCCTCCGACTGCATGTTGGAGTTGATGAGGCTGATGACGCGCGCCATCAGTTCCTCGTCGTTGGACAAAGCCTGCACCTCCTCCCCGACGGCCTGCATACGTTCGATGCGGGTGCTCTGTTCGATGGCTTTCCGGCGGCTCAGCAGCTGCACGATGTGAAGTTGCAGCTTACGCAGGTCGAACGGCTTGGGCATGAACACGTCGGCACCGCTGCGGATGCTTTTCAACTCGGTGCTGCTGTCGTCCTTCGCCGTCAGCATGATGATCGGGACAAGTTCCGTGGCGTGTTCGTGGCGGATGCGGTGGCACAGTTCCGTGCCGTCGATTCCGGGCATCATCTGGTCGGTGATAATCACGTCCGGCGTGCATCGGGCGATTGCCGCGAGTGCATCTTCGCCGCTCTGTGCCGTCGTGCATCGGTAGGACGACTCAAGCGCCGTGGTCAGGAATTCGAGGATTTCGAGGTTGTCATCGACGATAAGAATCAATGGCTTTTCGGCCGAACCGTCGATGACCGATGCAGGTTCGTCGGCAACGGCATTGGCCGACGCATCGAGCGGAATGGAGAAAGTGACCCTCAGCCCGTTGTCGTTCTGGGCGACGACGTTGCCGCCGTGCAGTTCGACGTATTTCTTGACCACCGAGAGGCCGATGCCGGAGCCGTCGCGCGAATTCTGGCCGACGAAATAGCGGTTGAAGAGCTTCGGCAGATCGCCATCGGACACGCCAGGCCCGTTGTCGTGAATTGAGACGAACACCTCCGATGCCGTCCGTTCGACCGCGACGACGATGCGGCCGCTGCCATCGGGCACGAACTTCATGGCGTTGGACAGGATGTTGCGCATCACCGTCTGCACCTTGACGACATCGACGGCCATCAGCAGCGACGCGTCGGACGGACGGAACGAAAGGTCGATGCCACGCTCTTTGGCCGATGGCGCGAACTCGCCGACACATCCGGCAATCAAGCTGCACAGGTCGATGCGCGACGTGAGAATCTGATTTTCGCCCTCGGCCTCAAGCTGCTTGACATCGAGGATGCTGTGAATCAGTGCGTTCAGTCGCGTAGCATTGTTCTGAATGGACTTCAGGCTGTCGCGCAACTTGGCATTCGTCGTCTCGGCAATCAGCTTGCCCAACGGCGCGACGATGAGGCTGAGCGGCGTCTTCAGTTCGTGCGACATGTTGACGAAGAAGTCCATTTTCTCCTGCGTCAAGGCCAGAATCCGCTCGCGTTCGCGCTGTTCGAACAGCATCTTTTCGCGCCGTTTGTAGTAGTTAGTCGCGTAGCAGACCACCGACGCCACAACCACGGCATAGGCCAGCCACGCCCACCATCGGAGATACCACGGATAGGGCACCGTCAGCACATATCCGGTGATGGAATCGGCGGAATGTTCCGCATCGGCCGAAAGGAAAATCTCGTATCTGCCGCCCGAAAGGTGCGAAAGGGTGATGCGGTTTGAGCCATCGGCCAAGGCATGCCACTCGCCGCCGGAGCCGATACGATACCAGAAAAGGTCGGAATTTGCACGGTCGTAAACGTAGGTGGCGAGGTCGAGCGAGATGTCTTCACCGCCGTCGAGCGCGATGTCGTTTTCAAAGCGGCAGACGCGGCCGTCAACCGGAACGCCGCCCACCCTGACGGCCGACAGGAAGACCTTGGAAGGGAGGTTGTCCGATGCGCCATCGTGCATGAACTGACGGCACACGAAATCCTCGCCGCCCCAAAAAATGGTGTTGTCCGACGGCACATAGACGCCGGCCGTGAAGCAGTAGTCGGGGCGCGAATGCGGGTGGATCGAGCCATCGGCCATAGCGATGTAGAAAAGACCCTGCGAGGTTGACATCCAGACGCGGTCGGCCTGCTGCACGAAGGAGTGGATCATGCCGTTCTCGACCACGAAACCGGTCTTCTCCAGACGGTCGCGGCGCGTGTCGTACTTCAGCAGTTCGCCCTGCACGTCAATCCAGATCACGCCGTCGGCCAGAATCATGTTTTCGAGGAACATCGGCTGCTTCAAGTTGACCTTGTCGGTGCGCGTGTCGATCGAGGCCAGACCCTTGCTCGTGTAGGCCCACAGGATGCCGTTGCCGTCGGGCAGGAACTTGTAGATGGTGTTGACGATGCTGTCGAAGTCGGCGAAAGGGCTGTCGGCCATAACGTAGGTGCCGCCACTCGACAGAAGTGCCTTGCGGTCAACCACATAGAGGCCGCCCATGTAGGTTGCAATCCACATACGGCCACGCTCGTCCTCGTAGATGTCGTAGGCCCAGTTGGCATTGCGTCCGTTGGCATCGGACAGAGTGAAATAGTCGAAATTGTCGCGTAGCGGATTGTAGCGGGCGATGCTGGCGTCGGTCGCAATCCAGATGTCGTGGCTGCGGTCTTCGTAGATGTTGCGCACGATGCTCTTTTTCAGCCCGTTGCCCACCTTGAACCACTTCGTTCCGCCACGTTGGCTCAGGTGCAGGATGCCGTTGTCGCCGCCCATCCATCGGTCGCCGTTCGAGCCGATCAGTATCTTGCTGAACACGTTGCCGTCGGTCGAGCCGGAAATGGAGGGAAGGCTTGTCACCTCGAACGTATTGTCCTGGCGCGTCAGGGCGACACCTCGGTCGGTAGCAATCCAGATGGTGTTGCCGTCGCAGAAAATCTGGTGGATGGTGTTGCTCGGCAGACCGTTCTGCGGGGCCGAGGCATCGTGCGCGATGGTCTGTATGCTGCCCGATGCAGAGTCGAGGATTTTCAGGCCGAAGTCGGACGACAGCAGAATCTCGCCCGACGGCGACGGGACAATCTGGTTGAAAGTGCTGCCCGACGCGACGATTTCCGTTGCGCCGTCGGCCATGTTGCGGCAAAGCAGCTGATGCTCAGTGCCGATCCAAAGGCGGTCGCGTGCGGCATCGTGCCAGATGGCATAGACGTTGTCGGCGATTCCGGCATCGTGCATATTGCCGTCGGCATCGAGGAAGGCGAGACCGCCGTAGTGGGCAATGAAGATGCAGCCGTCGGCCGGCGCAAACGAGAAGATGATGTCCTTCTTCCCATCGGGCAAGGTGTAGCGCTGCCAGATGCGCCGCTTCAGGTCGAGGCAGAAAAGGCCGTTGGAGCGTGTGCCGACATAGAGCACATCGCCGTGGCATAGCAGGGAACGCACCTCGCCCGTCTCGGGTACGTCGCCGTAGGGCGTGACGTACTGTTCAGTGCGAAGGTCCATCCACCGCAGACCGAAATCGCCGCCCATGCAGAGGGTACCATCGGCCATGACAACTGCGGCCTGATAGTTGCCCCCGACAAGGCGGCTGACGCTGTAGCCGTCGTAGGAGAAAAGTCCGCGCCGCGTGGCGAACCACATCATGCCGAGGCTGTCCTTGCAGACGGCCGACACGACATTGGCCTCGTAGGGCAACGTGATTTTGTCGAACTGCATCGGCCTTACATCGGACGCAACCGAAACGCACGGCGAAATGACGGCCAACAGCGCAGCCAGACAGCGGATCAGACTTTTCCTAACGACTTTCATGCTACAAAAATACGAATTCTTTTTTATTCGCCAAATGCGTCGAGCGCGACAGTGGGTCGGCCGTTGCTGAAACAGCCCTTGTTGTAGCCGCCGTTGTAGCCGGCCGGAGCCTGCGGTTCCCAATAGAAGATGCCCTCCAGATGGCCCGTGGCCTTGCCTTGGCTTATGAGCGATGCGATACAGTCGCGGCACTCCTCGGCCTGATCGTAGTCCATGCCGACCTCGCAGATCATGACCGGCTTGCCGTAGGTGTTGTAAATCGTCGTGACGTTGCTGATGCACTTTGCGACGGCTTCGGCCGACTTGCCCGTCTCGGGATAGAGCGACATGCCGACCATGTCATATTTGCCGTTGTACGACTTCAGGTTGCCGAACAGGTAGGTGTAGAGGGCGAGGTTGTCGCCGCCATCGACGTGGACAATGACCTTCGCATCGGCAAAGACCTCCTTCACGGCATCGTAGCCTGCATTGACCAGCGCGGCGAAGTTACCGCCATTGTCGGTGCTGCCCAACGGCCAGAGCATTCCGGTGCGGGTCTCGTTGCCTATCTGCACCCATTCGGGCGTCACGCCGTAGGTTTTCAGCTTCATGAGCGTCGAACGGACATGCTCTGCCACGGCCGGCTTCATCTGCGTCAGGTCGTAGTCGGCCCAGGCTGCCGGCGTCGTCTGATGGCCGGGATCGGCCCACGTGTCGCTGAAGTGGAAGTCAATCATCACGCGCAGACCGAGCGAGACGGCTCGGCGCGCCTTGACCAGCACATCGTCGGCATTGTTCCAGCCCTCAGCGGGATTGACCCACACGCGCAGACGGATGGAATTCACGTAGCAGTCGTCGCGCAGCAGTTTCATGCACTCGGTGGCCACGCCGTCCTTGGTGGCGAACGTGAGGCCTTCATTCTCCATCTGTGTGAGCCAGCTGACATCGGCTCCCTTGGCGAACGAACCGACTTCGGAGACTACGGTCTCTTCCGTCTGCGCCTCGGCGGTTTGTGTGATTGGACTTTCTTCCTCGTTGCAAGCGGTCTGCATACTGGCTACGGCCAACATCGTCAATAAAGTTGCAAACATATTTTTCATATTATAAAGGAAATTAAGGGAAACTAAGTGGAGTGAAAGGTAATTAAGGGAAGTAAAAGGGGAGTAAAAAAGGAGTAAAAGGGACGTTTGCTGCATCGGCCAACAATTCTCATTTCCTAAGGTGTTCTCTAATTCTCAACAATTCAGAACATCAGGGAATTAGGATTCTCTTAATTCTTGATTCTATTTCACGACTTCAAGTATCGTCCCTTTTACTCCTTTAATAGCCCTTCATCATGTTATTCCGTCAACGAATAGGTACACTTGCGGAGGTCAACGGTGAAGGTGTAGGTCTTGCCGGCCACCCAGCCTGTCGGATTGCCGTTCTCCTTCTTGCTCCAGAGGAGGGCACCGTCGGCGCAAGTACCGAACCAGTAGTCCCACGAACCGTTCAGCAGCACCTGTGCGCCCCACGGAGTGTCGCCCGTAGCGGTCACCTGAGCCTTATAGACGCCGACTTGCTCTGCATCGGCCGTCATCTCGATGAGGTTCCAGTCGTCGTTGAAGCCGGTGCACGAAACCGACGTGATAGGGTCGCTCATTGCATACCAGTAGGACATCCAGCCGAGCGATGCGACGGTGACGTAGAGGCCGGTGCCCGGAGCCTGGATGTTGCTCTCGTTGGTGCCGTCAAGCGTGAGTTTCATCTCGGTCGATTCGGGGTCCTGGTTGATCTGGTCCCACGCGTTGTACTCCTTCGAGAAGTAGTAGCCCCACGAGCAGTTGAAGTTGACCGCAGCCGCGTAGCAGAGGTTGTCCTCATCGTAGAGCGTCAGGTACTGGTCGTAGTTCCACGTGTCGTCGTTGCCGAGTATGTAGAGCTGCTTTGCGATCTCGACAGGCGTCTCGCTGCCCTCGCTCACCTCACATTTCCAGGCGGTCGGGTCGCACAGGTCGATGGCCAATGTGACGTCGCCCGCAGCAGCCACGTTGACGGTTATGTCCGATGCCTCATCGGCCAAGACCAGCTTTCCGTCCTCCACGGCGAATGCCACCGGAGTGCTTACGGCCGATGCGTCGTCGGTGCCGGTCGTCGCATTGTACTGGCTGCCGGTACCTGCTACGCGGATTGTGGCCGTGCCCGACTGCGTTGCGGTGTACGACAGCATCCACTTGTTGGCCTTGCGGTCGTAGGTCATCTCGCCCGTGATGTCGCCGCTCACGGTGAGCGACGGGATGTAGAGGGCCGACCACTCCTGCTTGACGGTGTTGACCACGGTGTAGTAGCAGCCTGCCTGACCCGGATACCAGAAGTTCCACGCACCGCCATCGCTGCTGATGATGAACGGCTTGCCATCGACGCCGATGTTGCCCCACGTGATGCCGTTGCCCTCAAGCAGCCACCAGTTGTACCAGCCCGATGCGCCGATGAAGCCGCTGTAGATGCCGTCCGAGTTGGGCGACGAGAGGGTCACGCCGGTGTCGTTCTTGCTGGCGTCGAGCACGAAGGCGACGCTCATGTCGATGCTGTAGGGCGTCACCTGCATCTCAAGGACGTTGCTGTATTTGGGGGCGACGTTGTTGGCCAACACCGAACTCATGCGGATGTAGAGGGTCGATGCCACATCGCCCGCAAGCCCGACACGACCCACAAGCGAGTTGAGAGCCTCGGCCGTGAACTGAATCGACGTAGTGCCCGCTTCGGTCTGGATTTCGATGGGCGATGCGAAGTCGTCGGTGGCCGAAAACTGGAGCGTATTGACCGTAGTGCCGACTGACAGCCACACGCGCTCATCGCTTGACGAGAGGCGGCTGTTGTCGGTCCAGTTCAGCGTAAGGGCGAGTCCGGAGGCGTAGTTCTTGTCGATGACGACGTCACCCGAACCGCTCAGTTCGACCGCTTGTGCTCCACTTGTGACGATAATGTCACCGTCTTTGTCGCAGGCGGCCAATGTCATGACGGCCAGCAGCGACGCAAGTATGTATTTTGCAGTTTTCATTGTCTAACTTTTTTATTTGAAGTTAAGGAAGATTCTCAAGAATTGGAGAATTTAAGAAAACCTAATTTGTTGAGAACGAGAATTATTGAGAATTTGAGATACGCTTAAATTTTAGGACGCGCCTTAATTTCGTTTCATTCTCTGATTCTCAAATTCTTGAGGTTCTAAATCTTCTTTGACTTCTCATTCTTAATAGTTTTCGTTCTTCAAATTCGGGTTGGCCGACAGCTCGGCAGTCGGTATCGGATAGATGTTGTATTTGCTCTCGGTGGCACGTCCGTCGGCCACACCGCCCTTCCATTGCCACTTGTAGGTGCCGCCGGTGAACAGGCCGAAGCGAATGAGGTCGGTGCGTCGGCAGCACTCCCAATATAGCTCGCGGGCGCGCTCGTCGAGGATGAACTGGAGCGTAAGCTGCGAATCGTTGATGTCGCCGTCGGTGCTGCCATAGGCGCGTTGGCGAACGTCGTTGACCAATTGGAGCGCATCAGCTCGCGTAGCACCCGTTCCGCCGCGCAGCACGCTCTCGGCCAGCATCAGATAGACGTCGGCCAAACGGAAGACGGGGAAGTCGATGTCGGCACCGACGGCTCCGGTGTTGGAGGCGGCCTCGCCCGCATCGTTCAGGTTGGAGAACTTCTCGCCGAAGTAGCCGAGGCTCTGGTCGTCAATGGCCTTGTTGAGCCACTGCTCCTGTCCGTCGGTGTAGAACATGCCGCGCTTGTCGGCCGAGTCGAACATTGCCGGAAGCTCACCACGCACGCGGAACATGCCCCAGCCACTCGTCAAGCCGTACTTGGCGGGGTCCTGCGAGCTGGAATTGCCGCACTCGCCACAGACGATGTAGGTCGTCGCGCCCCAGCTGACGGTGTTGACGGCATCGACCACAAACGGGAAGATGATCTCGTTGGTGCGCTTGTCGTTGTCGGCGTTGAAGAGCTTGCTGTAGTCGGCTTCGAGCGAGAATCCGGCGCCGATGACCGACTTGCACTGTGCGATGCAGTCCGAATAGTGGTCGCCCGCGCCATAGACCTCGGCGTTGAGGTACAATCTGGCCAACAATGCCCATGCGGCGGCCTGCGAGGCGCGACCGTATTCGATGTCGGATGGTGCGAGAAGTCCATCGGCCGCAACCTCCTTCAGCTCGCTCTCGATGAAGGCGAAGAGCTGGGCGTTGGTGTAGGCTTCGGGAATGTAGGAGCCGACGCCCATCGTCTCGTCAACGTAGGGACCCTGGCCGAAGAGGTCGAGCACGTAGTAGTAGGCCAAAGCGCGCAGGAAACGGGCTTCGGCGCGGAATGCGGTCAGATTGGCATTGCCCGAGACGGCCTTTGCAGTGGCGTGACCCAGGAACTCGTTGCAGAGCGCGATGGTGTAGTAGGCGCGATAGTAGGTGTCGGCCACCCACGGGTCGCTGGCATCCCACGACATGTAAGTCAGACCCTCAACCTTGTCGCCGGAAAGCCACGTAGCGGCCATCTCGTCGGTCGGGGCTTCCTGCAGGTTGAAGTAGCCGCGCATGAAGTCGTAGCCGTTGTTGCTCGAAATGTCGGCATTGCCGCCGCCCTGCTCCTGTCCGGCTATGACGAACGATGCGTAGAGCTTGGCCAATGCCATTTTGTAACCCTCTTCGGAGCCATACACGACATCGGCCGTGGTCTGGCTGTCGGTCTGCGGCTGCTGGTCCAAATCGTCCGTGCAGGAGGCCATCAGGCCACAGACTGCAAATATTGTCAAATATATCTTTTTCATGTTTTTATGTTTTTTTTATCACCGAATTGAATCGGCCTGTTTTATCACCGAATTAAACGAATAAGACGAATCCAAATCGTTGCGGAAACGGATATTGAACGAATTCTGTTTTATCACCGAATTGAACGAATGAGACGAATCCAAATCGTTGCGGAAACGGATATTCAACGAATCCGTTGCGATGGTGAATTGAACGAATTGCGGCGATGCTGTTTCAGAAATCAAGTCCGACGGTGAGTGAATAGATTCGCGGACGCGGATAGACGCTCATGTCGATGCCGCTCTGGTTTTCGGGATCGACGCCGGTGTAGTTCGTGACGGTGAAGACGTTCTGCACCATCATCGAGGCGTTGAGCGCGAACCACTTGCACACGCGGCCGAAGTTGTACGACAGCTGGATGTTGTCCATCTTCAGGAACGACGCATTTTCGACGTAGTAGTCGCTCTCGTGCTGACGCTTCTGGAAATGAGTCTTCAGGTAGCTGCTGTTCAGACGGTTGAGCTGGTAGTCATTGTACGACATCGTCTCCCACGCGCCGGTGTTCATCGCCATGCCGTTGTAGAGGTAATTGCCGATGTTGGCGCGCAACGATGTGCTCACGGTCAGCTTGCGCCAGCGCACTGAGGTCGAGAAGCCCAGAATCCAGTCGGGCGCAGGCGAATGGTAGTGGTAGAGGTCTTTGGAATCGACCGTGCCGTCGCCGTTCAAATCCGCGTAGAGACCCTCGATGGGCATTCCCGACTCGTCGTAAATCTGCTTATAGACGTAGTAGCTGTAGGGTTCGTAGCCCTCGGAAAGCACCTGAACGTAGTGCGACTCGATGGCTCCGGCGGGCGTGTTGGGCGACTCGGATTCGGCGTTCAGGCGCAGGTTGGTGATCTCGTTGCTCTGGTAGGTCGCATTGGCCGTCACATTCCACTGCCAGTCGTCGGTCTGGATTGGAGTTGCGCTGACTGACATCTCGAAGCCCTCGCTCTTGATGTTGCCCACGTTGCTCAGCATCTGCTTGTTGAAGTTCGTTCCGGCGGCGACGGGCACTGTGGCCAAGAGGTCTTCGGTCTTGCGGTTGTAGTAGTCGAACGAACCGGTGATGCGGTCGCCGATGAAGCCGAAGTCGAAGCCGTAGTTCCACGCCTTGGTGGTCTCCCACGTCAGGTTGCTGTTGTAGGCCGATGGTCGGTAGGTCTGGATCGGGGTTCCGCCGAACACGTAGTAGGCGCCGCTCTGGCTTTCGGTGTAGAGTGGCAGATAGCTATAGTTGGCGATGCCGTCCTGCTGGCCAGTCACGCCGTAGCTCGCTCTAAGTTTCAGCACGCTGAACGCCGGCTTGAGACGCTCGAAGAAGTCCTCTTCCGACACGCGCCAGCCGAGTGCCACCGACGGGAACGAGCCCCAGCGGTTGTCGTCGCTGAATCGTGAAGAACCGTCGCGGCGCACACTGGCAGAAAGCAGGTATCGGCCGTCGTAGCTGTAGTTCAATCGGCCATAGTAGGAAAGCAGCACGTGGCGCTGGTCGTCGGCCGCAGAGGATGCCTGCTGTTCGGCCGGCTCCATGTCGTTCCACTCGGTATAGGCCGCATTGGTGTATTTCCAGAACTGATAGTCGTAGCCGGCCGTCACCTCGATGTTGCTCTTGATGCGGTCGATGAACTTGTTGTAGTTCACGTAGGAGGTCCAGAGCTTGTTGTCGTTCTTCTGCGGGCCGTAGCTGTAGTTGCGTCCGCCCGTGTTGTAGTACTGGTATGCCTCTTTCGGCACGCGCACCTTGCCTTCGCCCTCCGAATGGTCGTAGCCCAACGTCAGATGCACGTGGAGGTCGGGCAGGAAGTGGAGGCTGTAGTCGGCGTCGAAACTGCCCACGAAGCGCGACACGTCGGACGTCGATTTGTAGTTGTTCAACAGGCCGACAGGATTGCCAGTTGCGCCGGTGATGGGCACGCCGTTGGCATCGGCCGCCTCATAGTAACCCAGGAAAGCGTCGTCGCCTGAATAGACCGGAGCACACGGATTGTGCGTTGCGCCGCCCCAGATGGCGTTGGTGTTGGCGAAACGGGTGTCGCTGTAGGTCTGCTTGAGGTTGACGTTGAGTTTCAAGTGGTTATCGAGCAATGTGGGCGACAGCGAAAGGCTGCCGGTGTAGCGCGTCACATTGTCGGTCTTGAGGATGCCGTCCTGATTGCTGTAGCCGAGCGACAGGCGGTATGGCAGCCAGGCCACCTTGCCCGAGATGCCCAGATTGTTGTCGGTGCCGAATGCGGTCTTGAAGATCTCGTCGTTCCAGTCGGTGTCAACATTCGGGTCGAGCAGCGCCTTCTGGCGGTCTGTGCCATTGGCCGTAACCAGACTGATCATGTCGTCGCGGCTTATCATGTCGGCCGTCTTGGTGCGCGTCTGCAACGAATTGGTGGTCGAGAATGTGATTTTCGGACGCTTCGAGTCGATGCCCTTCTTTGTCGTGATGATGATGACGCCGTTCGATGCACGCGAGCCGTAGATTGCGGTCGATGCGGCATCCTTCAGAATGGTCATGCTCTCGATGTCGTTCGGGTTGATGAGCGACAGGAAGTTGCCACTGCCGCTCACGCTGCCGCCCACCTCCATCGGCACACCGTCGAGCACGATGAGCGGGTCGTTGGAGGCATTGAGCGATGCACCGCCACGGATGCGGATTGTGCTGCTGGCCGATGGAGATCCGCCGCCGTTCACAATCTGCACGCCGCTCACCTTGCCGTTGATGAGCTGCTCGGGCGAGTTGACGACGCCCTGGTTGAAGTCCTTGCTGCTCACGCCCGACACCGATCCAGTCAGGTCGCTCTTGCGCTGCACGCCGTAGCCGACGATGACGGTCTCCTGTAGGATGGCCTGGTCCTGCTCCAGCTGAACCTTGACCTTGCCCGACGCCGGGACGGCCACGGTCTTCGTCTTGTAGCCCACGAACGACACGCGGATGGACTGTGTGCCGCTGCTCAACGACAGCGAGAAATTGCCGTCGATGTCTGTAATCACGCCTTTCGAGCCTCCAACTTCGGCGACTGTTGCGCCGGTCAGAGCCTCTCCTGCCTCATCGGTCACCGTACCTGTCAGTTTTCTGCCCTGAGCCAACGCGATGGCCGGCACGAGCAGCAGCAGGCAGATGACGCATAATGAGCGCATCACTGTTTTTGTTGTTTTGTACTGCATGTTATTAAATTTAGAGTGTTTGTTGGTTAAGGTATATTGTGTAAAGGAGTTGATTTCATGGAGTTAACGGACAATTGTTGGAGCTAAGCGAAACACTTTGGGACGTCTGTAGTAACGTCTGTTAACTACCAAAGCGAAGCGATAACTCCCATTAACTACTGTATTCCGAACTTTTCATTGATTGCGATTGAGTCGCAGCCTTGCGCAAGTGTGAAGCTGCGGTCGGTTCCGGCTCGGCGCAGGGAGTCGGGCACGGTCTCGCGGGCCGACCATGTGCTGTCGCTCAGATAATAGTAGGCAATGGTCTGTCCGTGCGAAAGGTAGGTCGAGAATTCAAACACATCGGACGTGCCGACACGCCGCATCGGCATGATCTGCCACGAGCCGAAGCCGTCGTCGGTGAACGAGCCTGCAATGTAGCCCTTGGCCGATGCACCTGCCGCGCCCATATCGACGGTGAAGGTCACGCGGCCGTTGTCGTCGTTCATGAAGTCGATGCCGCCGTGCCGCAGCAGCTCGTTGTTGAAGTCGAAGAATGTGACGTTTTCCCAATTTGAGCCGACGCCCCACAATGTCGCATTGGACGACGACACCCAGCCCGGCTCCCACGCCAGCACTCCGTAGCCGTGGTTGTCGCGCACTGCTCGCTTCACCTCAATCAGGAAGTCCTTCTGCAACTGCGGACACGGCACTTCGGGATAGCCCGTCGCCATGCGGCTCACGAGGTTGTGGCTTTCGTCGTTCCAGCGGCGTGTCCAGATGTGACCCGTCTCGGCCACAAGCAGACGGATGCCGTAGGTCTCGAAGACGGCATTGGCCAACGCCCCGAGCTCGCGCGGTGTGTAGCGTTGCCACTGCGGATAGTACGACACGCTGATGACGTCGAAGTCCAGTATGCCTGCCGCCTTCACGCCGGCAATCCAGTTGAGCACTTCCGCATCGGCCAACGCCACATGAAGCATGGTCTTCACATCTTTCTTGTGCGCGCGGTTGAAATCATTGACCGCACTGATGCCTGCGTTGAACAATGCAACATTGCGCCGCGTGTCCAAAGGGAGCAATTGCGAGTTGTCGGCCACAAGGATGTTATTGTTCGTTTCGTTGCCAATCTGGACGGCTGCCGGAAGTACGTCGTCCATCTGCATCGCAGCAAGTGTAGCGAAGGTGTAATTGTAAACGGAATCGGCCAATGCCACAGTATCGCCCACCACCGAAGCCCACGCCGCCGGCACCAGGTTGTGTTCGGGGTCGGTCCACGTGTCGGAATAGTGCAAATCCAACAAAATGGACATTCCGGCCGACTTCACACGACTGGCACTCCGCATCACATCGGCAAAATTCGCGTAGCGCGTCCACGTCGGATTGTGCCACAGTCGCAGCCGTACCATATTGGCCCCTCGCTGACTGAAAAGTGCGAAAATATCGGTTTCAACGCCATCAACGGTATATTTCACGCCACAGTCTTCAAGCTCGTTGGTGTACGACAAATCGGCCCCGACGTAAAACGACGGGGTTGCGGGCGACGCCGGTTGCGACGCGTCATTGGCCGACGATGCGGCTTTCGGCTGACAACTGATGCACCAGACTGGAATGGAAAACAAAAGCAGGTAATGCCCGAACTTTTTCATAAATATAGATTCAAGAATAGCGTATCTTTCCGTGTTCCGTCACTTTGGGCACGGCTGCGAATGTCCAATTCCGACGCGCCACGACATGACATTTTCGGGAATCAATAAAATTCGGCTGCGAAGATACCTTTTTGTTTTTTTATGGCCAAATACAAATCGGACAAATGATTGCTCATTTTGGACGTGCCGCCTATCCAAGGAGACGTCGTTTCAAACTTCGCATAAACGGGTAGAGACGCCACAATGTGACGTCTCTACTGAACGACCAGAATTAACACGTTCACACGACATCGCCACAACTGACGAAACACGAATTGGCCAGCGCAGGCAGACGAGCAATCGACCAAAAACAGGAAAATGTGATGAAAACCAACAAAAATTGCAGAAAAATGTGATAAACGAGGTGCAAAACGACCGAAAAATGTGATAAAGTACTTAATTTTGCGCAGAAAAATGTGACAATCATGCTTAAACGAAAGATAGACAACTTCTTGGAAGAGTGGAAAAGAAATCCCAATCGGAAGCCTCTCATTGTGAAAGGAGCCCGCCAAATTGGAAAGACCGAGTCGATTCGTCAATTCGGTCGCTCCCACTATAAAAATGTCATTGAAATCAACTTCGTATTGCAAAAAGCCTATCAACGGATTTTCGACAATGGCTACGAAGTTGACGACATCATCAGGAACATCACATTGCTGAATCCCGCTTTGCGTTTCATCGAAGGCGAAACCTTGATCTTCTTCGACGAGATACAGGAGTGCCCAAACTGCGCCACCTGCCTGAAGTCATTCAAAATGGATGGACGCTACGACGTCATATGTTCCGGCTCCCTCATGGGTCTGTACTACAAGAAGATTGAGTCGAACAGTGTCGGCTACAAGGAGGACTACGAAATGCACTCCATGAACTTTGAGGAATTTCTGTGGGCTCAAGGATATGACGAATCGCGCATTGCCGACTTACTCAGACACATGACCGAGCTGCAACCCTTCTCGGATATCGAGTTGGACACCTACTTCAAGCTGTTTCAAGACTACGTGGTCTTGGGTGGTATGCCCGAAGTGGTCAACACCTTTGTGCAGCAAGGCAACTTCAGCGGCACACTGCAACTTCAGCGGCAGCTGCTGCTGGACTATGAAGAAGACATAACAAAATATGCCGAAGGATTCGACCAAGGAAGAGTGCTGAGTGTATATCGACACATATCGACTTTTCTCGCCAAAGAAAACAAGAAATTCCAGGTCTCAAAAATCGCTCATGGAGCTCGCAACAGAGAATATATCGGCGCCGTAGAATGGTTGTCGAACGCAGGCATCGTCAACGTGTGCTACTGTCTGGAAAACCTCGAACTGCCATTGAAAGGCAACTACACCCCCACGCAATACAAAATTTACTATGGAGATTCGGGACTCTTGGTAGCCTCATTGGATGACGAAGCGCAGGAAGACCTACGGATGAACGGCAACCTCGGCACCTACAAAGGCGCTCTGTACGAGAACTTTGTTGGAGACGCGCTTGTCAAACAGGATTATGGACTCTATTTCTACCGAAACGACAGAATAGGCATCGAAATGGATTTCTTTGTACGCGATTCCAACTCGCTTATTCCCATTGAGGTAAAAGCTACCGACAACGCGACGCCATCGCTCAACAAACTAGTGGCCTCAGACAAATTCCCCGACATCCAATATGGCATCAAGTTCTGCCGCAAAAACATAGGGTTCAATGGCAAGTTCTACACCTTCCCCTATTTCTTGGCGTTTCTGACGCGACAATTCCTCCAACATCGGGCACAATCCTAAAATAATCCGACAACGAACCGACCTGCACGAAAAACTCGCACAGGTCGGTTCCTTTTTTCACAGCTGCCACAACGTGACAGACCTCACATTCATTTTTACGTCATTTCCCGCATATACTCCCCTCCCCTGCGGAGGGGTCGGGGGTGGAGCCGTGGGGGTCTTTACCAACGGAAACCGCCGCCGCCCATATTGCCGCTGCTGGCCGTGTAGCTCGACAGCGTGACCGACGTGCCACCGCTCACAGTGCCGTTGGCCACGACAGCGCCGACGCCGTCAAAATGCGTCGTGCCGCCGCTCACCGTCACGCCAGACTTCAATGTCGGGGTCGTTGCGCCGCTCACGACGATGCCGCTGCCCGCAGTGGTGGTTGGCGTGGTGAAGACGTAGGTGTCGCTGCCCACGGTAACGGCATATTTCACGCCCTTGCTCCACGACGAGGCAGAATAGCAGGCCTGCGTGAGCGACGAGCCGCTTTCGAGCGCGCCGACGGTCATCAGCGTGCCGCCCGACACGTAGAGCTTGTAGCCGCCCTCGGTGTTGGCATCGACAGCCATTTCCGGCGACGACGAACCCACCGCGAAGACCACTCCGCCCTTGATGTAGAGGTTGCCGTTGGCGTCAAGTCCGTCGTTACCGGTCGCGTAGCCACACACGAAGCCGCCATCGATGGTGAAATTGGAGGCTGCGTTGACGCCGTCGTCCGATGCCGAATAGCCATAGACCTCGCCGCCAGTCACATCGAGCGTCGATTTGCTCTCGATGGCCTCATGTTTCGAACTGCTGCCGAACAGTTTGCCGCCGCTCACCTTAATCGCGCCGGTCACCTTGATGCCTTTGGCCGATGCCGAATAGCTGCCCGACGACGAGCCCCACATTCCACTCGACGACGAGCCGGCATTGCTGCCCGATGCCGTCATAACGAGCTGTCCGTCGCTCTGCGTGTATGTTCCTGCCACCTTCATGGCCTTTGCGCCCTGACCCGTCACAGTGGCTGTCAGCGAACCGCCCGTCACAACCACATTGCCCGTCACCTTGACGCCCGATGCCACGGTATAGTCGCTCGACGAATTGAGCTGATAGGCTGCGCCGGAGGTCTTTACGGTCGATGTGCCTCCGCTCAGGTTGAAGTCGCCGCCAACGGTGAATCCGCGTCCGCCCTTGCCCGTCGATGTGGCCGTGATGTTGCCGCCAGTGATGTTGAGCGCGCCGCTCGTCTTCAGGCAGGCCGCATTCGAATAATCGACACTGCTGCCCGAACCCGACTCCCACTCGGCATCGCCGCTGGTGTTGAGCGTGAACGTGCCGCCCACGATGTAGATGTCACCGACCGCCTTGATCGCCTTGGCCGACAGTCCCGACGTCGAGACGTTGAACGTGCCGTCGGACACAAAAATCGCACCCTCGCAGTCGATGCCGTCGCCGCCCGTAGTCGTGATGTTGACGTTGCCGGCATTGAAAACCACGTAGTCGTTCGTGTGGATTCCGTCCTTGACCGACTTCGTGACGTTGAGCGTAACGGCATCGTTCACAACGAGATAGTCGTCGGTCGCGATGGCATGGCGACGGTTGCCGCTCACATTGAGGGTGCCCTTGCCCGACATGATGATCTGCCCCTCGCTGAACAGGCACGCCTTGCAGTCTTCGCCGGCCACGGTGTCGGTATAGACTGCGGCATCGGCCAACGAGCTTGTCGTTCCCTCAGGCAGACAGACGAAGAGGCTCTTCTTGCCCTGGTTGTTGATGGCCGATGTGGTCTGGCTGGTGAGCTGCAGGCCATCGAGCGTGACGACGAACTTCTGGTCGCTGTAGAACTTGATGCTGCCGTTGTCCGATGCACCACGAAGCACATATTCGACCACCGATTCCGTTGTGCTGTTGACCGTCACCGCACCTCCGTCGGCATTCACATCGACGCCGTCGGCAGTGCCCGACACGTTGACCGTCGAGCCGTCCCACACGATGACGAGCGTCGCCGCTACGTCGATATTGGCCAGACTGTTGCTCGCCGAGTCGTAGTTTGCAAACGAGGAGTTGGCCGAATAGACCTCTTCGGCCGAGGCTTCGTCCGATGATGTTTCGCTGGTAAGATCAGGCTCATCGTCTTTTCCGCACGATGCGAGGCCGATACACATCGACAGTGCGGAAACATACAATAAATTAGATGTAAACTTCATAACGATACGATAGATTAAATTGGACAATTAGTTTTGTTTTTCAAGCCAAAAACGCTTCGGCTGAAAAATTATTTTTCCGCTACGCGATTTTTTTACTTTTTTAACATTAGCGCAAAATATACAATAAGCCACTCGCCCCGAATGAAGGCAAGTGGCTTAGATTTCGTATTTTAATAAATGAGATTATTGCGGTGTCTCGGTTGTCGTCGTGGTCGTGTCGGTCGGTGCAGAATCCGGCTTGAAACTTGGCTTGCCGCCACCGCCTCCTCCTGCACCAGGGCCAGACTCTTCAGGCACGTAGCTTTCGAGCGTGACCTCGGTGCCGCCCGTCACATTGCCGTTGACGACCAACGCCGCAACGCCGTCGAACACCGTAGTGCCGCCCGTCACTGTCACATCTTCGAGCAGCACCGGCTTCTCTGCGCCCGACACGACGATGCCGCTGCCGGCTTGGGTCGATGTCGGCGCTGTGAAGACGTATGAGTTGCTGCCGACCGTCACGCCGTAGGTCATTCCATAGGTGTACGATGCTGCGCTGAAACACTCCTGCGCCATTTCCGCACCGCTCTCCAGCGGGCCGACGGTGATGAGCGTGCCACCGTTCACGTAGAGCTTGTAGCCGCCCTCGCTGTTGGCATCGAGTGCCATCTCGGGCTTACGCTTGCACACTGCGAAAACCACGCCGCCGTCCACATTGATATTTCCGTTGGCGTCGATGCCGTCGTTGCCCAGCGTGTAGCCGCACACATATCCGCCGCTGATGGTGATGTGCGATGCCGCATTCAGGCCGTCGTCCGAATCGGAATGGGCAAAGACCTCGCCGCCGCTGATGTTGATAAGGTTCTTGACCTCAATGGCCTCGTTGGTCGCGCTGTAGCCGTACAGACGGCCGCCAGTCACGGTCATCACGCCCTTCACCTTGATGCCCTTGGCCGATGCCTTTGGCGTGTAGGTCTCGTCCGATGAAGCAGTTCCGTTCATTTCGGTCTCCATCTCTTCGGCTGTCATGTCTTCGGGTCTCTTCTTGAAGGTTTCGGTCTTGCCGAGTGTCACGCCGGTCGATGTGCCACGCACGAAACCTCCACTCTGCGTGTAGTTACCCTTCACCAGAATCGACTTGCTGCCCGAACCCGACACGCTCGACGTAATCATTCCGCCCGTCACAAACATGTCGCCCTTCACCTTGACGCCTGTGGCCACTGTGTAGTCGCACACGGTGTCGTATTGATATGCCGCGCCCGAGGTCGCTACGTTGATTTCGCCGCCGTTCATGTTGAAGTCGCGCATCACGAAGATGCCACGGCACGACAGACCGCTCGATTCGGCCGTCACTTCGCCGCCGTTCATGTGCAATGAGCCTTTTGCCTTTATGCACACCGAACGCGAATAGTCGGCATCATCGCCCGTGCCCGATGTCCAGACAGCATCGGCACTGTTGTTGAGCAGCAGGGTTCCGTCGTTCATCGTCACGTCGCCGCCACACTTGATGCACTTTCCGGTCGGGGCCGATGTATGGATGTCGATCGTGCCGCCCAGCAATGCCATTGCGCCGCCACAGTCGATGCCGTCGGCCTGCGACGACACAACGCTGATCCGTCCGCACTCGAACTGTACAAACTCGTTTGTGTGGATGGCGTCCTTGATTGAGGTGTGGACGTTGACGGTGGCCTTGTCGTTCACAACGAGGTAGTCGTCGGTCGCGATGCCGTGCTTGCGTTGGCCCACTACGTTGATTTCGCCCGTGCCGCACACGATGAGCTGGCCCTCGCTGAAGAAACAGCCCTTGCAGTCTTCGCCGGCCACGCTGTCGCTGTAGATTTCGGCATCGGTCAGGTAGCTCTTGGTGCCGCTTGGCAGATAGACGAAGCAGTTTTTCTTGCCCTGGTTATTGATTACGGCCGATGTCTGGCTCGACAGTTCCACGCCGTTGAGCGTCAGCTTGAAGCCGTGGTCGCTGTAGAACTTGATGTTGCCGTTGTCCGATGCGCCAGCCAGCACATACTCGATGCCCTCGGCCGAACTGCGCACGGTGACGGAGCCGCCATCCACCGCAATGCTGACGTTCTTCACGTCCTTGTCGGTTGTGGCCGATGCACCATTCCACGTGATTGTCACGGTGTTGAGCACTTCAAAATTCTCGACGCGATGCGCATCGGCATCATACTCGCTGAGGGCACGGTTGGCCGACTCGACTTCATCTTCGCTCTCGGCGATTTCAATTTCGTCATCCTCGTTGCAGGCAACAAGGCCAGCACACAGCAAAAATGATGCAAATATAAATTTGCATTTCAGTCTCTGTTCCATAAACATTTATAAAGATTTTTCCTAAAATGAAAGATTGTCATCTTGGTAAGTAAGACAGTCAACATTCGATATATTTGGGTTTTCGGGGCGCGAAGTTAGTATTTTTTTCGATTGTTCCACAATTTTTCCCGTTTATTCCGTTATCTTTGCGAATTGAATCCCAAATTTTTATGTGTCTTTACATGGAAAAAGAAAAAACTCTACAAGCTATCCGCGAGGAACTTGAGCATTTCGAACCCATCGAACTTGAAAAGATGCAGGGCGTCAAGCTGATGAACAGAATTGACACGAAATACGTCATTCCGCTGAGCCGATTGCTGCCACTGCTGCAAGCTGCCGAAGGTGAGTATTTCGTACAATGGATTGGCCAGAAACGCACATCTTCCTATCACACACTTTATCTTGAAACCGCCGATCATGCCATGTACACCATGCATGAGACGCGTCGCAAGGTGCGCCAGAAAATCCGTCTGCGCCACTATGTCGAGACGGACGACACCTTCCTGGAGGTGAAGAACAAGAACAACCACGGCCGCACGAAGAAGAAGCGCATCCTGGTTGACTCGTTGGACAAGAATCCAGATTTCCACACCCTCATCACTCCCGAAGTCGAGGAATTTCTGAAAAAGAAGTCGTGGTACACAATCGACAGCCTGCAGGCCCAGATGGAAAACCAGTTTGAGCGTATCACATTGGTCAACAAGGGCTTCACCGAACGTCTGACAATTGACCTCGACGTCAACTTCCACAACCGCGAGACGGGCAACGACGCCAACATCGGCCACCTCGTCATCATCGAGCTGAAGCGCGACGGCGCAACACATTCGCCGATGCGCGAAATCATGCAGGAGATGCGCATCCACCCGCAAGGTTTCAGCAAATATTGCATGGGCAGCGCGTTGACCAACCCTTCGCTGCGCCGCAACAACCTGAAAGAGAGGCTGATGCTTGTTGAAAGGCTGAAGCACGTCAGTGACTGACGGACACACAGATTTGCCACAAGACAAACAGACATAAATTGATGTATTGTTGTAATTGAGAATAAAAATATTAAAACCAAAATCCATTTAACTAAGTTATGTTATTCGAATTAATTTCTTCCGTAGCTCAGGCCGCCACCGATGCAGCCAGTGCTTTTGACCTGTCGTCGGATATGTCGGGCGAGGTCAACGAATTTGCAGGTATGTGGTCGCTGCTGCAGCACTTCGGTTTCCACCTCTTCTTTGTGTTGGGTCTGATTCACATGCTCTACTTCCGCCACAGCAAGCGTGCGGAGTATTACTTCACCTTCACGCTCATCAGCGTTTCCATCTTCATGATGATCTTCCTGTTGGGTTCAGTGAAAATCAAGGTAGGTTTCGCTCTCGGTCTGTTTGCCATCTTCGGCATCATCCGCTACCGCACAGAGTCAATGCCGGTGCGTGAGATGACCTATCTCTTCGTCATCATCGCCATGAGCGTCATCAACGCCCTTTCGGTACAGATTGACTGGTTCACACTGGCTGCCGTCAACATCATCTTCGTGGCAGCCTGCCTGCTGGGCGAGCGTTCGCGCAAGATGAAGCAGCACGCCTGCAAGTATGTCAAGTACGACCGCATCGACCTCATCACCCCCGAGAAGCGCGAGGACATGAAGGCCGACCTCGAGACCCGTCTCGGCGTAAAGGTTGACCACGTGGATGTAGGCTCGGTAGATTTCTTGAAGGATATGACGCTGCTCAAGGTTTACTACTATCCCGAAGACGGCAACGAGGAGAACACCGTTGACGAGATGCAGAAACTCCCGAAGAACTAAAATCTTTCAACATCCTATAATTGAGGCTTTGAGGCCGTAAGGTCAGCAAGGAAACGACGTCCGACCCTACGGCCTCAAAACCTAAAAAATCCCCCAATCTCATTTTTAACATGATGAAGAAGTCAATCCTAATCCTATTAGCCTGCATGGTTGGCACATCGGGCATCGTCATGGCCGATGATTTCGGCACAGGCATCGAACTTGAAGCCACCAAGAAGGTCAACAAGAAACTGAAGTTGAGCCTTTCGGGCGAATTCCGCACGCAGGACGGCGTGAGCGACGTCGAACGTTTTGCCATCGGCTTCGATGCCAGCTATAAGTTCTACAAGAAGAAGGGCAGCCCATTGGAAATGAGTGCCGCAGCCGGATACTCGTTCATCGACCGTTCAATCCAGCCAGAAACCAAGATCAGAGAAGATGAAGAAGGATGGGACGGCGAATATGTGGTCGGCTATTGGTCGCAGCGCCATCGCGCACATGGCACGGTAACCGCATCGTACAAGATCGGCAAGCGCCTGACACTCAGCCTGCGCGAACGCTATCAGTTCACCCACTCGATGGCCGACTCTGTCAAGCAGTACAAGACTTACGAAGGTTCCAACAAGCCATACGCGCTGAAGAAACGCCTGCAGTCGGTTGGCGGCAAGGACAAGGCATATCTGCGTAGCCGCCTGCAACTCAAGTGGGAGCGCAAGCGTTGCCCATGGGAGCCGGCAGCCAGCATCGAAATTTTCCACGATGTGAAAGACGGTTTCAAAGAGAACCAGCTGCGCTACACCATCGGCACCGACTACAATCTGGACTCGAACAACACATTCGGAATCGCCTACCGATATAAGGACAAGAACGACAGCGATGAGGCCAAGGGTCACTTGGTGAAACTCTCGTACACGTACAAGTTCTAAATATTCGTGGGTTAATTGCCCAACAAAGACTCATATCCGAATCAGTACTAACAAACATTATTCCACCGAACATGAAAAATCGAACTTTTTTGAGCCTTTGCGCCTGCGCGCTGGCAATCCTGACAGCGTGCGGCGAAAAAGATGTACCGGACATCGATCCAGCATCGGCCGTAACGGTGCAGATCACCAAGTCCATGGCCGACTCCATCTGGAGCGCGAAATTGCCCGACGCCTTCATCGACGTCGAAAGCGAGTATGTGCCACAGGACTCCACAACCGAGTTGTATTACAAAGATTTCTACGAGAACTGGATTGACGAACGCATCGAAGAGACGCGCGACGTGATTTTTACCTTCGACGGTGACAAAGTTACATACACCTTCGAGGACGGCAGCAAGAAGACGCCGAAATTCGTCAAAATCACGACCGACGGCGCACACGTCACCATCCACAACGACTCACTCGTCATTGTCGGCACCGACACCATTGCCAGCGGCCGCGCACGCATGAACTACATCCTGACCGGCGAAAGCGACAACGGTTCCCTGCGCATCTACAGCAACAAAAAGTTCCTGATCACGCTCGATCAAATCAAACTGACAAACCAGCGCGGAGCTGCAATCAACATTCAGAAATCGTTCGACAAGAAACGCGCCTTCATCCGCATTGCCGACTACACCGACAATACGCTCTGCGACGCTGCGATCTATACCGACACCGTGCCCGGCGAAGATGACAAGGCATGTCTGTTCAGCGAGGGCAAGCTCATATTCTTCGGCGAAAAAATTGGTAACGGCAAGCTCACCGTCACCGGCAACCACGCCCACGGCATCGCATCCGACTCGCGAATCTACATCCACAAAGGCGTGACCATCGTGGTCGATAGCGCAGCCAAGGATGCCATCCACTGCGACGCGCTCGTGATGGGCGGCGGCTCGGTCACATCGTTCGGACAGAAGGACGGTGTGCAATGCGACGAGGAGCACGCTGGAATCCTGCTGAAGGGCGGCCGACTGCTCACTGCAGCAAAACGTGCATTCACCGCACCGACCGGATTCACCTACGAGGGCGGCGAATTCTGCGGCGTCGGCAACGAGACTGCATCGCCCAACACCAGCAGCAGTGTCAGCACCTGGATGCAGACAAATTACACCGGCTACAAAGTTGTGTATAGCTACTGAAGTCGATTTATTAGTTAACAGTTATTTTTAGTTGATAGTTAAAAGGCCGCGCCCATTCGGTGCGACCTTTTTGATTTTAGTTGCACGCACATTTTCCGACATCAAGGTTTTGTCCGATGCGCATAAACTTTGCAACTACGCGACTTTCTGCCGACGATTTCCATCGCACAAAAAACATTGATTGATTTACAACGGATTCTGCCTGCTACGTTGATTTTGTAACATTAAAGATGGAATTTCGGAACATTTAAAACGGTGTATCGAAAACAAAAGTCTTGGCAACAATAAAAAGACGCGATAAAAATATAATGCCGTACCTTCACACCCCGAAAAACGACACATAACCATTTTACAAACCATAATCACATGAAAAAAACATTCCTTGCATTGGGCCTTATCCTGATGATGTGCCCAAGTTTTGCTCAACCGAATTTCGGCCAACGTGCTGACGACGGAAAGTCGCTCAAAGAGGCCTACAAGGACTATTTCACCATCGGCGTGGCTGTCAACCAGCGCAACGTGAGCGATGAGGCACAAATGGCGCTCATCAGGAAAGAGTTCAACAGCGTGACCGCCGAAAACGACTGGAAACCGGGAGAAATCCACCCAAAAGAGGGCGTCTGGAACTTCGAGAAGGCCGACAAAATCGCCGACTTCTGCCGACAGAACGGCATCAAGATGCGCGGGCACTGCCTCTGCTGGCATTCGCAGTTCGCCGACTGGATGTTCACCGACAAGAAGGGAAAAGAGGTCAAGAAAGAGGTCTTCTACGAGCGTCTGCGCGAACACATCCACACCATCATGAACCGCTACAAGGATGTCGTCTATGCATGGGACGTCGTCAACGAAGCCATGGCCGATGACGGCGGCCGACGTTGGCCGGGTCAGGGCGAACCAAGCCCATACCGTCAGAGCCGTCACTTCAAGCTGTGCGGTGACGAATTCATCGCCAAGGCATTTGAATTTGCTCGCGAAGCAGACCCCGACGCATTGCTTTTCTACAACGACTACAGCTGCGTCGATGAAGGCAAGCGCGAACGCATCTACAACATGGTCAAGAAGATGAAGGACGCCGGAGTGCCGATCGACGGTATCGGTATGCAGGGCCACTACAACATCTACTTCCCCGACGAAGATCAGCTCGACTTGGCCATCACACGCTTCAAGGAGCTCGTCAAGCACATCCACATCACCGAACTTGACCTTCGTATGAACAACGAGAGCGGCGGCCAGCTGATGTTCTCGCGCGGCGAAGCCAAACCGATGCCGGCCTACATGGGCACGTTGCAGACCGACCAATATGCGCGTCTGTTCAAGGTGTTCCGCAAGCATGCCGACGTCATCGACAACGTGACCTTCTGGAACCTCGGCGACCGCGATTCATGGCTCGGCGTGAACAACCATCCGTTGCCTTTCGACGAAAAATATCAGCCGAAGCAGTGCTATCGCGCAATCCGCGACTTCAATCCGGCATTGGACAACGTAGCACCCGTCGAAGACTTCAAGCCATCTGAGCTCAACCAGCCGGGCCAGCAATATCCGATGGTCAACTCGCAAGGATATGCCCGATTCCGTGTTGAGGCACCCGATGCCAAGTCGGTCATCGTCAGCCTCGGTCTGGGCGGACGTGGCGGCACAGTGCTCCGCAAGGGCAAGGACGGCTATTGGTGGGGCACGACTGAAGGCCCTATGGACGAAGGTTTCCACTACTTTCACCTCACCATCGACGGCGGCACATTCAACGACCCGGGCGCGCAAAACTTCTACGGCTCGGTCCGCTGGGAAAGCGGCATCGAGATTCCGGCTCACGACCGCGACTTCTACGCCCTCAAGAACGTGCCCCACGGCAACATCCAGGAGATCCAGTTCTGGAGCGAGAGCACACAGTCGATGAAGCGCGCCTTCGTCTATACTCCTGCCAACTACGGCCAGCCGAACAAGAAGGGCAAAATTGAACGCTACCCCGTGCTCTACCTCCAGCACGGCTGGGGCGAAGACGAGACCGCATGGAGCCGTCAGGGCCACGCAGGCCTGATTCTCGACAACCTCATCGCCGATGGCAAGTGCGACCCATGCATGATTGTGATGACCTACGGCATGACCAACGAATTGAAGTGGGGCCACATGAACGAGTTCGACTGGACGGCCTTCCAGCGCGTCCTGATGGACGAACTTGTACCCTACGTTGACAGCCACTTCTTCACCATCGCCGACCGCGACCACCGCGCCATGACCGGCCTCTCGATGGGCGGCATGGAGACACGTATGGCCACTTTGGCACGTCCCGAAATGTTCGGCTACTGGGGTCTGTTCAGCGGCGGCATCTACGAGCCGAAAGACTTGCAGAACGTCAAGGCTCCACGTCGCATCTTTCTGAGCTGCGGCGAGCGCGAAAACCCCGACCGCATCGGTCAGGCCGTCAACGAACTCAAGGCTGCCGGCTTCGATGCCTACGGCCACGTTTCGCCCCAGACCGGCCACGAGTTCCTCACCTGGCGCCGCGCCCTCAACGAGTGGCTGCCACTGCTCTTCAAGTGATTTTCATTCACGGCCAATGATTCAAGCCTCCCCATCTGCTGCGATGAGGAGGCTTTTTCCGTTCATGTCCGATACAGCCGGCCGGACTAACGCACTACGCGACTTTTTGCCGTCACAGGACACGCCAGTCTTCTTGGCTTGACCAAAAATGATGGTTTTTATCGAACACGAAAGGGACTTGCCCTTCATTTCTTGGCTTGACCCAAGAAACGAAGCAAAGAAGGTCAAGCCTTACGCTGCACAGCCTGCAAAGTGGCGGCCTCGCTTGCTTGCAAGCCAAACTCAGCCTTGCGGCTTCAAACATGGCTTGCCGCTGCACGATTCTCGCGACTTTGCGATCGGCTGTTCCGCTATGGCGTCCTACCATGCGGCGAAAAAAAATTCGTAATTTTCGTGTATTTCGCGTTCAAAAACCCGAACACGAAAAAAATAAAGCGAAAAAGAGTTCGTAAGTTTCGTGTGTTTCGCGTTCAGAATTTGCAGCAAAAAAGGAAATATCGCCTATCTTTGCACCAATCGACCACGACAGTAACAACTCAATACTATGAAAAAAATCCTCTTTCTGCTGACCATTGCCGCCGTGCTGTGCCAAGCCTGCCGGAAGGACAAGAACGACACAACACCCCCATCGGACGACGGACTCGACCTCACGCTCGACATCGACTGGAGCGCGCTCGACCAGATGCCCTCCGGCCTGACCCTGATGCTCTACCCGACCGATGGCGGCGGTGCCTCCGATGCGCCCATCGCCCACCGCACGTCCGACGTCTCCAACCCGAAAATCTCGCTGCCCGGACAAAACTATGCGCTCATCTGCTTCAACCAGTCGGAGGCCGAACTCTCCGACTACACATTCGACTTCAGCAGCTACGCGACCGCATCGGTGACGGCCGACGACCCATCGCACCTCGCTCCGTTGGCCGTTGCCTCGATGAACTCACTGCACCCGACCCGCGCCCTCAACCTGATGGGCGTGCTCAAACCGACGAATGTGGTCAAGTCGATGTCGCTCAAAATCCACGTAGCAGGTCTGAGCGAACGCGCCGAAGTGAGGGGGACGCTGACCAACATGGCACAGGGCGTCACGCTCTTCGACCGCAAGCCATTGCCCGCAACCATCGACCAGCCGCTGCCGCCCGACGTGTGGAACATCGCACTGCCGCCCGATGCCGCCCAGCCCGCCGAACTGATCGCCACATTCCCCACTTTCGGCGTGTTTGTGGACGATGAAATCCGCGTAGCGACACGATCTGCCGCCGATTTTGACCTGCACAACATCCTGCACGTGACGGTCAAGGACATCGACGACGGCTCAATCATCTACGAAGACGAAATCGACGTGACCGAAGAGGTCGTCGAACAATATCTGGCATCGCTGGAAGAGCCGACAGCTTACGAGGCCGTCGATTTGGGGCTTTCCGTGCAATGGGCGACGTGCAACATCGGAGCCTCGCGCCCGGAGGACTTCGGCGACTATCTGGCCTGGGGCGAGACATCGGCCAAGACGACCTACGACTGGAGCACCAACCGCCACAGCATGGGCAGCGACTCGACTCTTACCAAATATTGCAACAATCAGGCATACGGCTACTCAGGCTTTACGGACAACCTTGTTGAACTTGCGCCCTCCGACGACGCAGCGACAGTCCATTGGGGGGCAGAATGGAGAACTCCGACCGCCGACGAATGGCAAGAATTGACCAGCCTCTGCACATGGACATGGCTCTCACAAAACGGCACAAACGGCTATCGGATAACAGGCAAGAACGGCAACTGCATCTTCTTGCCAGCAGCAGGCTATCTCTGGGAAAACTTCCGATACACAAACAGCCTCTACTGGTCAAGTTCAATTTATACCGACGCGCCGAGCAATGCCTTTGGCATCTTCTTCGACGAGGCTGGCGTCTGGGACGGCTACCGCTGGAGGACAGATGGCGGCAGCGTGCGAGGTGTCTATTCCCCATCGAAGAAGGCCGTTGCCGACATCGAGTCCGAGAAGCTGAAATTCCGCATCTTCGGGTCGAGCGCAACGGTGACCGGCCACATCGGAGACCTCGAGGGCAGTGTCGAAATTCCCGAATCCGTCACCTACGGCGGTGAGGAAATCCGCGTAACGGCCATCGGCGAAAGTGCGTTCAACGGCTGCGTTGACATCACCTCGGTCACGATGCCGAACTCGATAAAATCCATCGGCGAGAATGCCTTCCAGTTCTGCCACGCGCTCGCATCGGTCACACTGTCCGACTCGCTCACGAGCATCGGATACAAGGCGTTCAACGAGTGTCCATTTGCGACCATCAAGCTGCCCGCATCGCTGCGCACACTGGAAAGCAACGTGTTCGACAACTGCACGAACCTGGAGAGCATCGAGATTCCCGAAGGCGTAACCGAAATCAAAGAGCAAACCTTCATGTTTTGCCACAGACTGGCATCGGTCAAACTACCGGAAAGCCTGACTTCGATTGGACATGCCGCCTTCATGGATTGCGACAGCCTGAAAAGCATAACGATTCCGAGCTGCGTGACGAGCATCGAACAACAACTTTTCTACGGTTGCAGGTCGTTGCAGTCGGTCAATCTGCCAGACGGCATAACCAAAATCGGACACTACGCGTTCGAGGGATGCCAGATGCTGGCTTCGATACAGCTGCCGAACAGCGTGACGAGCGCAGGCCAAGGCACATTCACAGGATGCAGCAGCCTCTCCGCCTTTTCGTTCCCGACATCGCTCACAAGCATCGGCGACTATATGTTCCGCGACTGCAAGGCACTGGCCTCAATACACATTCCGGCATCGGTCACAGAAATCGGGAATGCCATCTTTTACGGCTGCTCCAATCTGGCAGAAGTGACGGTTGACGGCGCCAATCCAAACTACGCGACAAGCGACGGAATGCTGCTCGGCAAGAATGACGGCAAAATGCTATTCTACTTCGGTCGGGCCAGCTCATTAGTCATCCCCGACTACGTCGCAAGCATCATGCCGTACGCTTTTTCCGGCAATGAAACGCTGACATCGCTGACGATACCGAACTCTGTAAAGGAGATTCAGGATTGGGCCTTTGGCGAATGCGACAACATCGAAACCCTGACATACGACACGGAGGCAATCGGCTCCACATTCCACGGGAAACATTCGCTCAAGGCAGTCAACATCGGCAATTCAGTCAGGAGCATCGGCGATGAAGCATTCTATGAATGCATTGGGCTGGAGGAAATCACGATTCCGGCTTCAGTCACAAGCATCGGACGTGAAGCCTTCCAAGGCTGCCACGCGCTCGCATCGGTCACGCTGCCGGAGACGGTCACGAGCATCGGCCACAAGGCGTTCAACGAGTGTCCATTTACGACCATCAAGCTGCCCGCATCGCTGCGCACACTGGAAAGCAACGTGTTCGACAACTGCCAGAGCCTGACCGAAATCGAGCTGCCGGAAGGCCTCACGGAGGTGAGCGAAGGGCTGTTCTTCATCTGCCGCGCACTGACGACGGTCACCATCCCGAGCACGGTGACGAAAATCGGCGGAATGGCCTTCGAAGACTGCAAATCCCTGTCCGATGTCTATTGCTACGCGACCGAGCCGCCAAGTTTTGATGAGTCATCGTTCAACGGCATCGGAGCGCAGGCCACGCTGCACGTCCCGGCCGCATCTGTCGAAAAATACCGTGCCGCGTGGGGAGGTATTTTCGCCAACGTCGCAGCCATCGGGAATTGAATGACGCACAACAAGCAACGAAACCGCATCGAACATTCATTTGCTCGATGCGGTTTCGTTATATACTTATGTACCTCGCTAAAGCGAGACCAACTTATTTTCTTCTCACAGCACGTACCGAACGGCCCAAGAAACGGATGCCGCCATCAGTCGGCACACCGACTGAACTGGAACTGAGAGCAAGGTAGCATGCGTTCAAAGAATTGTCTTCAATAAGCGTGCTCGACCAATACAGACCACTCATTAAATCGCCTTCGTTGAAAGCGAGTGTGCCGCCGACACGATGCCCCACAGCCGGGATGAAGATGCTGTTGCCATTCGTAAGGCTCGTAATCTTGCGGCCATACACGCCATTCACTCTCTCCCACTCGCTTTTGGTGTAGCTGGTGTTGATAAGTTCACGGCACTGCTCGGCAGTCGGCATGCACCAATCGTCACCCATATTGACATAGGCTGCATCATCAGCCAACTCAAGTTCTGTCAGGTTATCGACGGTGCCTTGTGTCTCTTCGGTGCAGTATTTCGACAGTACCGGAGGTTCTCCTGCGGAATTCCACTTGTAGTTCGGCCAAGTATAGAGATCTTTGGGTGCGGTCTCACCCCAAGAGAAATAATCGCCGGCATCTTCCGGATTGGTTGCACCCACATTGCAGGTAGCCCAAAGCGTACCGCTTGGCAATCCCAGGTCAACGTACTGTACAGACTTTGACTCTTTATCGTCGTCCTTATCGCAGCTTGTCAGCGTAAAGCACGTAGCGGCAGCCATAAGCACTGCCAAGTGAAAAAAGTTCGTTTTCATTTTAATTTTGTTTTTTAGATGATTATTAAATATTTATTCGCTCTCAATGATAGCGTTGCATTAACATTTGGGCTATTATATTTCAAAACTGGCTTATTCGCTGACAGCTGCCCTCACGCGCACAGGTGCGGTGTAGGGATAGAGAGGAACTGACACGCCGCCCGACACGTTTCCATTCTTGACAACTGCGCCTACGCCGTCGAACATCCTTGTGCCGCCCGATACCGTCACGTCTTCATACAGGACAGGCATATACGTACCAGGGCCGGAAACGACGATTCCGCTGCCGGCATCTACCGAACTTGGAGTTGTGAACACATAAGAATCGTTGCCGACACGCAGTTCATAGTTCTTGCCGTTCAGATAGGTCGAGTCGATGTAGCAGTTCTGCGACAATTCGGCACCGCCCTCCAACGGACCACAAGTGATGATGGTGCCGCCCCAGACGTAGAGTTTGTAGCCACCTTCGGTGTTGGCATCGATGGCGACTTCCGGATCGTGCAGACAGGTTGAGAATACCACGCCGCCAGTGATGTAGATATTACCGTTTGAGTCGATACCGTCGTTCGAGATTGTGTAGCCGCAGACCAGGCCGCCGCTGATGTTGATGTGCGACGATGCGTTGATGCCGTCATCGTTGCCAGAACGGGCATAGACCTCGCCGCCGTTGATGTTGACCATCTGCTTGACCTCGATAGCCTCGTTGGCCGCACTCTCGCCATACAGCTGGCCGTCACGCACTGTCAAGCCGCCCTTCACCTTGATGCCCTTGGCCGATGCCTTCGGACGCCACGAGTGGTCGCGGTTGACGCTGATCAAATGGCGCAACTCCTCGGCTGTCATATCTTCAGGTCGCTTCCAGAGCTCACGGATTCGGCCCAATGCCGTGCCCGTAGCCACACCTTTCAGCACGCCGCCCGACTGTGTATAGTCGCCCTTCACACGGACAGCCATCGCACCGGCACCTGTCGAATTGGCGATGAACTTGCCGCCCGTGACGTTCATGTTGCCCGTCACACGCAGACCGTTCGATGCTGTATAGTCGCTCAATGTGTCAATCTGATAGGCATCGCCCGTCGTTGTCACATCGGCCGAACCGCCACTCATATTGAAATCGCGCTTCACGTGGATGCCTCGGGTCGAGAGTCCAGTGGCATTGGCCGTTATGTTGCCGCCCTTAAGGCTGAGCGAGCCATCCGTCTTCAGACATGCGGCACACGAATAGTCGGCATCTTCAACTGTTCCGGTGTTCCAAACGGCGTCGCCGCTGTTGCTGAGCGAAATTGCACCGCCGCTCACCCAGACATCGCCCACGGTCTTGATGCACTTGCCTTTTGCGGCCGATGTCGTAATCGAAATCATACCGCCTGCGATGTCCATCGAGCCGCCGCAATCGACGCCGTCGGCACCAGAGCCGAGGATGGTGAGAGCACCGCTTTCGATGCGTACGAATTCGTTTGTGTGGACTGCATCGCGGGCAGCTTCGCGCACGACTACGGTTGCCTCATCGTTCATGACGAGATAGTCGTCGGTTGCAATGGCATGACGGTGACGGCCAATCACGCTGAGCGTACCGCTGCCGCAAAAGACGATTTCGCCCTCGCTGAACAGACATGCCTTGCAGTCTTCGCCGGCAACGGTGTCGCGATAGACCTCGGCATCGGCCAAGATGTTGCCCTTGCCGGCTTCCATATAGATGAAACAGGCCTTTGTGCCCTGGTTGTTGATGGCCGGCGACGATTGCGACGTCAGATTAAGGCCGTTGAGCGTGATGAGAAAAGCGCGGTTGCCGTAGAACTTGATGCTTCCATCGGACGAAGAGCCCTCAAGCACGAACTCGGTGCCGTCGGCATTGTTGTTGACGACCACCGTCGCACCATCGGTCGAAACCGACACGCCACGTACGTCACCGCCGACTACGTTGGCCGACGCGCCATCCCAACGGATTGTAACCGTGTTCAACACTTCAAAATTCTCTACTCGATGTGCCTTGTCGTCATACTGTGAATAGCCCGCATTGGCCAAGTCAACGGCGTCGGCAGAAGTAAAATCAAATTCTTCCTCTTCGCCACAACTCACAACACCGATGCCGCACAGCATCGATGCAACTAACAATAGTCGAAACTTCTTCATTGTCAATAAATCAGTTAACAGTTATTTGGGCTTAACTTGCCTTAAAGTAAATATACAAACATTATCAGTTTAGCTAAAATAAAAACTTCATATTCAATCATAGCCAGCGCAAAATAAACAATTTTTTTTCATATTATTGCGTATTGTAATTATTTTTTACATAATTTCGCGTTATTATTTTAAAATATGTTAAAAAACTCATGCTCACTTTACAATGAATAAATCAGTTTTTCTCATGCTCTCGTTTATTTGCTGCAACTTCGGGAATCAACTTTTGGCCGACGATGACTTCGGTTTCGACCTCGAACTTGAAGCATCGAAAAAGATCAATCAGAAAATCAAAGTCGCCGTCATGGCCGAGGCCCGCACCCAAGAATACATCGACTTCTGGGACCGTTTTGCGGTCGGGGCCGATGCCACATACCGTATCTATAAAAAGAAGACCAGTCCGTGGCAGGTTACGGCCAATGCGGGCTACCAGTTTTTCGACCGCTACAAGCCGGCGCACCTCAGCAGTTCGGGCAGAAACTGGATTACCGGCTATTGGTCGCCAAGGCATCGCGGATTCTGCTCAATCAAAGGCAGTTACGAATTCTATCGGCATTGGACGGTGAGCCTGCGCGAACGCTATCAGTACACCTACCACGCCGAGAAACACGTGACGCGCTACTATGCCAACCGGACCAAAGTGGAGAAAAACGGCACCCGCAACAAGGACAAAATCATTGGCGGATTCAACCGTCAGATGCTGCGAAGTCGCGTAGAAGTGGGCTGGAGCCGCAACCGCAGTCCGTGGGAGCCATTTGTCAGCGTAGAGGTGTTCAACGACGTGAAATACAGTTTCGCACAAGACCAAATCCGCTACTGCATCGGCACCGACTACAAGCTGAACGACCACAACGTCATAGGCCTCTCATATCGCTACAAGCGTGCCGAAGATGCCGACAGCGACGACGAAGAGGTCGGACAACTCGTCAAAGCGTCATACACTTTCAAATTCTAAGGTACAGCCGGACAATAGAGCGAAAAACTCCGCGTAGAGACTTCTGAACTCTACGCGGAGTTTTTTGGCATTTACCTTCTATCCGCCGCCTACATCTCGACTTTCCAGTCGAACAGGTCGTCGCCCCACGGATAGCTGCCCGGCTTGAACGTGACATGAACCGAGGGGGCATCGAGACTCTGCATACGGACGACGCCTGGAGCAACCTGCTGCGTGATGCGGAACGACGTCCAACCCAGCCGCTGCATCACAGCAAACGCCGTCGCGCCGCCCTCGATGACCAGTTCGGCAGGCTGCATCCGCCCCACGAGCGCGAAGACGACCTGCGCCATTTCGGTACGGAGACGGAGGGCTGCGGCCGATGATCCACTGCTCTCGAACGGGATGTTGAGGATGAGGCCGTGGCGGGCGGGACGGATGGCCGACTTGGCGAAATGCAGAATCTGTATCTTCATCAGCCAATAGGCCGCGCCCTGCGTACCGTCGAATACGTCGCGCGGCATGGAGTTGAGCGGCAGGTCGCGCTGACGGATGTAAGGTCGCGTAGTGAGGTCGGTGCTCTGCGTCGAACCGCACACGATGAGCGCGGCGCCCGTGCGCGACAGGCCGGCGAAGGTCGTGGCATTGGCCGATGGCACAAATCCTTGATTCTCGAGCAAGGCGGCAAAGAGGTCGGACGCACCGGACAGAAGCGTCGGTTCGGGATTCTGGAGGGCTTGGCCGATGGCTTGTCGCACGTCATCGAGGGTAACGGCATCGGCCACACGGATGCGGCTGCTGGGCGTGATGCCAAGGCGCAGGCAGATGCTCGCCGTGAAGGCCGGGAAGTCGGGGTCGAGGGCAAACTGCGTCTGGTCGATGGGCTCGCCATCCACGTAGCAGCATCCGCCGCTGATGGTGCGTCCCTTGCTCGGATTGGCCGGCAGATAGAGCGCCTGTTCGTAGCCAAGCGTCTCCATGAGCGTCTGCAGTTCGGCCACGACATGACCGCGCACGGCCGCATCGACCTTCTTGTAGAGCGTGATTGGGGCATCGGCCGATGAAATAATCCCGCACAGCCACTGGCCGATGGCGCGTGTCTCAGCGACGGCTTCGGCCTCGGTCATTGAACGGGTATCGGTGGCCAGGACGACAAGCTGCGCATCGGGCATCGCATCGGGCAACTTGGTCAGCAGAATGGTCGAGAGGCCGTAGGTGCTGCCCAATCCGGCAATCTCGGCGGCTCCGGTAATGTCATCGGCTATAACGAAATACATAGTTTTCATGTTTTTAAGGTTAATCTGTTTTTATTTTTGTCCAATGTCTGTCGTTCACTTCCCCATCGCCACATCGGTCAACTTGCTGAACCGCTTCAGCTGGAGGTAGAGCAGCGTGCCGGCGATGACGGACGAAATGAGGTCGGAAATCGGCATCGACCACCACACGCCGTTCACACCGCCCCAACCTTGTCCGGCAAAGAAATCGGGCAGGAAAAGCAGCAGCGGCACGAGGATGAGCATCTGTCGCGTAGTGGAGATGAAAATGCTCTTCTTGGCCTGTCGGATGGACTGGAAGAAGGTGCTCGTAATCATCTGGCCGCCTACCAGCGGGAAGATACACAACATGATGCGGATGACCGGCACGCAAAGCTCAATCATCTGCTCGTCGTTGGTGAAGAATCCGGCCAACGGTCGTGCATAGATGGCCATAAGCACGTAGCCCAGCGTCATGATGAACGTCGCAAACATATAGGTGAACTTCAAGACCGCATTGACGCGATGGAAAAGCCGCGCGCCGACGTTGAAGCCCACAATCGGCTGCATTCCCTGTCCGAAGCCCATCACCATGAGCACAAGCAGCATTGCTACGCGATTTACGATGCCATACACGCCGATATACATGTCGCCGTCGGTGCCGCCATGCTCCAGCAGGCTGCGGTTGATGAGCACCACCACAAGACAGGCGCACACGTTCATGCAGAACGGGCTGAGGCCAATGCTAATGATGTCGCGGATGATGTCGGTGCGCAAAATCAGACCCTCGCGGCTGAAATGGACAAAGTTCCGCTTGTCGCAGAAGAATCGCACCGTGAAAATCCACGCCATGAGCTGTCCGAGCACTGTGGCCAATGCCGCACCTCTCATCCCCCAGCCGAAGCCGAAGATGAAGAGCGCGTCGAGCACGATGTTGGCCACCACTGCAATCAGCTGTGCGCACATGGCCCGCTTGGGGTTGCCCGACGCACGCATCTGGTCGTTCAGGCCGAGGAAGGTGTGCGAAATGACGCTGCCCACCAGGATGATCTGCATGTAGTCGCGCGCATAGGGCAGAGTCACATCGCTCGCACCGAAAAGCCGCAGAATCGGATCAAGGAAGAAAAGGCCGATGCAGGCCAGCATCAAACCGACGAAAAGGTCGAGACGGATGACGTTGCCGAACACCATGAGCGCCTGATGCTGGTTGTTTTCGCCCATACGTACCGACGTCTGTGCACTGCCGCCCACGCCGACCAACGCGCCGAACGCATGGCTGATGTTCATGAGCGGGAAGGTTATGGCCAATCCGGCAATCGCCATCGAGTTGACGCCTTGGCCGATGAAGATGCTGTCGCACAGGTTGTAGATACTGCTCGCCGCCATCGCAATGATGCTGGGCGTTGCAAATTGCAGAAGCAGCCGACCCACTGGTTGTGTGGCCAACTGCTTGCTGCGTTCGTCTGAATATTGAGCTGCCGCACGGGCATTCAATTCTGCTTGAGTCACGTTCTGAAAGATTAAGTATGAATTGGGAAATGAAAACCAGCGCGCAAAGATACAAATTTTTCTTTGTTTACGGCCGATTTCCATCTTCCGCCGATGGGATTCCTCTCAGCCGGAGGAATTACTGCTTCAAAGCATCGTAGAGTTGGTCAACAGCCTTCTGTGCATCGCCATTGGCCGCATCGAGCAACTGCACGAACTTCGAGCCGATGATTGCGCCGTTGGCATTGGCCTGGGCCGACTCGAGCGTCTGCTTGTTCGAGATGCCGAAGCCGATCATCGTGGGGTGCGTGAGCTGCATGGCGTGAACCTTGTTGAAGTAGGCCTGCTTTGCCTCGTTGAACTCGCTCTGCGCGCCGGTGATTGCGGCCGATGACACCATGTAGATGAAGCCGTCGGTGTTCTGGTCGATGAAGCGGATGCGCTCCTCGCTCGTCTCGGGCGTGATGAGCATGATGATGCGCAGGTCGTACTTGTCGGCGATGGGCTTGTAGTCCTCCATGTAGTCCTTGAACGGCAGGTCGGGCAGAATCATGCCGTCGATGCCGACCTCGACGCACTTCTGGCAGAAGCGTTCGAAACCGAACTGCATCACAGGGTTGAGGTAGCCCATCAGAATGAGCGGAATCTGAACGTCGCGGCGGATGTCCTTCAGCTGTTCAAAGAGCAGTCTGAGCGACATTCCGTTGCGCAGGGCCTTGGTTGCGGCATCCTGGATGACAGGACCGTCGGCCATCGGGTCGGAAAACGGCACACCGATTTCAATCATGTTGATGCCGTTCTTTTCGAGCGTGCGGATAACGTCGGCCGTCCCGTCGAGCGTGGGCGCACCGGCACAGAAATAGAGGCTGAGCAGATTCTGCGGCCTATTGGCAAAAAGTTGGTTGATGCGATTCATATGCTAAAAAAATTAAATGACCCCATCCCCTGACCCTTCCCCGTTATATAGGGGAAGGGAGTAATTTGCTATGGGTTACAGGGTTATTTTATTAATTATTAAACTTTAATTCTTTTTTTTCTCGTTACTACGCGGATTTTTTGATGGCCGATGGTATCCACTCCCCCTCCCTGCCTAACGGGAGGGGGCAAGGGGGGTGGGTCCTGTCTCCACGATGAACTCGCGTAGTTTGCTCACATCCTTGCGGCCCGGTGCGCTCTCAAAACGCGAATTGAGGTCGATGCCCTCGCAGCACGGATGGTTGAATTCCTTTATGGCCGATGCGCTTTCGGGGCCGATGCCGCCGCTCAAAAGGAATGGCGTCATGAGGCGATAATTATCGGCCAACAGCTTCCAGTCGAACGACTTGCCGCTGCCGCCACGACCGGCCGTCGGTGTGTCGAACAGGAAATAATCGACGAAACCGACGTAGTTCTCGCACTGGGCGATGTCGGCCGCGCTCTTTATGGCCAATGCCTTGATCACGGCGCACTTCACGCCCGCTGCGGCCAATGCCTGACGCATCTGCATGATGTACTGGCGGTTCTCGTCGCCATGCAGCTGCACGATGTTCAGTCCGTATTCAACCGCGTAGCGAACCACATCGGCCACATCGGCATTCACAAACACGCCGACACGCTTGCACCGCGTGGGCAGATAGTCGGGTTTCCTGTCGCAGAAACGCCTTGACTCGGGCCAGAAGATGAAGCCCATCCAATCGACGCCGAGAGCCTCGACGGCGCGAATATTGTCGGCTTCGCGCATACCGCATACCTTGATTAGCATAATGACCCTATCCCCGTCCCTTCCCCGTTATGTAGGGGAAGGGAGTATTTTGCTACTTTTTCGGGGCAAATTATTTAATTTTCAAACTATTATTTTCTCTTTCTTTTTTACTACGCGGATTCTGACAGCCGATGGTATCTCATGCACCCTCCCCATCATGGGGGAGGGCTGGGGTGAGGGTCTCTTTTACAAACTCGCGTAGCGCCTCGCCCGGATTGGCCTCCTTCATGAAACATTCGCCGATGAGGAAACCACGGAACCCCTTTTCGCGCAGCAGGCGGACGACCGACGGGTTGCCGATGCCCGATTCGCTGACGAGGAGCGGAGCTTCGTCGGCCGACAAACCGAGGGCGCGCACCGAACGCCGCATCCGCGCCGCGATGTCGAACGAATGCTGCACGTCGGTCACGAAGGTGCCCAACGAACGGTTGTTGACGCCGAGCATGTCGGGCACGCCGGCCTGCAGATAGCTCAATTCAGCCTCGTCGTGCACCTCAAGCAGCACCTCCAGGCCAAGGCTGTGCGCCGTCTGGAGCAGTTCGCCGTACTGTTCGAGCAAGAGGTCGGCCGCGATGAGCAGAACGGCATCGGCCCCAACCAGACGCGCCTCGTAGAGCTGATAGGCATCGATGATGAATTCCTTGCGCAGCAGTGGCAGGTCGGGCACGAGGTCGCGCACCCGCTGGATGAATTCCAATCGGCCGCCGAAGTACTTCTCGTCGGTCAGGATGCTGCTCGCGGCGGCGCCACCTTCGGCATAGAGCGGAACGACCTGCTCGGGTTCGACGTCGGCATGAATCCAGCCTCGGCTGGGACTCTTGCGCTTGAACTCGGCGATGATGCCGCTCGCGGAGTTGGCCAACGACTGCTTCATGGAACGCAGTTTCAGTCGGCCGTCGCGGTCGATGCGCTGCTGGGTGAGCCTCTGCAGCACGTCGAGCGGCATCTCGTTCATGGCGATGGCCAATTCGGTCCGCTTGTTGGCCACAATTTCTTCAAGGATATCTTTCATATTTTAAAGTGGAATGAAAGGGGAGTGAAAAGGGAGTAAAAGGGGAGTGAAAGGGACAATACCTTTTGAGTGAAGAAATAAGAAGTAAGAAATAAGAGTTGCCTGCCGAAGCAAACGTCCCTTTTACTCCTTTTTTACCTTGCCCCTCGGCTAAAGCCTCGTCTTCTCGCTGAACGATTATCAATCGTTCTGATCGCTGCGAGGACCCTTTTACTATTTTTGAAATCCTTTTTTTTACGAGTTGATTTCGACGAACTTCTTGAATGCAGCGAGAGCCTTGCCGCTTTCGAGCGATTCGCGGGCGATGGCGATTGACTCTTCGATGGACTTATTGCGGTCCATGACCGAGATTCCGCACGCGGCATTGGCCATAATCACCTGCTTCTGTGCCTCGGTTGCGGTGCCCTGGAGCACGTTGTCGAAGATTTTCATGGCATCGGCCGCAGTCTCGCCGCCGTAGATGTCGCTCTGTTCGACATAGTCGAGGCCAAGCTCCTTCGGCGTATAGACCTTCTCGAAGTAGTTGGTGACGAACTTGAAGCCGCTGGTGAGCGAAATCTCGTCGTAGCCGTCGTAGCTCGTGATGACGCCGAAGTTGTCGCCGATTTTCTGGTGCGCATTCACGTAGAGGCGCATCTGGTCCTGGTTGGCCGTGCCGTGCAGCGAGTTTTTCGGACGACAGGGGTTGACCAATGGGCCGAGCAGGTTGAAGCAGGTGGGGACGGCCAATGCCTTACGGGTCGGTCCGACGAACTTCATGCCCGTGGCGAAGAGCGGAGCGTGCAGGTAGCAGATGCCGGCCTCGTCCAATGAGCGGCGTAGGACATCCTCATCGGCCGTAAACTTCACACCGTGACCCTGCAGCACGTTCGATGCGCCGGACACCGAGGTCGAGCCGCCGTTGCCGTGCTTCGTCACCTTGTAGCCCGCGCCCGCAATGACGAAGGCCGAGCAGGTCGAGATGTTGAACGTGTTCTTGCCGTCGCCGCCCGTGCCTACTATGTCGAGCGTGTCGTAGTCGTCCAGATTGACGCGCACGCCGGTCTCGAGCAGGCCGTCGCGGAAGCCGAGCAGTTCGTCAACCGTCACGCCGCGCGTCTGGAGAGCCATCAGCAGGGCTGCGATCTGACATTCGTTATATTTTTCGGCCACAATGCCGAGCATGATTTCATGCGTGTCTTCGCGGCTCAGGATTTCGCCGTCGATGAGTTTGGTCAGGTAAGATTTCATTTTTAAATTTAAATGGAGTGAAAGGGTTGTTAAACGAAGTGAAAGGGACGATAGCGCCATTGGCCATAAACTTTTTCAATTCATTGTTGGCCGATGGAGTTAGAATCAGACGTGCAGTAACCAGTTCTGAATCATCCGCTTGCCGTCGGGCGTGAGCACCGATTCGGGGTGGAACTGGATGCCGCGCACGTCGTATTCCTTGTGACGCAGGGCCATCACCTGACCCTCGTCGCTCGTGGCCGTCACCTCAAGGCATTCGGGCAACGATGCGGCATCGACCACCCACGAGTGATAGCGGCCGACGAGGATGTCGCGGTGCATCCCACGGAACAGATAGTCGCATTCGCGTTGGCCGTTGCGCTCGAACTCGCAGACGTGCGCCGGAGTCTGTACGCCGTGAAAGACGTCGGCCAAGTTCACCAACGTGCCGCCAAAGCACTCGCCGATGGCCTGTTCGCCAAGGCAGATGCCCAGAATCGGCTTTTCGCCCGCATAGCGACGGATGACGTCGAGCAGCTTGCCGGCCTCCGACGGGATGCCCGGGCCAGGCGACAGCATTATCTTATCGTAGTCCGACAACTCATCCAGCTCAAACTGGTCGTTGCGATAGACGGTTATGTCGGCTCCGAGTTCCTTCACGAGATGCACCAGATTGTAGGTGAAGGAATCGTAATTGTCAATCATTGCAATTTTCATTTCTTTTAAAAGGATTTTAAGGGGAGTAAAAGGGTCCTCGCAGCGATCAGAACGATTGATAATCGTTCAGCGAGAAGACGAGGCTTTAGCCGAGGGGCAAGGTAAAAATGGAGTGAAAGGGACGATAGCTACATTGGCCACAAACTATTTATTTTTTTGGCCGATGCCATTGTCCTCCGCTGCTATTCACTCCCCCTCCCTGACTAACGGGAGGGGGCAAGGGGGGTGGGTCTTTATATCTCAGCGGCCAATTCGATTGCCTTGCGCAGCGCACCGAGCTTGTTGTTGACCTCCTGCAATTCGTACTCCTCGTTGCTCTTGGCCACGATGCCGCCGCCAGCCTGAAACCACAGTTCGTTGTTGCGGCTCACGAACGTACGGATGGTGATGGCCTGATTCAGACTGCCGTCGAAGCAGATGCTGCCCACGCAGCCGCCGTATGCGCCACGGTTGTGCGGCTCGTATTCGCTGATGAGCTGCATGGCGCGAACCTTTGGTGCACCGCTCAGCGTGCCGGCCGGGAATGTGTCGATGAAGGTCTTGATGGGGTCGGCATGGCTGTCCAACGTGCCACTCACGCGGCTCACGAGATGGATGACGTGGCTGTAATACTGCAACTCCTTGTAGAAATCGACCTTCACGCCGTGGCAGTTGCGCGACAGGTCGTTGCGCGCCAGATCGACCAGCATGACGTGTTCGGCATTCTCCTTCGGGTCGTTGCGCAGATAGTTGGCATTCTTGGCGTCCTGCACATCGTCGCCGGTGCGCTTGGTGGTGCCGGCAATTGGGTCGATGTAAGCCTTGCCGTCTTCGATGCGGCAGTGCGTCTCGGGCGACGAACCGAACAGACGGAATCCGCCGAAGTCCATGTAGAAGAGGTAGGGCGACGGATTGATGCTGCGCAGGGCACGGTAGAGCTTGAAGTCGTCGCCCTCATAACGCTGCACGAAACGGCGCGACAGCACAATCTGGAACACGTCGCCGCGCTTGCAGTGTGCGATGCCCCGGCGGATGTTGGCCTTGTGCTCCTCGTCGGTCAAAGGGCTCGACACCTCGCCCACCGGACGGAACGAATAGAGGCTGACGTTCGGTCGGTTCAGACGCTTTTCGATGTCGCCGATGCCATCGGCCGTCTCGCCTTCGGGCACAAGCGCGTGGATGCACAACTTGTTGTTAAAGTGGTCGAACTCAAGCACATACTTAAAAAGCACGTAGAGCATGTCGGGCGCATCGTTCTTGGCCTGCGTCTCGTCCTTCACAGCGATATTTTCGAAATAGCGGACGGCATTGAACGAGGTGTAGCCCCACAGCGAACAGACCCTCCGCTGATGCGCATCGCCCTGCATGTCGAAACTCTGCATAAAGTGGTTGATGATGGCATCCGAACGATAGTTGCCGTCGATGACGTGTTCGAAGGTCGTTCCGTCGGGCATGGTGCATTGGCCAATGCCGTGTGCGACAGCGACTTGTGCGATAGGCTGTACGGCGATAAACGAACGGGCATTCTTGCCGCTGTGGTAGTCCGACGATTCCATCAGCACCGACTGCGTCGAAAGGTCGCGCAGGCGCAAGTAGGCGCTCACCGGTGTCAGCATGTCGCCCAACATCGACTTTGAATGTATTTTATAGCTGTATTTCATTTTGACAAAATTACAAATTACGAATTACAAATTACTTTTGACCAATTTTGACGGACGCGGCACGCCTCGTCCCTACATCCGCCAATGGTAATCACTCCCCTCCCCTGTGGAGGGGCCGGGGGTGGGGCCTTCAATTATCAATTTCCGAGCGATGCGCCAGATACGTGTCCAAGTCCTTGTCGCCACGGCCCGAGACGGTCAGCACGACGACATCCGTCGGCTTCAGCTGGTCCTTGATTTTTGGCAACAGGGCCAATGCGTGCGCACTCTCAAGCGCAGGGATGATGCCCTCCAAGCGGGTCAGTTCAAAGGCGGCACGCAGAGCCTCGTCGTCGTTGGCCGGCAACACCTGCGCACGTCCGGTCTCGTACAGGTTGCAGTGAATCGGACCCGTGCCGGGATAGTCCAGACCGGCCGAAATGCTGTATGGCTCAATGATTTGGCCATCTTCGGTCTGCATCAGCTTGATACGGCTTCCGTGCAGGATGCCCAACGTACCGATCTGCATCGAAGCTGCCGTCATGTTCGTATCGACACCAAGTCCGCCGGCCTCGCCCAACACGATTTTCACGCGCTCATCGTCGATGTAGTGGTAGATGGTTCCAGCCGCATTCGAGCCGCCGCCCACACACGCCATCAGGTAGTCAGGATAGTCGCGGCCGATTTTCTCCTTCAGCTGCCACTTGATTTCCTCGCTGATGACCGATTGCAGACGTGCCACCATGTCGGGATAAGGATGTGGGCCTACGGTCGAGCCGATGATGTAGAACGTGTCGGCCGGATGGCAGCACCAGTCGCGGATGGCCTCGTTGGTCGCATCCTTCAGCGTCTTGTTGCCGCTCTCGACGGGAAAGACCTCGGCACCCAGCATCTTCATGCGCTCCACATTGACGTGCTGGCGCTTCACATCGGTCGCACCCATATACACGCGGCACGGCATGTTCATCAGCGCGCAGACGGTTGCAGTGGCCACGCCATGCTGTCCGGCACCGGTCTCGGCCACGATGCGCTTCTTGCCCATCTTCTTGGCAATCAGGATTTGGCCGATGGCGTTGTTGATCTTGTGTGCGCCGGTGTGGTTCAGGTCCTCGCGCTTGAGGTAGAGCTGGCAACCGTACTTCTCGCTCATGCGCTTGGCCAGATAGAGCGGCGACGGACGGCCCACATAGTCGCGTAGCAGCGCGCGATATTCATCCTGAAACTCCTTGCTCTCGATGATGGGCAGATATGCCTTCTTCAAGTCTTCGACGGTCTTGTAGAGAATTTCCGGCACATATGCGCCACCGAATTGGCCGTAGTAGCCATTTTCATCAACTTGATACGTTTTCATATATGTAGCTTTTTTGTTTGATTTCTATTGATTTATGTCCGATGCTTGTCCGAACGCGAACGGCCATCGAGTAGCGGCCATCGAGTAGCGGCCGGGATTGCAAAAAAAGAGGCTTGCAAGACGTTACTTGGTTCTGCGAGACTTCTTGCAACCCTTTTTCGCCCAAAAAAGAGGCTTGCAAGACGTTGTGTCCCGCAAGCCCCCTTGTTCTGCTTTATGCTCTATTTTCTGTGCACAGGGTTGCAACCCACAACGTTTAAGTCATGAGAGTCGCCACCACCAATATGCACGATTGTTCATCATTTTTGTTCGATTTTTGATTTTGACGGCGCAAAGATATAGATTATTTTATTGCCGCCAACAAATTTCAAGTTTTTTTTCAAAAAGTTGACAAATTTCTTTCGTTACGCGATTATTTCCGACATTTTTCAACCATTTACGATGGTTTAGGGCTTTTGCGACGGTTGTCCGACGGCGCATGATTCGCGGCCATTTGCATCCCGCATCGGCCAAAACCATCAAAAAGTCCTGACCTTCACAGTCTTTTCTGCCGCATCGAACATAAAATTCACGTAGCAATAGCCCGCGCCGCTGATTCCGAAGCTGCTGCCCAAATGCCACGACTTGCTGCGTTTCAGGAAGTTTCGTACTGCCTTTTCGAGGTTCGGCACCTTCGCGTCGGCCTTGATTTGAACATCATCGACCTCGCCGTTTGCATCGACCATGAATTTTGTCTTGACGGTGCCCGACTCGCCCTTGGCCAACGCCTTTTCGGGATAGCCGATTTCCTGCTCGACGACACGCTGCAACGCCTCGTCGCCTTCGCTCCAATATGGCTTGTAACTGAATGGCAGATAGAAGTTTATCACTGGCCGACGCGAATCGAGCTCTGCCCTTTGGAGCTGCTGCATGAGGCCATCGACATTGCCGTAGCCATGCACCTCATCGGCATCGCCCTGCTGCACATCGTAGGTCACGGTGATGCGCATCTGCATATCGACGGCCTGGCCGTTCACCTTGGCCGGAATCCATTTGCCCATATTGCGTATGGCCATATCAACGCGCACGCGGAACATCTCGGACGGCTCGCGGGAAATCTCCAACACGCGCGCCTTGCCCGACGCATCAATCATGAAACGGGCCTCGACCTTCGCTCCAAGTCCGCGCGAGAACGCCTCTTCGGGATAGTTCACATATTTATATATATGGGCATAGAGCGCATCAAAGCCGGCCGCATAGAGCGGATAGCTGTCAACCTGCGCATTGACGCTGTCGAGCAAGAAGGCGGCCGGGTCGGCCACATCGAGCACGGCATGGCGGTCTTGGGTGTGGAATTTGACGTGTTGGCCGATGGCATTGGCCGTAAAAAGGGTGAAAACGAACGTAAAAATCGCGTAACGGAAAGAGTTCATTCTGCTATTTTTATGATTTCCAACAGAGTGTTATTGAAACCGACTCTTATTTCTTAATTCTTATTTCTTATCTAAATTTACCCGCTTGCACTTCGGATAATACTCCTTGACGGTGGTGATTGCGCCCTTATTGCCTTCGCGCATCACATCTTCCACAAGGCTGTTCAGATAGACCTCCAGATTGGTGTACCAGCCGCGCGGGTCGAGCGTGTAGAGCTTGCCGTCGGCCGCATCGGAAGGGTTGAGTCCGTTGGCCCTCTCCCATACGTTGGGCATACCGTCGCGGTCGGTGTCGAAATCGGCCGGACGTGACACGGTGCGCAGTTCGGGGAACGATGGTCGTGTGGCCGATGGCGCAGCTCCGAGCGCATTGATTGAATCGACGATGCCGGCCGTCATCGACTTGATGCCGCTGTAGCTGACCGTGCCTGTGCGGGCCTCCATGCTGTAGCGCTCATCGACGGCATCGCGCACCAACGAGGCTCCGGCATATTTCAGCACCTTGTCGAACGCCTTCTGCGCCGAATGGGTCGTGACCTCACCGAATTCGACAGGTTCGTCGAGCTTGACCGGCACGCAGTCCTGTCCCTTCACATTTTTGGTGTACTTGACATCCTCGCCGTAGAAGTGCTTTTCGTCGATGATATAATGCTGGCTATACATGATTGCGAGGCCGTGCTCGTAGATGACGCCCTTCCAGTCGTAGTTGTCCGGTTTGTCGGCCAACGCCATGTAGTTGCCGTTCACGTAGTAGCGCGATGCCAGGTTGTAGAACGTCTTGTCGATGCCCGAATTGCCAGAACGTGCCACCGTGACCTGCGTCAGCATGGTCGGGAACAACGAGCCGGGGCCTGCCTTGTAGTAGTTGTTGACCACATTGACATAGCCGCCGCCCGGACCGCCGTAGCATCCGCCCCAGCCCCAATTGTACATCACGCAGTTGCGGAAATCGACACGCTCGGCCTGCACGGCATTCGCAAATCGCGTAGTGTCGAGATTTTCACGATAGTTATAGCGCGCACCGTTGAAACGCGGCACACGGTTCTGCATGTGGCACAAGAAGTTATGATGGAACGATGCTCCCTTGCCGCCCCAGATGCCGCCATACGAATGTTCGCCCTTCGTGTGTCCGGGGTTGGCCAACGCCTCACCCATCATGCACCACTGCATCGTGAAGTTCGCATTGTCGTAGAACGAAGCGATTTCGTCGATGCTCCACGAGAACGAGCAATGGTCCAGAATGATGTTGCTCTTGCGACGACCCCAAGTGGCATCGGCCCCGTCGTTCACATTGCGAAGTTGCGAGCGGCGCAGACGCAGGAATCTGGTTATCAAGTTGTTGGAGAAAAGAACCATCGTGTAGTAGCGCAACGTGATGCCGTCGCCCGGAGCCGTCTGGCCAGCAATGGTGATGTTGTCGGCCATGATGTAGATGTTGGAGTCGAGGTCGATGTAGCCGCCCACGTCGAACACGATTGTGCGGTTGCCCTGCGACACGGCATCGCGGAACGAGCCAGGACCGTTGTCGGCCAACGTAGTGACGTGATAGACCTCACAGCCACGTCCGCCGGTGGTCGTGTAGCGCGCATAACCCTCAGCGCCGGGGAAAGCAGGAATTGAATCGTGTGTTTGGGCAATGAGAGACGTTAGAAATACAGCAAGAACGGCTGTCAGGTAAAGACGTAATGACATAAGTTTGATTGATTTTTGGGACTTTCGGCCAACGCAATTCGCGTAGCGTCTGCATACATCCATTTCACAAGTAGATGGTATTATCTTTTTTCAGCTCGAATGCAATTGGGCTACAAAGTTATTCATTTTCAAGTATTAAGATTTTTTTTATCTGCTTTGGCCGACGATTCGGCACGTCCGACCGAAAAGCAAAATGAAAAAAAAGATTCTGAACGAACATCTTATTGTAGGTAAGTGCCTCATTAAAAGCATTTATGATGCGCCGAACATGTCGCAAATATAACATTTTTTGGCTCGCAGTGCAATAACGTCGCATGAAAATAAGTCCGCAGGAAGTCAAAAAAAGTAAAACATTGTGTAAAAATGTTTTTTTCAAGGCTATATTTTGCATAACTGTTATTTTTCCCTAATTTTGCGCACAGGATTACGCAAACTATTCGGATCATGCCTTTATAACCTTTATAAATAATACAAACCAACCCAAATGAAAAAAAAGTTACCCAACCTGCAAGCCAAGCGTTTTTTTGCGATGGCTTGCCTCTTGTTCTTGTTCGGAGCAATCGCATGGGCACAGAAGACCGTGACCGGCACGGTGCTCGACACAAGCGGCGAACCCATCATCGGAGCCAACGTGGTGATTAACGGCACCACGCAGGGCGTCACGACCGACATCGACGGCAACTTCTCGCTCACCGGCGTGGCCGAGAGCGCAGTGCTCCACGTCACCTTCATCGGCTACGCGGCTCAGGATGTGGCAGTGAAAGGCCAGACCAAGCTGAGCATCACGCTGAGCGAAGAGCAGGACATGCTCGACGAGGTTGTCGTGGTGGGCTACGGCGTGCAGAAGAAACGCGACCTGACTGGCGCAATCGCATCGGTGAAGAACGATGACATCGTGCTCTCGCCACTTCCGAATCCAGTCGAGGCTTTGCAAGGCAAGGTCGCCGGCCTCGACATCACCCGTTCGTCCGGACAAGCAGGTGCATCGGCCAGCATGAAACTGCGCGGCACCCGTTCAATCAATGCCAGCAGCGACGGCAACGACGAACCGCTTGTGCTGATTGACGGACTGCCAGGCAGCCTCACCACCCTCAACCCAAACGACATAGAAAGCATTGAGGTGCTGAAAGACGCCTCCTCGACAGCCGTCTATGGTGCATCGGGCGCCAACGGCGTCATCATCGTGACCACCAAGGGCGGCAGTGCCGGCAAGACTACGGTCAACTTCAACGCCTACGCCGGCTTCAACGGCTGGTCGAAGACCCCGAAGATGTATAACGGCAATGAATTCTTCGAGTTGAAGAAGAACCTGCAAATCAGCGAGGGCAAATATTCGACCGACGAAGACGTATTCAGCACAGCCATCTACAATGCCTATCTGAACGGCGAATCAACCGATTGGGCCGACGAACTGCTCGAAACCGGCTACACGCAAAACTATTCGCTTTCAGTGAGCGGCGGCAACGACAAGACCACAGGTTACGTGTCGCTCAACTATTCTGGCGAAAAAGGCCAATATGCCAACGACGACTACCGCGTCTATTCGACCAACATCAAGGTTGACCACAAGGTCAAGTCGTGGTTGTCGATAGGAGCCAACGTGCAAGGCAGCTTCACCTACAAGAACTCGGCCTACGCCAAGCTGGAAACGGCCTTGATCAAGAATCCAATCGGTAGTGCATACGACGAGGATGGCAATGTCAAAGTCTTCCCGATTGCCGGCGACACCGACTTCGTCAACCTGTTGGTCAACAATCACAGCAACTACCGCAACAACACTCAGAACACGCGCCTCTACCTGACTCCATACCTGCGCATCAACCCCGTCAAGGGACTGACGCTTGAGAGCCGCGTAAACGTGTCGCTCAACTACAACAAGAGCAACAAATTTGAAGGTCTCGGCTCATACAAATATTATTCCGTCCATCCCGAATACACCGGCACAGAGACCTGCAAAGAGGTTTATGCCTCGGTGGCCAACACCAACAGCTATAACTACACGTGGGAAAACATCTTGACCTACAACTTCAAGTTGGCCGATGCCCACGACTTCACCTTCACCGGCGTAACCACATGGTCACACAGCCGTTCGGAATATACCTACGCCTATGCCGACAATCTGACTGCCAACGAATACCTTTGGCACTATCTCGGCGCCGGTCAGAACCAGAAAAACGAGTCATCGTACACCATGAAGAAGTCGTTGGGCTTCGTCTATCGTCTGAACTACTCGTACAAGGGTCGCTATCTGGCCTCCGTTTCGGCACGCCACGACGGCTGTTCCGTTTTGGCCGAAGATCACCGCTGGGACTTCTTCCCGGCCTACTCTTTGGGCTGGCGCATCAGCGACGAGTCGTTCATGGAATCGACCGAAGACTGGTTGGACAACCTGAAAATCCGTTTCGGCCAAGGCATCACGGGCACATCGAACATCACCCCCTACATGACCTACAACGCCATCGAGCAGTCGTATGCAATTTTGGGCAACGAATATCAGCTGTCGTACAACTACCCACAAAACATCGTTGACCCGAATCTGGGATGGGAGAAGTCGTACAACACCAACATCGGCCTTGACATGGCTGTGCTCAACAACCGCATCGACGTAAACATCGACTACTATCACACCAGCACCAAAGACATCATTTGGAGCGCTTTGGTTCCTGTGACCAACGGCAGCTACAATTCGAGCACGCAATACCGCACCACGACCAACATCTGCGAGTCGAAAAACAACGGTATTGAACTCGCCATCACCGGACGCCCATTCATGGCTCAGAAGGCCGGCGACTTCTCATGGACTGTCAGTGCCACCTACACACATTCAAGCGAGGAACTCACCTTCCTTGACGATGGCATGGACCAGTACATCAACGGCAACAAGATATTGAAGAAAGGCGAGCCGATCAACTCGTTCTACGGCTATAAGCTGGCAGGCACATGGACAACCGCCGAGGCCGAAGACGCAACCGTCTTCAACGCCAAGCCAGGTGACCTGAAAATCGTGTGCGCAGGCGTCGAGAAGGTGGCCGACGGTCAGTTCCGCGAGCTCAAGACCGACACCGACGGCAACGAATACTACGTCTATTACGATGCAACCAACAAATGCATAGCAACAGACTATCAGCAAGTGCTCGGACACACGCAGCCGGACTGGACGCTCGGACTGAAGAACTCGTTCACCTACAAAGGCTTCGACCTCTCGGTCTATTGCTACTGGCGCTTCGGCCAAACCATCAACTACAGCATGTTGGGCCGCTACAGCACCGACCTTTCGAACAACTTCCCGAAGTATTTCGACTATGCCACGCCCGAAACGCTTGACCGCAGCCACACCTATCCTCTGCTGACGACGGCTCAGCCGTTCAACCAGATGGACGCCAACGGCGGCATCACCTACGTCGATGGCTCATTCTTCAAGGTCAAGAACATCACTTTGGGCTACACCGTTCCGAGCAAGCTGACACGCAAGGCGGGCATCGAATCGGCACGCATCTACGGCACGATCACCAATCCTATCGTCGTGGCCCACAGCGACCTCATCGAGGACTATGACCCAGAAATGAACGGCGACCTGGACTATCCGCTCACCAAGCAGCTGGTATTCGGCATCAACGTACAGTTCTGAGCCGCGCTACGCGAAAAAAAGAACCGTTTGAAACAGAACATATAATTCAACTGAAAATATGAACAAAAAAACATTATATATAGGTGCAGCAGCCATCGGAATGCTGACGTTCAACTCCTGCGATTTGGACGAGTACAATCCATCGGCAGGATCTGCAACGCTGGAAGACTACGCCACGTGGGCCGGACTGCAGACCTACTGCTATTCAACGATCTATCACGAGCTCTACTCCAAGAGCGACTTCCTTTTCCTCTCGGAATGTGGCACCGACCTTTGGCTCAATCCATCTGGCACCAGCTACGCGAGCGAAGTCTTCTATTACGACGGACTTGGTGTTGCCCGTCAGGAACCACGCAAGGTTTGGCAGCAGGCATATTCAATCATCGCGACCTGCAACACCGTAATACAGAATGCCGACAAGGCGAAGGATGCCAGTGCCGAAGACATAGCTGTACTGAAAGCCGAAGCCCAATGCATCCGCGCCTTCATGCACCTCACTTTGGTCACCTATTTCGGCCCGATTCCGCTGTGCACGAATGTCGTCGGCGAAATCAATACACGACCTGTGCGCAACAGCCAGCAAGAGGTCTATGCCGACATCATCTCCGACCTGAAAGAGGCCGCTGAGGCATTGAACACAACTCCGTTCAATAACAATTATGCTCGCGTGAGCAAGAAGTCGGCACTCGGTCTGCTGGCCCGTGCATACGCCCAGGGTGCCGGTGAGGGACTCACAGAAAACGGCGTGAGCTACTGGCAACGCGCCAAAGAGGTAGCCGAAGACATGATTGCCAACGCCTCGAGCTACGGATTCCAGCTCTACACCGACGTTGACGACATGTGGGCTCAGGCCAACAACCGAGGTTCGGTCAACACCGAATATCTCTTCGTGGCAGCAGGTCTGGACGGCAGCAGCGCCGAATCATCGACCTCCTACATCTATCCGAACGCCACCAACCTGCTCTACGCCTACACAAGGCCGAACCCTGGTGTGCTGCAAGACCTCTACAAGACGACTGCCGCCACAAGCAACTACCTGCTCGGCACACACAACCAGAGCGGCGTGATGGCACCGACGCAGCACGCAATCGACGTGTTCGGCGACTGGGACAAGCGCTATGAAAACTCGTTCCTCACCGCATTCGGCGAATTTACGGTCGATGGATTGACTTCGCAGAGCTACGACCGCAAGACGATTACTGTCACATCAACATTGGCCAAGAAATACGGATTCGGAACGACCGAAATTGTTGCCACCGTCGATGGTGAGACGTGGGACAACGACGAGGACAAATACACTGCCCTCTACCCGAGCAGCGAATACAACATCAACTTCGTGCAAAACGGCCCGACAGGCTACTACGAAGTGTCGAAAAACAGTGCAGTGGGCAAGAAAATCACGCCCTACGTCAACCTGAAACGCACCACAGCGACAAGCGGCACCCAGACTGAAGCCACCGGCATCTGGTCGAAAGACGGCGTGCTGGGCACCGACGTTCCGAAGAACGCGCTTGTCGTGCCGATGCCGCTTGAGGCCGACGACAACCGCTTCGCCATCTACCTGTCGAAGAAAGACATGACCGACGACGAAAAGGCAGCTTACGCACCGACAGCCGTCATCAACATCAACGATTTGTTTGCCGACGGCGCCGACTACGCGACCGACTACCGCACGTCGAACTACAAATTCGGAACCTCAAGCACTCAGGCGCAGAAGCTCTACCCGATGCTGATCAAATACAACAGCCTCTACTACGGAGCGATGCGCGAATCGGGCTACGAGTTCCGCAACGGCGACATCCCGATCATGCGCGCAGCCGAGCTTTATCTCATCGCAGCCGAGGCTGAAGTGATGACAGGCAACGCATCGGGCGCAGTGACCTACATCGAGGCACTTCACAACCGTGCCCTGCGCGACGGCTACACAGCTCCGGCCATCGGCACACCGACGGAACAGGACATCATCGACGAATATGCACGCGAAATGGTGGGCGAACACATGCGCTGGCCTGTTTTGAAGCGCCATCGCGGCATCGGAGGCGGCAACAACCTGATGAAGTCTGCACTTGAAAATTACAATAAGCAGGCCTATGCCTCGTTCAACGAAGACATCCATTACTTCCGCCCCATTCCGCAGCTCCAGCTCGACCAGATTGCCAACAAAGAGGAATTTGGCGACAACGGCTACGGCTACGTGGCCAACAAGGGATTCTGATTTCAATCTAAAAAACCGCAGCATTTTATCCGTTTGCGATGCTGCGGTTTTTACAATTTCCCTTTTTTCGCCACGGAAATGCAACAGCATGAAAAAAAGTGCTTACATTTGCACCGCTTTTCAAGCTTTTTACAAACACAGATTTCTACCTTTTTAATTTTTTTGGACAAATCCCAAATTGTTTAACCCTTAATTAAAACCTTTTTCTTATGAAAAAAACTCTACTTTCTTTGGCTGTCCTCGCCATCGGCAGTACAGCGTTTGCACAACACTATGAGTGGACATGTGCACAAATCAACAACAATCAGAAATTTGCTTCGGCCGAAGAGGCCGTTGCCGCTGGGTATCTCACCATGTGGGGATCAACCGACTACATCGGAATTCCTGCCAAAGATTTGATTAACAACGAAGAAATTGTCGTTTCGCTGGCTTGTCCCTACAATTTTGCATACAAAGGCAACGGCAATGGTTCTGGCTACAATGACTATGCCTACAAACTCACATTAGG
>DFJU01000100.1 GCA_002373755.1 Bacteroidales bacterium UBA3663 | reverse complement strand
CGAACTTGCCGTCCTTGCCGAAGAATGGCGAGTCATTGATTGTGAAGAGCATCGACATCGTAGGTTCATCGACGGTGATGCGTGGCATTGCTTCGGCAGCCTCCACATCGCTGATGGTGTCGCCGATTTCGAAGCCCTCGATGCCGGTCATGGCACAGATGTCGCCCGAGAATACCTCATCGACCTTCTTTTTGCCCATGCCCTCGAAGGTGTAAAGCTCCTTCACGCGTACTTTCTTGCTCACGATGCCATCGTCGGTGTGGTGCATCAGCAGCACGTCCTGACCAGCCTTGATTGAACCGCGGTGAACGCGCCCGACTGCGATACGTCCAACGAAACTTGAATATTCCAGCGATGTGATCAGCATCTGTGTAGGACCCTCAATGATTTCTGGTGCAGGAATGTTCTCCAGAATGGCGTCCAGCAATGGCAGCACGTTGTCGGTCGGCTTTTTCCAGTCGGTTGACATCCAGCCCTGCTTGGCCGAGCCGAAAATGGTCACGAAATCAAGCTGTTCTTCGGTTGCGCCGAGGTTGAACATGAGGTCGAACACCTTCTCCTGTGCCAAATCGGGCGTACAGTTCGGCTTATCGACCTTGTTGACCACAACGATTGGTTTCAGACCGATTTGCAGTGCCTTCTGGAGCACGAAGCGGGTCTGAGGCATTGGTCCTTCGAATGCATCGACCAGCAGCAGGCAGCCGTCGGCCATGTTGAGCACGCGCTCCACCTCACCACCAAAGTCGGAGTGGCCTGGAGTGTCGATGATGTTGATTTTTGTCCCTTTATAGTTGATGGAAACGTTCTTGCTTAAGATTGTAATTCCACGTTCACGTTCCAACTCGTTGTTGTCAAGCATTAAGTCGGTGGTGGCCTGATTCTCGCGGAAGAGGTTGCCCGCATAAAGCATTTTATCGACGATGGTTGTCTTGCCGTGATCGACGTGGGCGATGATGGCGATGTTTCGCACGTTCTGTTGCATAACTAATAGATCTATTTTCTACCTTAAATGAAATTTGCCGCGCAAAATTACGAAATTATCAGAAAGATTAGTCAGTATGTGGCCAAAAAAATGACGTAGCGACTTGCGTTTGAAGTCCATTTGCAATCTCATGCCTTTATTGTTGACTTCTTCCGTGTACAATCGAATGTAGCCGGCCGTTTCCTACTATAAGGGTATTATGAGGGTATTTATATGAAAGGGTGATTGAAAGGGAGTAAAAATGGAGTAAAAGGGACGTTCGTATGTATGGGCCGCCGAGTAGAGACGTGATATTATCGCGTCTCTACCCAGCAAACGTAATGGCGAGTTCCAGAATGGGCAGGGCTGTGGAGACGTGATATTATCGCGTCTCTACCTAACAAACGCAATGGCGAGTTCCAGAATGGGCAGGGGCTGTAGAGACGTGATATTATCGCGTCTCTACCCAACAAACAAAAAGCCATGTCTTTCGCTACGTTGCTACAGTGCTACAGTTGAAGATATGATGTTTTTTCTTTCAAAATATTTTTATATTATATATATAAATATATATAATATAAATTTTTCTTTGTCATAATACGGACTTCTTTGGGAACTGTAGCACTGTAGCAATGTAGCGGAGAGGATGGGAGTGGCTAAAAAATGCGTTTTGAGTACACTACGAGGTAGAAAGGTTCAATTTCTGTGCAGGAAAAAGGGAAAAAATGGTTCAATCTGTTTTTTAGTCTTTATAAAAATTTGCAATTGTGTTAAATATTTGTTTACTTTGCGCCGTTTTTCGTGCAATCCATTATTCGATGGCATACAAAACAGAACTTTCTCTCAATTTATATACCATGATCCGAACTGTCGGACAGGCATTAACTTAATTAACTACAATATTAATAATAACCAAAAATCTCTATGAAAGTGTCATGCACATTTCTTCGGAGTCTTTTGATTTTATTGGGTTCCTTGTTCTTATTCCCGTCGATTCTCGCGCAGTCGTCTGTGTCGGGCACGGTGATTGATAACTTTGGTGACCCGGTTGTCGGAGCCTCCGTAGTGGAAAAGGGTACTGGAAACGGTATCATGACCGACTTCGATGGTAAGTTCACATTGAAGTTGAAGAATGACAAAAGCAAACTCTCAGTTTCTTATGTCGGAATGGTAACAAAAGAGGTTGTTGCCACTCCAGGAACACCAATGAAGATTGAACTTGAGGAAAACAATTCAGTTCTTGACGATGTCGTCGTCTTGGGTTATGCCAGCAAGGCCCGTAAGGACTTGACCGGTTCGGTAGGTTCGGTGTCGGGCGGTAAGCTGGAGGTCGTGCCTGTAACATCTGCGTCTGTGGCCTTGCAGGGCAAGATTTCGGGTGTGCAGGTAACAACCGTCGATGGCCAGCCGGGTGCCGATGTCAACATCCGTATCCGTGGCGGTTCGTCCATCACTCAGTCGAACGAGCCTCTTTATATTGTCGATGGTTTCCAGCAGGACAACATCAACGATATTCCTCCGGCAGATATCCAATCAATTGACATTCTGAAAGATGCCTCTTTGACCGCCATCTATGGTGCCAAGGGCGGCAACGGCGTTGTCATCGTCACCACCAAGTCGGCACAGGCCGGTAAGGTCAAGGTTACTCTCAATGCCAATATGTCGGTCAGCCATCTGTCGAAGAAGCTTGACCTGATGAACGCGCAGGAGTTTGTCGCCTATCAGTATCAGTGGCATGCCTGCAACGGTACCCGTTCGACCAACGCGAAGTTCTTCAAGGCCAACTTCGGCAACCCCTACGACATCGACATGTATTCCACCCTGCCCACCCACGATTGGCAGGATGAGGTAATGGGCGAGACACCTATCAACTACGCGACCAACGTCAACATCGGTGGCGGTAGCGACAAGGTGAAGTTCAACCTGTCGGTGTCCAACAGTGAGGACAAGGGTATCATCTTGGGTTCGGGTGTGCGCCGCACCACCTTCAACCTCAAGACCGACATCCAGATTACCAACAAGCTTACTTTGAAGGTCAATCCGAAGTTCACATTCCGTCGTGACGAGGGCGCAGGTGGCGACAATGTCGGTACCGGCGGCATCATTGACGTGCTGAAGTATCGTCCTACCAACGGCTTGCGTGAGTATGGCTACATTGATCCGAGCTATGCCGACCCGAACGAGGAGGAGTTGTTCAACTACACCAACCCGAAGAGCGACATTGCCATCAACCAGTTGCTGAAGCACACCTATAATTATTCTACAGGTCTTGCTTTGGAGTGGAAGCCCATCAAGGGTCTTGTGCTCCGTTCGGAGGGAACGATCGGCTTCAAGTGGTTCGACCAGAGCCGTTTCTATGGACACTTGACCAGCAAGGCCGTAGATAACCAGCCTGTTGCCATCTTGACCAACAAGGATTCGTTCAGCTACCTGTGGACCAATACGGCAAGTTACAGCCGCACGATTCAGGAGGATCATAACCTCTTCTTCCTGTTGGGTCAGGAAATCAATCAGTCAAGTACCGATGTGGAGGAGATGAAGGCCATCCACTTCTCGACCGAAATGACGGCGCGTGACGCATGGAACAAGATGCAGCGTGGCGAGGCAAAGTCAATTGTGACTACTCCAGGCTCATTTGACCGTATGGCATCATTCTTCGGCAAGATTGACTACAATTTCGCACACAAGTATCTGTTAAGTTTTACAGCTCGCGCCGATGGTTCAACAAAATTCGCTCCGGGCAATCAGTGGGGCTTCTTCCCATCGGTATCAGGCGCTTGGGTATTGTCTGAAGAGAAGTTCCTCGAATATGTCGATTGGATTGACCAGTTGAAGTTGCGTGCAGCTTTCGGTCAGACAGGCAACAACCGTATTGACAGTGATAGTTGGCGTTCGTTGTATGACATCGCCGATGAGGGCGGTCCTGCATTTGGCGAAAAGACCACATACGGCGAAATGTATTATAAGAATTCCCTTGGAACCACCACGTTCAACGAAGACCTCAAGTGGGAGACCATTGTTACACGCAACATCGCCGTCGATTGGACTATGTTCAGCGGCCGTTTGACTGTTACTCCAGAAATCTATTGGAACACCACCAAGGATCTTTTGTATGAGGCCAACCTCGACCCCACAGTTGGTGGTGTAAAGCAAGTGAAGAACATTGGCCAAGTCACCAGCAAGGGTGTAGAACTCTCTATTACCGGCGATATTCTGCGCGGTAAGAACTATGTGCTTTCCGGTTTCTTCAACTTGGGCTTGAACAAGCGCAAGATTGACAAGTTGAATGGTACAGATAACGTCTTCTGGGATCAAGATGACCGCTGGAAATCGGATTATAATGACTATTGCATGAGGGTAGGCGACGAGACGGGCCTGATTTATGGCTTCGTTTACGATGGCCTCTATCAGTTCGACGAGTTCTATTTCGATCCGTTGAACAACTATGCTGCTGTCCCGTGGGGTTCAAGTTCGACCGATAATGGCACATCAAGCAATTGTGCACCTCGTGGCGATGGCTACGTGACTGTCATTAATGACATCTCGGGCGATTCCAACTCGGGCAAGGCAACCCTGCCGGGCAAGCCTAAGTTCAAGGATTTGGACGGCGATGGCCGCATCACCGAAAATGACCGCACCGTCATCGGCAACACCAATCCGCGTTTCCAGGGTGGTTTCGGCTTCAATGGCCAGTATAAGAACTGGGATTTTGCTATCAACTTCACCTATATGCTGGATTTCGACTTGAACAATGCCACAGCCTACACGCTTTCTTCATCGAAGGACAACAAGAACAAGTTCTACAACGTGTTGGCCAAGTTCAAGGATGGCTGGCAGTACAACGACATCGACGGTTCGTTGTCAGGCACCAAGGGCGACATCCTCTACAAGCTCTATTATGTGGATGATTGCGTGAATATCTACAAGAAGGCCAACGAGGGCCGCACCTTGTGGAATCCTGCCGACGTGACAAAGAATATTACCAATTCCTACTTCATCGAGGATGCCTCTTTCGTGCGTTGTAGCGACATCACCGTCGGCTACACTTTGCCAGAAAAATGGACGAAGAAGGCTGGTATCTCGAAGGCTCGTTTCTATGCTTCGGCCGGCAACCTCTTCATCATTACTAACTATAGTGGTTATGATCCTGAGGTCGATATCCAAACGGACTTGACTTGCGGTATGGACTACAACCGTTATCCCCGTAGCCGCAGCTTTGTATTCGGAACTAACATAACCTTCTAATTTTTGAAAATTCGTATGAAATTCAAATATATTTTGTTGGCTGGTCTGGCGTTGACGGGATGGTCTGCTTGTAATGACTATCTGGATGTTGATGCGCCCTCGAAATACACAGAGGAATATGTGTATAGCCAGAAAGACGAAATTGAATTGGCCTTGAACGGTGTCTATGCACAGGCTCTGGTCGATAACTTGTATGGCAAAATGTACCTTGGCTCATTCAACTTGAACAGCGACGTGGATATCGCCATCAATTCAAGCAATGCACATTCGCACAGCACCTACTCGCGTTTCGATTGCGACGATCAGGGTGGCGAAATCTACAAGTTCTGGACAGCTGCATACAACTTGATTGAGTATGCCAACCGTTTCGTTGCGTGTGCCGAGGAATACAGCATCCCGAAATATGGCGAGGATGACGTGCAGCTGATGCAATGGATTGGCGAGGCAAAGTGCTTGCGTGCCATGATTTACCACGACTTGGTGGTGATGTTCGGCGATGTTCCGTTCACTTTCACGCGTATTGCCGACCGTAGTACAAACGATGTAATTCCCGTGTGCGACCGTGATTCCATCCAGCGCGCCATCATGGCCGACCTGATGGAGGCATCGACCCACATGCTTTCAACTACAGCATCATCTGTCACTGTTGAACGTTGCTCGAAGGAGTTCGCGCAGGGCTTGATTGCCCGCATTGCGTTGACCGCCGGCGGCTATTCACTGCATCCCGATGCAAGTAATGCCAAGAACTATGGCTCGATGAAGCGTCCAGACAACTACAAGGACTACTATCGCATCGCCATGAACTATGCCGATTCGGTCATTTCGATGGGCACACACAGCCTTTCGCAGACCTACCAGCAGGTTTTTGTCAACGAGTGCAACTATCAGGTTATCAACAACGATGACCCGATTTTCGAGATTCCTTTTGGCAAGATCTCTACAGGTTACATCGGAAACCTGCAGGGTCCAACATATAGCGACTACGAGGGAAATACAGTCGGTCCTTGGGGCAAGTGCAGCGGTAGCGCGCGTTTGAATGCCTTCTACCGTTTCCTGTTCCGCGACAACGACTTGCGCCGCGAGTTCGTCAACGGCTTGTGGTACTACAGCTACTTCACCAAGTCCGACAACACATTGGCCGACTCTGTCTATATCCGTAACGACTATTCCGTCCACAACAACAAGTGGTCGAAGCTCTGGACAGCAGAGTCGCTCGCCTTGGGTACGGACAAGGATGGTGCAACCGGCATCAACTATCCATATATGCGCTACGCGGATATTCTGTTGATGTATGCTGAGGCAGCCAACGAAATCAACGAGGGGCCGACCGCAAAGGCCATCGACTGCCTCACTCAGGTTCACAGCCGTGCTTTTGTCGATGGTGATGCCACATTCATCTCCGACGCATCGGCATCGAAGGAGGCATTCCAGAAGGCCGTCATGGACGAGCGCAAGTGGGAGTTTGCCGGCGAGAACAGCCGTTGGCGCGATTTGGTCCGTACCAATACGTATGCCGAGGAGTTGGTTTACAGCTTCCTGCGCTACTATTCGGCCGGCGTGCAGAGCATTTCTCAGACCACTGGCTATGAGGATGACATCAATGACCACGATGGCAAGAAATACATCGACCAGTTGCCCGGCAAGATCTACTATCATGCCTATCGCTACAGCGAAAAGGATTCGCTCGATGCCCACAAGGCTGCCTACATTCTGGCTTCTGTCCGCAACACCTTCTATGGTTGTCAGATTGACAAGAGTGCCGGCTTCATTCAGGCATATCCGAACACCTCGCTTCAGTGCCTGCGCATTTACAATGCCTACAAGACGGCATCGCAGCCTACCAAGAGTGCCATCACCAACTATGGTCTGAGCGCAACGGCTTGGAACAGTGCGACATTCTACGAGTGGGGTGACGACAATTCAGGCACCGCCAAGGATCAGTGCAAGTACTCGTTCTACGGTTATGTGCGTGCTGATGACAATGGCAACCTCCGCCTCGTTGACAATGGTGCATTGGTTGATCTGCCGGCTCCAGGCGTCGAATTGAGCGCAGAAAATCTGCCAGTTGTCCGCTATATCCTGCCTTATCCGAACTTGGTCATCCAGCGTTCGAGCGGCAAGTACTCTAATCAGTATGGCTATTAAGTATTTGTTCAAACAATAATTTTCAAGAATTTGAGAATTTAGGAATTTGAATGAATGTGAAAAAAGAGAATTGTTTGAGTGCGTTTTTCGCAATACTGATTTCTTATGAATTCAGTTGTAATAGAATCCTCGAATTCTCCAATTCTTGAGAAATAAAACCTATAAAGTAAAATCCTATGAAAAAGATATTTGGATTTGTCATGCTCTCCCTGTCAATGGGTTCTGCCATGCTCGTTTCCTGCAAGGATGACGACGACAGCAAGGCCGCTCCTGGCACCGACCGAGAGTTTATGACGATGTTCATCACGGACAATACGCGTGGCAAGGGTACCGACTATCCCTACAACTGTGGTTTGGATGGTGCCTATCCGCATGGCAACACCATTCACCTCTATTGGTATGGCGTGTATGATTGCGCAGGCTATCAGATTCAGATGGCATTGCAGCCAAAGGTGTCTGGCGGTTCGGATGCGTGGGCCTCGATTCAGGGTACAAGCGACCTGTTGCTCGACACGATTGTCGGCCCGAAGGTGCTTGACATGCTTATCCCTGACTTGCAGTATTCGACCGACTATCGTTTCGCAATCCGTTGTCTCTCGACGCTCGACCAGAACATCAAGGGCGACCAGTCAAGTTTCGCCCATGCAAGCAATTGGTACGGTCATGGCAATGGCCGCCAGTGGCAGGAGTATTTGGGCATCAAGACCAACGACCGCTACGAAACTCCATACGCTGTCTATGTCGATCAGTCGCAGACAACCGAAAGCACGATGCACGTCTGCATCAACCCGAACGTGCTCGATTTCGTAGCAGCCTTCGAGAATACAACCGCAGAAAACATCAGCAATCTGAAGGCTAAGGGTACGTTCACCGAGTCGGACATTCTGGCTGAGTTGAAAAACATCACGGCCGAAGACAAGGACAAGCTTAACAGCTACTACACCAACTTCAACATTGCGGACGATGGCACATTCGGCTTCAAGTATCTGCAAGTCAAGCCATCGCCAAACAACCCGAATTCAAGCGTCGGAGCAAAGTGGAGCTACTACGAGATCAGCGATGCTGACCGTACAAACGGCTACATCGACATCGACGGTCTGACAGCCAACTCCGTCTATGTGATTGACGTCATCGACCCGGATGTCGCAGTCGCTATCGATGCAAAGTACAACACCTGCACCACTCGTTCGGACGGTACTCCAGGCGAACCAATCCTGTTGAAGCATGACGATTTGATGGCAGCTGCCGACACATTGCCGATTTCCGACCAGACCGTAAGCCGTAGCAGCGTCTTCGCTTTGGCCGAAGATTACAATGCAGCTCCAATCAGCCCTGCACTCTACGACTTCATCTCGAACACCGACTATGCCGAAGGTCAGACCTTCATGCTCGAAGGTGGCAAGACTTACTACATTGACGGCAACGACATCACCTGCAAGGGCTTCGTGCTTCGTACCGATCCGGCCGACGTCGCTCAGGGCAAGCGCGCCCGCGTCATCTGCGGCATCGGCAAGAACTCCGACTTCTACAGCGGAACCAACGGCGAGCAGTGGCAGGGTTCATACACCATGTTCATGTTCGGCCGTCAGCCGGAAGCCGGTGAGGGTGGCGAAATCTACATGAAGAAGTTGGCATTCTACGACATTGACTTCGACAACCCGACCGCTCTCAACTATGGCGACAATCTGGCTGGAGCCGGCACCGTGGCAGGTAACTACTTCTTCAACATGTACAGCAACGGCATGGCTGTGACGCTCGACTCGCTGGTTATCGAAAACTGTACGTTCAAGCGTCTTGTGCGTGGCTTCGTCCGCGAGCAGGGTCCGAACTACAAGGTTTGGAACCACGTGTACATCAAGGGCAACCAGTTCTTCGACTGCGGTTACTATAACAACGGTGCAGGCGGCTATCCGTGGATTGCAGGTGCAGGCACCAACAACGGCACGAACCTGTTCAAGGACTTCAAGTTCATCGAGAACACGATTTTCGACTGTCCGTTCCCATCGCTCTTCTGTCAGGCAACCGACGGAATGCAGTGGACGGCAGGTGCATGGAACATCACGTTCGAGAACAACACGCTCATCAACTTCAACACCCGTGCATCGGGCTGCATCTTCAACATGCGTGTCTTGCCCGACGGCTCTGTCTATAACGTCTATAACAACCTCATCGTGCTCTGCAAGCAGGCCGGTGACGACCGCGTGCTGAACCAGTGGGGCTCGGACATCCGCGAGACGATGACATTCACCGACGGTAGTGCAGCACACGTGACGTTGAACTTCGGCAACAACTGGTCAACAAGCAACGACTTGACCAACGGCCAGATCTTCTCGGCAAGCGCATGGAGTAACACCAGCAATAGCTTCGGCACATTGGTCAAAAATAACGTAGCGACGCTGAACGGTTCGCTTGAAGTTGAGGCAGCCAACATTTCGGCCACCGACCTCTTCACCAATCCATGTCCTCCGCATGTGGCAAAGTCGGCCAGCGACCAGAACATGCACCGTGCTGATGCATTGGACGGCACTGCCACCACGGAGTATAATGTGAACCTCTACTATAAGAGCTCTGACACGGGCAACCTGCCAGCAAATGTCGGTGACCCACGTTGGCGTAAGTAAGAATCATTCATAAACATTGAAATTATGAAAAAAATGAATAAATTCGCGGCGTTGTTCGCAATGATTGCAGTGGGTATGGGCTATGTGGCCTGTAGCGACGAGTGCGACTATCTGCACACGAACACCAGCAACCCGTCATATACGGAAGAGCATCCCGAGGCATTGACCAGCACAAAGTGGGTGCGCGGCAATGGCATGAAATACAACGCTTTTGGTGAAGAAATTCAGGGCTTCGTCGAGAGCATGGATTTCTTCTGCGCCGATTCAGTCATCGTCAAGATGAGCGAAGGCTGCACTGCCGGCACTTGGGTCGATGACTCAAACACCGAAAGCACACCATGCTATGAATACACCTATTCGGCAAGTTCCGGCACGGTCAAGGTGCTGAAGCGTGTGACGAACGAGAAGGGTGCTGTTTCAAAGACTGAAATCTTCACTGCTGTTGCCAACATCGGAAAGAAGAATGTAATGACGGTGGTTCACTATGGCGACACCCCAGTTCAGTCATATCTCGTGAAAGAATAAACCATTAACTGATTCGTCTGCGACCTTCACTTTGAGGGTCGTGGACGGGTCGCAATAATAACTTTATAACCTTACATTATTATGAAAAAATCTACTCTTTTTCTCGGACTCTTGGGTCTGATGTGTGCTGCTAATGCGGCAACCATCGATGATGTGAAAGTCTGCAAGCACAGCTACGTTCTTGTTTGCGACGATTACACCAACAATGGTACTGGTGCTCGTACAAAGGGTGCTTTGTTCGGTGACGGTTACTTCCTCGATGTCACTGGCGGCTCTGTTAGCACCAGCAAGGGTAAGTCAAATCCGCAGGAGATGGTGAGTGAAGCTTACCGTTATGGAGAGACATTCGCCACAAAGTATGCAGATTACGGCGAGCAGTATAACTCACTGCGTATCAAGAATGCACAGGACGTTATCGCTATGAAGATTACTGCCGGTTCAAAGCTTGTCTTCCTCATGCAGGGTAACAACAAGGCTGGAGCTGAAGCCCGTATTCCTAAGATTGCTACAGATGCAGCATTGACCAATACTCTGAACGCCGCTCCAGACGCTAGTTTTGTTACGGCCAATGGTGAAACTTCTTGTTCTGCTGGTTTCATGTATGAGTGGACTGCCAATGATGACTATACAATCTACATTGGTTCGTACAATGGCGATGCTTTCATCGGCTATATCATGGTTGAAGCCAATGAGGCTGCTGGTACTCCACGTGTAAAAGTCGGCCCTCAGACCTACGATGCTTCGGCTGGCCTTTGGTATCGTGAGGTGACTTGTACTCCAGTTGCAGTGGAAGGTAATCCAACCGTCTGCACCTACACTACCGATGGTACGGCTGCTAATGAGAACTCAACTCTCTATACAGAGCCAATCAAGTGCTATCAGGATATGACCGTTAAGTTCCAGGCATACTATGAGATGGTTGATGCTTCAACCGCTGCTCCTAACGCAGACAACGAGGCTGCCGTTTCATTCAACTTCTCAGCTCCAACTCTCTCAGTTGACGGTGCAACATTCGCCATTGTCAACAACACCGAGGGTGCAAAGAACTACTATTCATACGGTGAAGTTGCCGAGCAGGAGGGCGATGGCGCTACGTTGACCGAATCGGCCACCGTAACTGCCTACTCAAAGATTGTGAACGGCGAATATGCAACCTTCACTACCAAGAGCGTTTCTGCCGACGTGCTCGTCCTGAACCCAATCAAGGCCGACAAGAAGATTACCGTTACTGGTACTGCCGTTGTTGATCAGGAGGCTACACAAGCCGCTACCGATGGCTCAACTGTCTATACCACTACCGATGCCGAATTGGTCGGTGCAGACAAGATGGACTTCTTCGTAAAGAACCTCGAATTCGGTGTATTGGCCAATGCAGATGCAGCAAAGGCTGCATATCAGGTTCCTGCTGCTCAGGAGGCTTACATCAAGATGAACAGCACCAACATCACCTTCGTCGTTGCTGATGGCGATTCAGTTGACGTCATCGTTACTTGCTCGAAGAACTCTTGCAAGGACATCACCAAGGAGCAGGCTAAGGGCGTTCTTTCTGGTCAGGATACCATTACTGTAGAGCATCAGTGCTTCGTTAATTTGAGCGGTAAAAACTACGGTGGCGAGGATCTCGTGCTCAACCCAGAGGGCAACGTCATCAAGTTCGGTTTGCAGGGCGGCACATACACCTTCCAGAAGTACTCTGGCACTGGCAACATCCTGATTTCTTCTATCGAAATCAAGTATGCCGGCACCGCTGCCATCGAAACTGTCGCTGCTGACGACAAGAAGGCTGCTGCCAAGGTTGTGTTCCAGAATGGCAAGTTCTTCATCTCAACAGCAAAGGGCAAAGTTGACCTCGTCGGTGTTCAGGTGAAGTAAATTCAGACTTTTGAATACACAGATTCAGGCTCGGGGATTTTCCTCGGGCCTTTTTTGTCACTTTTTTATAACCACGAAAAACACGAAAGACACGAAAACAGTCACCGAATTGAACGAATTGAAATGAGATGCTAAACACTAGAATTGAACGAATTTTTTGTAACCACGAAAAGCACGAAAGGCGAAAAGAATTAAAATGGCTCAAGAAATGCGTTCCCCGTAGAGACGTTTCATGAAACGTCTCTACAAATAGCCCGACCATCGGTATAAGATGTCACAATGTGGCGTCGCTACTGTCACCGAGAAGAGCTGTATATAAGCACGAAAGACACGGAAAGAATTAAAAGGACACAAGAAATGCGTTCCCCGTAGAGACGTTTCATGAAACGTCTCTACAAATAGCCCGACCATCGGTATAAGATGTCACAATGTGGCGTTGCTACTGTCACCGAGAAGAGCAGTTTTGTAACCACTAAAGACACGAAAAGAATTAAAAGGGCTCAAGAACTGCTTTCCCCGTAGAGACGTTTCATGAAACGTCTCTACAAATAGCCCGACCATCGGTATAAGATGTCACAATGCGGTGTCGCTACTGTCACCGAAAAAACGGTTTTTATAACCACGAAAAGCACGAAAGACGCGAAAAAACGGTCACCTAATTGAACGAATCAACCGAACTTCCGTGTTTTCTATTTGTGGGAGTTTCTATAAATTACTATTACAGGAAGTTTCTAATTCTCAAAAATTCTCGTTCTCAACAAATTATAAATTCTAAAATTCTCTAATTCTTGAATTTATAGAACTTGCCTTGTTTCTGTTTATTTCCGTTGTAAAAAAGCAGGCAACGTGGATTTGTTTCATTCGTTCAATTCGGTGATAGTTCAATTTGGTGAAAAAAAAAGAGCGACACTCACGTGCGGCTCTTTCCGTTTTTACAAACCTTATTTGAAAACATTATTCCTTTAGAAACTTCATGAGAGAAAGGTCTTTTAATCATCTGCGCAAAGATAATGCTTTTTTATTATTGATGGGGGACAAAAAAATCCAGAATAATGGACTTTTTTTGTTTTTGACCCGATTTTGCGCTACGAATGAATATAATTTGCCCCCTTTTCAGCCTCCAAAAAGACGGGAAAGGGGGATTCGTGACAACAATTTGTCCGAAATGGTTATAATCCTTTCGATTTTGCCTCGTTCCATAGAGCGTCCATTTCGGCCAATGTCATCTCGTTCAACATTCGGCCTTGCCGCTTGGCCTCCTCTTCGACGTAGGTGAAACGGCGCTGAAATTTCTGGTTGGTCTTTTCGAGAGCATTGTCGGGCTTGATTTTGTACAGGCGGGCGGCATTGATGAGCGAAAAGAGCAGATCGCCGAATTCGCTTTCCATGCGCTCCTTGTCCATCGAGGCGACCTCGGCCTCAAATTCCGAGATTTCCTCCTTGACCTTAGCCCAGACCTCTTCGCGCTTTTCCCAGTCGAAGCCGGCATTGCGCGCCTTGTCCTGCATACGGTAGGCCTTAATGAGCGATGGGAGCGACGCCGGTATGCCCGACAGGATGGTGCGGTTGCCGCCTTTCTCCTTCTGCTTGACAACCTCCCACAGCTTTGATACATCGTCGGCATTCTGCACATTTTCGCCGCCGCGTGTACCCACTTGGCTGATTAGCGAGCCGTCGGGGTTGAACACGTGCGGATGGCGGAACACCAATTTGTCGCACATCGCGTTGAGCATGTCGGCCATGTCGAACTGTCCGGCTTCTTCGGCGAACATGGTGTAGAAAAAGAGCTGTTCCATCACGTCGCCGCACTCCTTCTTTATTTCGTCCGGCTCGCCTTTGATGAGCGCCTCGGCCAGTTCATACATCTCTTCGATGCTGTTCTGGCGGATTGATTCGTTGGTCTGTTTGGCATCCCAGGGGCAATCCTTGCGGAGCGTCTGCATCACGCCGAGAGCGCGTTGCCAGGCGGCAGTTTTACGTTCGATATTTGGTACTTCTAAATGCTGTTCCATTTGTGCGTCTTTTAAAATGAGGGGCAAATGTAGGCAAATTTTTGTGAACCACGAACTAATTTCGTAACTTTGCGCGCCCTTTTTGGGCACGTTATCCGCATTTGCACACTATGAAGTACATTGGAGCACATACATCGTCGGCCGGTGGCGTAGAGAACGCCGTTGCCGAAGCCGTCCGCATCGGAGCCGACGCCCTTGCGCTTTTTACCCGCAACCAAAAGGCGTGGGTGAGCAAGCCGTTGGCGCAGAAGAATATCGAAGCTTTCAAGCAGGCCCTGGCCGATGCAAAAATCGCGCCAGAACACGTCCTGCCGCACGACAGCTACTTGATAAACTTGGGAAATCCGACAGAAGAGGGGCTGGCCAAAAGCCGCGCCGCCTTCCTCAACGAACTTCAACGGGCCGAACAGCTGGGATTGTCGTTGGTCAACTTCCATCCGGGCGCTCACCTCAACCAGTTGTCGGAAGAGGCGTGCCTCGACCTGATTGCCGAGAGCATAAATGGGGCATTGGACAAGACGACGACCGCCGTTGCCGTGATTGAAAACACGGCGGGGCAAGGCTCAAACTTGGGTTTCGCCTTCCCGCAGATTGCCCGAATCATTGCCGGTGTGACAGACAAAAGTCGCGTAGCTGTCTGCATCGACACCTGCCACACGTTTGCGGCAGGCTACGACCTTAGCACAGAGGCCGGATATGAGGCAACATTTGACGCATTTGAACGCGAAGTCGGTTTCCGCTATTTGCGAGCCATTCACTTGAACGACAGCAAGAAAGGGTGCGGAAGCCGCGTTGACAGACACGAAAGTCTGGGTCTCGGCATGATAGGCGAGGAGTTCTTCCACCGCTTTATGAACGATGCCCGTTTTGACGACATGCCAATCATACTTGAAACGCCCGATGAGGCACGTTGGCCGGAAGAAATTGCTTGGTTGCGCAGTTTGGCACGATAATTGCTGAACGTGAGTCGGTAAACATACATGTATGACGAAAAAAATAACGATTTTTCTTTCCCTTTTCTGTTTTTTTTCTGTGGTTGCGGCCGATACGATTCACGTAGCGGCTTTCCGTCATGTCGGCCCGATTGAGGTGCGGCGGCCGGTCATGCTCGACAGCACCGACGTGAATGCGCAGAGGTACGACACGGCATCGCTGCTACGCGGATCTGTGTCGTTCGACGGGCTTCGCAACGGCGCGATATGGAGCGGCGAGGCATTGCCATCGGCCACAACCTCGGCATTGCACCTGCTTGGCGCAAAGGTGAGCACCGCCGACTATTTCGTGGGCGAAGTGAAGTTGCAGAAAGCACCGAAAAGCTATCAGCTGTACGTTGACGGCAATGAGGCATCGGAAGGAAAACTCGAATTGGAGCCGGGAAGCCACACGTTGAGCGTAAAATATCTGTCCGATCCGCATAGGAACGACAGCTTGCGCATCGTTTTGGTGTCGGACAGTGCGGCCAAGGTGCAAGCTACGCGACTTTCGGTCGATAGCAGCATCGGTCAAGGCAAACGCTTGACATTCGGGCAGTTGCAGAAGTCAAAGCGATATTGCGACCTGGAGGTTTCGCCCGACGGAAAATGGTTCATCGTGGGCATCAGCACGCCGAACGGCGAGTGGGCCGACTACGACTACTTCCTTTGCGAGCGTGCGACAGGGCGGCGCGTGCGGTTGGCGCAGAATTCGCATTGGCTGCCTCGCACGAACAAGTTCTATCAGGTGCGCGGACATGGTGGCAAGAACCGCATGGTGGTGGTCGATCCTGGCACATTGGCCGAAGAAATATGGGTTGAGGAGCTGCCCGACACCGATTTCGACGTGTTCCCGACCGAAGACCGCCTGCTCATTTCGGTGCGTCAGGAGGGGCCGAAGGATGCGAACCCCGAAGCTTTCCGTTTTTTGCATCCCGACGACCGCCAACCCGGATGGCGCGACCGCAACTACTTGGCAATCTACGACATCAAAAGCGGGTTGAAGCAGCAGCTCACGTTCGGATACAACAACCAGTGGGTGAGCAACATACGATGCGACGGCCAACGTCTGCTGCTATGCAAGTCGGATGCAAGGCTCACGCAACGGCCCACATCGCTCTACAGCATCTTTGAACTCGATTTGGCCACGATGAGGCTCGACACGCTCGTTGACCGCGACGGTTTCATCGGAAGTGCGCAATATTCGCCCGACGGCACAAAAATCTGCATCGAGGGTTCGCCGGAGTGCTTGGGCGGCATCGGCTGCGTCGTGCCCGACAGCATGACCGCATCGATGGTTGACCAGCAGCTCTATGTGATGGACATCGCTACGCGGAAAATCGTGCCGCTCACCAAGACGTTCGACCCGATGGTGGCCAACTTCGACTGGCACGCCGCCGACGGCAAAATCTACTTCACGGCCGAGGTGTGCGACAGCTGCGCGCTGTACCGCATTGACCCGTCGTCGGGCAGCATCGAACGACTCAACCAGCCGGAAGAGGTGGTGGGACGATGGGCATTGGCCGACAATGCACAGACGATGGTCTTTGTGGGCGAAAGCAACGACCACAGCTGGCGTCTGTACGACATGGAGGTCGGCAAGAAGCCGAAAGCCGCGCGTCTGCTGGAAAATCTGAACAGCGACGTGTTCGATGGGACAGATGTGGCATCGGCCGTGGCGTGGACCTGCCGCAACAGCATCGGCGACGAGGTGCATTGCCGGTATTATCTGCCAAACGGCTTCGACGCATCGGCCAAATATCCGATGATTGTCTATTACTATGGCGGATGCTCTGGCACTCTGCGCAACTTCGAGTTCCCCTATCCGTGGACGGTGTGGGCGGCTCAGGGCTACGTGGTCCTGGTGGTCAATCCGAGCGGTGCGACAGGCTTCGGTCAGGAATGGGCGGCACGCCACGTCAACACGGCCGGAGCCGACCCTGCACGCGACGTCATCGAGGCGACAACGGCCTTCTGCGACGAACATCCCTACGTGAACCGCGAGCGGTTGGGCTGCATCGGTGCATCGTACGGCGGCTTCCTGACGCAATATCTCCAGACGGTGACCGACATTTTCCGTTGCGCCGTGAGCCATGCCGGCATCAGCGACCACTCGAACTATTGGGGCTATGGCTATTGGGGCTATACCTACAGCGAGGTGTCGATGGCCAACAGCTATCCGTGGACGCGCCCCGACCTCTACGTTGACCGTTCGCCGCTCTATCATGCCGACAGGATCAAGTCGTCGATGCTCTTCCTGCACGGCACGGACGACACCAATGTGCCGTACAACAACTCGGTGCAGATGTACACCGCGCTGAAGCTGCTCGGCAAGGACGTCGAAATGCTCAGTTTCAAGGGCGACAATCACGGCATCGGACAAAAACACCGCCTGTTGTGGCAAAATGCGACGATGGCCTGGTTCGCCCGCTGCCTGAAGGACGACCCGACGTGGTGGCAGGCACTTTATCCGGAAAGAACGCTATGAGGTTTTAAGGTTATGAGGTTGTGAGGTCATGAGCGACGACCATTATTCCGAATCGACACAGAGCCTCGAAAAATGAAATGAAAAAAAACTTAAACAAATGAATAAGATAAAATTAGATCTTGAAGCAATGAGTGACCATCGCGTAGAGGGTTCGACCATCCTGTCAATTTTCCCCGAAGACAAGTCATCGTCGGACATCGACATGAACAAGTTCAACGGCAACGAACTGCCGCTGATTGCCGCACGCGACCTGGTGCTCTTTCCCGATATGACAATGCCGCTCGTGTTGGGACGCAAATCGTCGCGCAAAGTGGCCAAAGATGCCGAAAAGCATCATCACTACATCGGTGTCGTCACCCAGATTTCGGCAACCGTCGAGGAACCAGGCGAGGCCGATATCTACCGCGTGGGCTGCATCGCCGAAGTGATGAAGAGCCTCGAAATGCCCGACGGCACGACCAACGTCTTCCTGCACGGTCGCAACATGTTCCGCATCGACAAAGTGCTGCAAACCAAGCCGTTCATTACGGCCGAGGTGCATCTGGTGGAGGAGAAGCCTCTGCTGAAGGGCGACCAGCAGTTCCGTGCCCTGATGAGCAACATCAAGGAGGATTTGGGCGAGTTCGTCAAGCTGATTGACAACAACCTGCCGGGCGAGGTCGTCTTTGCGCTCCAGAATTTCAAGGACGATCCGTTCCTCATCAATTTCCTCTGTTCGACGTTCCCGATGCCGGTCGCGCGCCGTCAGTCGCTGCTCGAGCAGGTCGATATCTACGAGCGTGCCGTCGCCCTGTCGGGCATCATCAACCAGGAACTCCAGTTCGCCCAATTGAAGAGCCAGCTGCACGAGCAGACGCAGGCCAACATCAACGAGCAGCAGCGTCAGGCATATCTGCACAACCAGATTCACACCATTCAGGAGGCGTTGGGCGAAAGCCAGCAGGACGACATCGACCGCCTGCTTGAACGTGCCAACAAGAAGCATTGGAGCGAATCGGTGAGCAAGGTCTTCACCAAGGAAATCAACAAGTTGCAGCGTATGCAGGAGCAGAGCCCCGACTACTCGATGCAGTTCAGCTATTTGCAGACGATGGTCGATTTGCCGTGGGGTGAGTTGACCGATGACAATCTCGACCTGAAGCGCGCCCAGCGTGTGCTCGACCACGACCACTACGGATTGGAGAAGGTCAAGGAACGCATCCTGGAGCATTTAGCCGTGCTGAAGATGCGCGGCGACATGAAATCGCCGATTCTTTGTCTGTTCGGCCCTCCAGGTGTGGGCAAGACCAGCCTTGGCAAGAGCATCGCCGAGGCCCTGAAGCGCAAGTACGTCCGCATCTCGTTGGGCGGATTGCACGACGAGGCCGAAATCCGAGGCCATCGCAAGACCTACATCGGAGCCATGCCCGGACGCATCATCTCGGGCTTGGTCAAGGCGGGCTCGGACAATCCGGTGTTCGTGCTCGACGAGATTGACAAGATCTCGGGCGACTTCCGTGGCGACCCGGCATCGGCCCTGCTCGAAGTGCTTGACCCGGAGCAGAATGCGACTTTCCACGACAACTACCTCGACGTGGATTACGACCTCTCGAAGGTGCTTTTCATCGCTACGGCCAACGACCTCGCGCCCATCGCCGCGCCGCTACGCGACCGCATGGAGATCATCGACCTGTCGGGCTACATCATGGAGGAGAAGGTCGAAATCGGCGAACGCCACCTGTTGCCGAAACAGCGCCTCGAACATGGCCTGAAGGATGTGAAATTCACCATCCCGCGCAACACGATGGAGGCCATCATCGACCAATATACACGCGAGAGTGGCGTGCGCCTGCTCGACAAGCGGCTGGCCAAGATTATGCGCAAGGTGGCCTGGAAGGTGTCGAACGGCGAGCCTGTGCCATCGCGCCTGAAGCCAGAAGACCTGAAGGAATACCTCGGAATGCCCGACTACGACCCCGACAAGTACGAGGGTAACGACTACGCGGGCGTGGTGACCGGTCTGGCGTGGACGTCTGTGGGCGGCACGATTCTGATGGTCGAGTCGGCATTGTGCAAGGGCAAGGGCGAAAAGCTCACGCTGACCGGCAATCTGGGCG
>DFJU01000112.1:279-4591 GCA_002373755.1 Bacteroidales bacterium UBA3663 | reverse complement strand
TCGACATTCAGAACGACATCACCAAGCACTATCGCGACATCATCGGCAACATCAACACCGCCATCGAATGGGCTGTGGCAGAGGGGATGCAGGTTGTCTATATCAAGCACAACAACGTCACCGCTGCTACGCGGACTTTCAAGCCGGGCAGCAAGGGCGAGGAACTGGTGCCTGAGATGAAGGTCGTGTCAGACAACATCTTCGTGAAGACGAAGAGCAATGCCCTCACAAGCGAGGCTTTTTCCGCTTTCATTGCCGCGAACGGCATCAATGAGTTCTACGTGGCTGGTGCAGACGCTACGGCCTGCGTGAAATCGACGTGTTTCAACATGGCCAAGGCCGGCTTCACGGTGCATGTCATCTCCGACTGCGTCACCAGCTACGACCTGAAGAAACTCCCAGAGATGCTCGCCTATTACGAAAGCAAAGGCTGCGAGGTGAAGAAACTTGTAGAATTTATGTGAGCAAATGAATATCCTAATCATTAACGGAAGTCCTCGTAAGAAGGGACTGATATCGCAGATGCTCGGCATCATGCGCGAAGAAGCGGAGAAACGAGACGACACGGTGGAGATGGTCTATACCAACGACCTGACCGTGAAGCCTTGCACGGGTTGTATGGCCTGCCGCACGAAAGAGAAATGCGTACTCGCTGAGGACGATTCGCAGCGGGTACTGCAGATGATGCAGCAGGCCGATGCCATCATCATGGGTGCGCCCTGCTACTGGGGCAACATCCCAGGACAGATGAAGCTGATGTTCGACCGTCAGGTCTATGGAATGATGCGCGACACCCCACGCTTTCCAGAGCCTCTGATGAAAGGCAAGAAGTGTATCCTCATCAGCACCTGCACCACGCCTTGGCCTTGGAACATCCTGTTCAAGCAGTCGCGCGGCGCCATCCGCGCCATGCGTGAAATCGCCCGCTATGCAGGTTTTAAAATCGTAGGCACCATCGAGCGCGGCGGCACAGCAATGCATCCAGAACTCACTGATAAAGACGAGCAAAGATGCCGCAAAGCAATAGAAAAGTTGTAATATAACCCGCATAAAATCTACCATTATCATTTCTCATGTCTGAGCATTGGGAAATATACGCCGACTGGAATCCGTGGCACGGATGCACCAAGATCAGCCCCGGGTGCAGGTATTGCTATGTGTATCGGCAGGACGCGATGTACGGTAGCGAGATTTCGAGCAGCGAATGCCGAAAGACGGCCAATTTCAACCTGCCCATCAAGCGCAGACGCGACAAGTCGTGGAAAATCGAGAGCGGCAAGGTCGTCTTCACCTGCTTCACGTCCGATTTCCTGCTGGACGATGCCGATGCCTGGCGCCCGGAATGTTGGCGGATGATGAAGGAACGGAGCGACCTGTGGTTCTACTTCTTCACCAAGCGCATCGACCGTTTCATGGAGTGCGTGCCCGACGACTGGGGCGACGGCTACCCGAACGTCCTTGTGGGCTGCACCGTCGAGAATCAGGCATTGGCCGACTACCGCCTGCCCATCTTCATGTCGCTCCCCATCAGGCACAAGAGCATCATCGTGGCGCCGATGTTGGCCGATGTCAACCTCATGCCCTACCTCACCCCACAGATTGAAGAGGTGGCCGTGAGCGGCGAGTCTGGCGTGGATGCGCGTCCCTGTCACTACGACTGGATTCTGCACGTGCGGGAGCAGTGTGTGGCCAATGGCATCCCCTTCCGCTTCCACCAGACGGGGGCGCGCTTCGTCAAGGACGGACGCCTGTACCGCATCCCACGCTGCTACCAGCTCAGTCAGGCGCACAAGGCCAACATCGACTACAAGGTTGGCCGATACATGGTGCCCGAAACCGTAAAGTTCGAGTGGAAGGACAGCGACTATCACGATTAGATTTCGTGCATTTTATCGGAATAACAACAGAATTTCACACATATTTGGTGATTTCTGCAACTATGTGTATTTTTGCGGCTACAAACCATTTGAAAACAGGATAACATGAAAAAAGCATTGAAAATTACGTTTTTAGGCGTGCTGGGACTTGTCGTCGTGGCCGCCGCTCTGGTGTGGATGGAATTCGGCGCGTTGGCCAAGGGTGCCGCATCGTGCAGGAAGCTGGACGACGGATTGTACTTCATGGAGTACAGCGGCGACGACGGCTTCCGTGAACTGATGGCCCGTGGCGGATGCGCCGATGTCAGCTCCATCGCGACCTACGTGGCCGAATTCCTGTCGAAAGGCCACTTCAAGCCCGAAAAGATCGACCCGCCCATCAAGACCGTCGGCTGTTCCACATTGGCCGTAAGCACACCCGATGGCGGCCGGATGATGGCGCGCAACTTCGACTATCCGTATGGCACGGCGCTCGTGGTCCACACCGTGCCCGACGAGGGCTACGAGGCAATCACGACCTTCTCGACCGACTTTTTCGGCTTCGGCGACGACTTCAAGCCCGAAGGTTTCGCCAACCAGTACAAGGCGTTGGCGGGCATCTTCTTCGCCCTGGACGGACTGAACGAGAAGGGACTCGCGGTGGCATGCCTCTGCGCCGGCGACACCGAATTCACGCACCAGAAGAGCGACAAGCCCGACCTGACCTCGACCACTTCAATCCAATATCTGCTGAAGAATGCGGCCAATGTCGATGAGGCAATCAGCCTGCTGGACGGCATCGACATGAACACCGACCCCGGCTCGGCCTACCATTTTGCGATGGCCGATGCGTCGGGCAAGAGCATCGTGGTGGAATATGTTGACAATGAGATGATTGTAACCGAAACACCATTCGTGACGAACCACTATCTGTGCGAGGCGAAATTCAAGGTCGGACTGAGCGAATACGACCACCGGCACGAAAAGATGATGGCGCAATACGACAGCCTGGGCGGCGTGATGAACGCAGGGCAACTGACCGAAGTCATCCAATCCGTAGCGCAAAAATCTGAAAAAGAGGACTTTATAGGCGGCACTCTGTGGACGATGGTGATGGACCTGACCCACCCGTCGGTGACCTACTATTCACGCCGCCACTTCGACAAACCGTTCCATTTCGAGTTCTCGCGGGAATGATGCACTACGTTGATTTACACGCATTTGACAGCACGTTTCACATCGGCCATATTGCTACGCGACACCGGGATTGACTCGTGGCTGTGCTTCATCAGGAGCTGCATGGTGCCCGCCTTCGATTCGATTTGTTCGACCTGCCCAAGGTTGACAAGAAAGGCTCGGTGGCAACGCACGACCATCGGACATGAATTCAGCTCGTCTTCAATCTGTCGGGAGGTGGCCCGCAGCATGTCCGACCGCACCGCACCATCGCGCAAATGAAAGATTTTCACGTAGTTGCCCATCGCCTCGATGTAGAGCAGGTCGGACATCTGGAGCGTCAGCGAGTCGTTGGTCGAGCCGGTGAGCGTGATGGTCGATGCCGTCGGCTGTACGGGCGCAACGGCTGGTTCGGATGTGGCATCGGCCGACGGAACTGCAACCTCCTGCTCCTGCTGCATGGACTGAAGATGCGCGTTCAGGATGCGCGTCTCCATCAGTTCGGCTGCAAGGAAACGGCTGCGGAACTTGAAGCGCCAATAGAGGCCGATGGAGAACGAGCAGAAAGCATTGACGAGCAGAGTCTCGATGAAGTTGTCCCACGAAAGATGGTTGTTCATCTCACGGCCGCCCAACAGGAAATGCCGGTACGTGCAAATCATCAGCGACACGAGCGGCGTGTTGATGAACTGGAACCACAGGTTGCGGCGTATGATGTAGTTCACGCCACGCTCATAGGTCATCGGCTTCCGGAAAATGAGGGAAATGATGCCATCGGACACAAGGCAGACGACGACGCCCAACACCCAAAGGACGAGCAGGTGCATGAAGGACGACAACAGCCCCGCCACAATCTGGAATGGCTTGAAGATGACAATTGTCAGCATCGTGAATGCGGAGCTGATGGAGCGAATCTTGATTAATTCAAATGTTCGTTTGTTCATAGGGCCGCAAAGTTACACAATTTTCCGCAATGTTTGTATGTCAGGCAGATGCACAGTTCGCCCATAAAATTGAAAAAAATTCACGTAGCGACGTCACCTTTCGCCCTCCAATCCGGTTATTTGGGTGAATCGGTTCACAAAACGTCTAACACTTAAAACCTCAAAAACAATGCATGATCTCTATTTAATCTTTAACAGTCTGTTCAATAATCTGGTGCCCATCGCCATCTGCGGCGCAATGCCCGTCCTGATCATCTGGCTCATTGGCCGACGCAAAAAGGAAGAGACGGAAAACCGCACGAAAATCGTATTGGCCGCCATCGAGAAGAACCCCGA
>DFJU01000112.1:0-210 GCA_002373755.1 Bacteroidales bacterium UBA3663 | reverse complement strand
TCTGGAGGAGCTGATCCGGAAAAGCACCCCGACATCCAAGCCGAAACTGCTGAAGCAGCAACTGCTCACGAAACTGCTGATTGGCAGCATCATCTCGCTGGTTGGCTTTGCCGGGCTGTGCGCCAACATCTGGATTGGATTCGTCGGCAGTGCCCCTACGGAAATGCTTTTTATAATGGGCGGAATAAGCGGAATCGTCATGGCCATCGG